>CAWVWU010000105.1:0-13302 GCA_963933925.1 uncultured Puniceicoccaceae bacterium
GCTTCGAAATCGTTAAGTTCACGCACTCGATCCATAAGCTTCGCTTTAATAGGAAAACTTCCCGCCTCGAACTCCATCGTCATCATCGCATAACGCTCGTGCGGCGCCATCTGTACGAGAATATTATATAACTCCAACGAGTGCTCGAGCGTCGAAAGATCCACTCCAAGCTTCGGCAATTGCCTGTATCCAAATTGGCTATGACGTGATTCGTCCCAAAGATGCCGTGCCAAATCAAAATGCATATCGAAGGGAGCCTCCTTCGTATCGTAAAAAACCGTTGCCAGATAGTCGACCGCATCCAGCTCCATCATAAGCCAAACATAGACCATAATCCGGATCACACGCGAATCGGTCGCAGGATCATCCAGCCACTCCCTCACAATAGGGTCACCCCCCGGGTCGCTTCCGAAAACGCTCGAACATACAGGATATTGTCCCCGATTGCAGGTCTCCGGATGTGCATAAGGCTGATCCCTTCCCAACCAGACAAAATCAACCGGTAGAGGTACCACTGGACTTTCGTTAATCCAGCCTCCCAACGCTCCAAGACAACCGTTCAAATGTTGTTCCCAATCCCCAGAATCAACCGATTCAAGAAACGGAGCGATTTCCGCAGCATGACGCTCTTCGTCCGAGATGAATTCTTCGACCAACTTGCTCGAAGGCCAGTCCGCCAAATGGTTGGTTTCCGCCAAATAATGTCGATAGCCCGACAGCAACGCGGGCTTCAGCACTCGATAAAAACCCGCCAACACCTGAATCGAGTCCTCTCCGCGAATAGCCTCCTCAAAGATGTCACAGTACTCTTGACGGATCGATTCGCTCTTACCGAAGCCACTGAGCTCACGCCCACGCTCGCGCAAAAAACGGGCATGCCCCGCAGACTCCCAAATGTGCTGACAAAGCAAATACTTTAGATCAATATCGCCGATTCGATAAATCAGCGTGCTCGCCGTACGAACGAACTCGCGTTCGACTTCAAAAAGCGAACGCAAGAAACCTGCCATATCTTTAACGGCTGCCATTCGACCGCCAGGGCTACGCGTCTTCGCGATTGAGGTATTTGAAAGAGTCATAAGAAATAAAAAAGATAGATAATTGAAATTAATTAACAAATACGCCCAAGCTTAGCAGCCTTGGAGTGTCCTGGAGGATTAACCCCCACCCAACGCTCATCGATCTGTTCGCTCGCCTTTTGGTAACGGCTATCACTGGATATCCGCAGAGTATTCTCGGTTTTGTTATCGACCGAAGCATGCACAAGAAACATTCCAAACGTTAAAAAATCCCCCGCTTCGAATTCCGTAGTCAACCAACGACCACCGAACGAATCGCGCAAGGCTGGCGGATTGTGCGACAGGGTTCCAGTAAACGTCCAACCACCATCCTCCGCCCGCTTCTTCTGAGCGGGTTTATTGTCACAGTAGCTGTCAACATCGCGGAAAACGTACTTCTCCAGCATATCCATTCGTTTGTGCGAGCCTTCCAAAATCATCAGACCACCAAGATCGTATGAAATATCTCCATACGGCATCCAACACGTCATATGCTTGTGCGTCCCACGTCCCATATAAGGCAAATCGCAATGAGGATTCGTTCCCTTGCCTGGACGCATAGCTCGGAGCCAGGTAAAATCATAGTGCCTAATATCCTCTCCGTAGAGCTTGTTATAAAAATCTGTCAACTTTCCCGAATACAAAAGTTCCTGTACACTTTCACTCTCCCGAGCCGGATCTGGCATAAAGACTAAGCCTTCCCCCTCCTTACAAATCGCTGCGTCCTCCGGATGTTCGGGATCGAGAAGCCCCTCCTTAGCCAAATGACTCGTGATCGAAGATCGAGCCGTAAGGACTTTCTCACGATCTAAGTAACCACGCATATACAAATAACCGTCCTCTTCGAGGCGGCGACGCAGTTCAGGGAAATCCTCGGCGGCGTCAGAAGAGTCGCGTAACAAACCAACCTTGTTCTCATCCATATCGAGGTCGTGGCCATAAGAAGTGAGAGGTGGAATAGGGTCTAAGTTTTTCATAGGCACAATAAGCATTGCTGATAACGGCCTCAACAATACCTGAAAAACCCGACAAACTAAATGGTTGAAATGGGATTAGATATGTACATTTTGGTATAAATGGCTTCATCCCCTCCTATCCATTACGGATCCTGGCTTAAATCCCCTTTGCGTAGCACGATTGGCTCAATTCTACTAGTAGGGGCCCTTAAAGGAGTGAAAGGTATTGATCCAGAATCAATGCGTACATTGGGGAACTACGCTCTTATCTTTATACAATCTGGGCAGGGCAACTATGCCGACGCTAATGGCATAAAACGTCGATTTAAACCAGGTGACACTCTTCTCATTTTCCCGGAATTCGCCCACTCTTACGGTCCCGACAAAGGTAGCGACTGGGAGCAAATCTACATCGTATTTAATGGTCCACAATTCGAGCTTCTCCGCCACAGCAATCTCCTCACGCCTTCGAACCCGATTTGGCACCTCGAACCCATCGAGTACTGGCGACGACGACTAGAAGCAGTCGTCCCCCATTCCTCCCTTCAAAACAACACAGACGCTCTTCGGGCCATCGGTCGCTTCATCAGTCTGCTTACAGACATGTCAGCCACCAACTCAGAAGCTAATCGAACCTCCGACGAAGCGTGGCTCGGCGAAAGCAGGCAGTTGCTCTCCGAGCCAAGCCAAAAGGGCTGGCTCACACCTCAAGAAACCGCTCATCGCGTCGGTCTCAACTACGAGAATTTCCGCAAGCTCTTCACCAAAAACACCGGTGAATCCCCCGGCCAATTCCAAAAGAGGCGGCGCATCGAACACGCCTGCTCTCTAATCTACCAAAGCTCCCTCTCCTTCAAAGAACTCGCCGACGAGCACGGCTTTTGCGACGTCTTTCATTTCTCAAAAGTATTCACCCAAGTCATGGGTGAATCCCCTTCAGTCTATCGTAGACGTGTAAAGGGAAGATGAAGACAATCCTCCTCAGATCGTGACCACTCGCGGCAGCTTTTCAATGACAGCCACATCTCCATTTTCGATAGACATCGGGAAAGTTATTCACACGCCCCTGGTTACTCGAATCACTCGGAGTCGAGGATACCAGAAGGCGCATGAGTTCATTAACTCCCATTGAAAAAAATTCAACAAACACTTACTCCGGCTTCCAATCCTCCGGACGCGTGTAGTTTTCAAAGGTCGGATCCTCTGCGGACATCTTCAAAAACAGATCTAGCGGCACAACTTCAAAGGCCGGCCCGAGACTATCGAATATCGATTTCACGTGAGTGATATCGCTCCACTGACGCACGTGGAGAAGCAGAAAATAGGGGCGCTTATTATTAATCGCTGCCAACTCTATCAAATCCGCCCGCACCTCTTGTTGAGAACGCCCAGGAGTCATGTAATAGTCGTACGAAATCATAGATCGCCCATCCTGATGCGTAAACGTATAGGCAGGTGCATAACCATTTAGGAAACCGATTGCATCGGGCATTTCCTCAAAATAGACATCGACTACCGACTGCGGCAGATCTGGATTTCCCTCCACCGAAGCCCCCTCAGAGTAATCCATAATCTCAAATACACTCAAGTCCAACGTCTCCATAAACTCACGCGACTTTTGCAATACCACAGGCAGCTTTTCACGAGGGATCGCTTTCGAATACATGTAGCCTGGTCCAGATAATCCACCAATGAACAGATCATTCGGAGTTGCCTGATCATAGAACATTTCAAGCATCGACGGCCCCATCCAGAGCCAATTTGGCGTCACTTGCCACGCATAAGGAATCTCTCCCCGCCCCGGTCGTGTCCACGCCCCAATACCCAAGGAGTCCGTTTGCACAGCCGCAATATAAACCTTTTTCTCCGGCGTATAAGTTTCACCGACCTCAACATTATGATTGTTTTTAAATTCGAATCCTGGGGACAATGGCACCTGAGTATTGAAACTCATATTTGGGAGCGTATGCAGGCCCGATACCCGAATAAGATGCGATGAAGCGAGCTTCACGTGATCACGCTCCTTGTCCTTTTTGTAAGAATGCCAACCAAAGCACATTCCCATCTCATTCATTTCAGAAAATAGTTTATCTGCCAAATGATACTCATCCGCTTCGGCAGGGTCCTTCGCATCGGTTGAGAGATCAGTAAAGAAACACTTATGATACATGCCAAAGTCAGCAACCCCAGGCTTCATACGACTCCCATGTTCGCCCCCCATCCACACAATGCTATCCTTACTACATCGATCCCAATATTCTTCGTAGGCCCATGTATAGATTTCAAAATCGTTCATCCCAGTGAAGCGTCCTCGAAGATCTTCCACCGGTTTCATTCCAAACTCTTCCACCAAGGGTATCAAATCTTCAGTGACAACAATCGCATCCTCTAGTCCCGCCACGGTAAATGCCACGATCAACGAAGTCCTCACTTCAGGATCCCAGACCACATAGTTTTCCACTTTACCCTCGAATGCAGCCAGAGCCCGACGAAACGATGTCAGCTTCTTGAAAGTAAATTGCTTTTTCTCCTCATAATATTCGAGTATTTCATCGGTAAAACGAAAATCCCACGTCTCAGGATAAACAAAGTAAAGAAGCGGTCCCTTTTGGTTGACGACTCCCTGCAGGGTTATAAGAGCTGCCTGTTCAGGCAATAGACTCGATATTTCCCAATCATCCTTCAAATCCATATAGTAGGAATCTCGATACCCTTCTCGTTTCAATCGAAAGCTAAGAGGTTGATCCGCCGGACGTGTCGGACGTTCTATATTCCATGTCAATATCGTCCCCGTTTCATTCAATGAAAATGTAGAACGACTTTTCATCACGCTCTTCCCCTGCGAAGAATGGATCGGGTATGACTCGTCGAGCACTAAGACTCGAAACGGCTCTTCCCACGATGCCGTGATGCTACGCACACCACCGACTTCACGTCTCAATCCCATAAAAACATTGCTCGCAAATACCTTATGATCGATAGGAAAATCGTTCACCGCACCGCCGCCGACCTTCAACTTCAAAGCTTCCTCATATGAACGACCTGATCCCCACTTTTCCGTCATCGTTATCCGGTTGCCTGAAACCGATGCGAAATCGAGCGACACCGTCTTATAGAGATCGACGTTACTGCTCTCGTTTTCGATCAACACCCACTTTCCCGCCCAGTCACTCGATGCAGGATCAGCCCTGAGAGCCCCTGTCAAAAAGATCAGAGCCATGTTGAGGATCAAAAAAGCAATTGTAAAAGGTCGCGAAAAAAGAGAGCGCGTTAGCATAGGATTGATACGTTCAGGGTTCGCACATAAATATGTACTGCGACATCAGAAAAGAGATGCTTTTGAAATCTTCGCAACGGGGGCTTTGATTTACCGAAAAGCGGCTTGCCAACTGGATATTTCGTCCTCGCCCCCTCTTATTTAGGGACGATTATAGAGGTCCGCACGAGTAGGTGAATTAGATTTTTAGCAAAAATTTGGATTGCGATTTGAGATGTGTCAAACGGCACATTAAAATGAGCAAACGAGATTTGGGCAAAAAAAGATACGAACAAACAAAGCAGCCTACTTATCTAGCAGTCTCATAGAAGTGATCCGTCATTCTCGAGGCTGTCGAAAAACAAATACAATTGAAATAAAACCTAACCCCTCTCCTCTCTTTACTGTGGAATTCTCAATACTTTCAGACGAAATCGCTCTCGACATACAAGATGCCCTCAAACACGGAGCCGAGATGGGCTTCCGCAAGTACGAGATTCGCTGTGTCGACGACTACGAGCACCGTGTTCCCTACTTAAACCCAGGCCGGGAAGAATACCTGCAAGAACGAATCGATAACGAAACCATCCAAATAACAGCCCTCTCTCCTGGCGTCTTCAAAATCGACCTAAGCAACCCAGAACTCGTTCGCAAGGAACTCGATGAAACCTTACCCAAATGCTGCGAAATGGCAGTTCGCCTAAAATCGCCAATAGTCATCGTTTTTGGCTTCATGCGGGGTAATGGCAGCGAACTCAGCGAAGCCATCCGACTTCTCAAGGAAGCTGGAGCCATCGCCAAACAGCACAATCTCAAGCTTGCCATCGAGAACGAACCCGGTTCGTTTTGCGACACCGGAGCCAACACAACAGCCGTGATCGAAGAGATCGACATGGAAAATGTCGGAATAAACTGGGACCCCGGAAACGCACTCTCTTGCGGCGAAATTCCTTACCCGATCGGGTATGAGTGTGTACGCCCACATATTCTAAATATGCACATAAAGGACACGATCCCAATCCCTCCAGACAAGTGGGAAAACCGACTGATTGGCGACGGCGGCGTCAACTGGATCGGTCAACTCCAAGCCGCCATCAAAGATAACATTCTCCCTTACCTCACCATTGAGACGCATGTTTTTCCCGTCCTCGAATCGACAAAAGAAGAACTCCGTCGGCTTCACATATACTTGGAAACCATCAAAAAATTAGAGCAACGATGATACATTCAATGGCTGTATCGCTTTCTCGTCCATTCACGCTATGCCTCAGCCTCGTCTTCGCCAGTCTCAATGGAGCCACTCCTACTCACAGTCCGTGGACACGTGCCTCAAGTGAGGCCGGACTCGATGGAATTCAAGCCTCTCGTCTCAAGTTCACTGATCTCAACGGAGACCTACGCCCGGACGTCGTCATCCTCCCCAACAGCACCTCCAACAACGCCCCGCGTCTTTATATCAATCAACCCACGGAGTCCGCCTTCGCTACGACATCTTTTCAATTCATCGAACTTACCGATACAAACCTTCCGATCGTATCCAAAGAAGACGTTCTCGTCTTCGCCGACCTTGACAACGATGGAACTCAAGACGCCATCCTCGGCCGCTATCTCGACTTTTATCAACCCGACTATATTCCACCCATCAACAGCCCCGCACGGAGTTCCTGGTTTCCAGGTCAAGGCGACGGTACGTTCCGCGACGCGATTCCACTCGCCAATGCCACAATCGCCACAACACGTGCAATCGCCGTAGGCGATGTCAACCAAGACGGCTTACCAGACCTTTTTATTGGTAATTGGTACGAACGCTATTTCTCTGGTTACGAAGCATTCGAAAACGACCTTCTCCTCCAATACGCAAATCAGAGCGGTCAACCCAATTTCGTCCGCTGGCCCATACCGAACGAAACTCTCCCCACCGATTTCACTGAAGATCTAGGCGGACGCCCGACATACGGAGCTGTCTTCGCACATCTAGACGAAGGCCTTCCTCTCCTCCTCGAACTGAATTATGGACGTCGCTGGAACCGTCTCTACAAAATGGACACGCGAAAACCTCTGCGCGAAGTTCCAAACGAAATACCTAAACCACTCACTTTAGGTGAAATCGATGCCACTCCCAATCACCTCGTTCGCCAGTTAAAAGGGCGCGACATCGCTCCAGCCACAGGGATAGACGGAGACGCAATCCGCCACGGACGCCATCAGAAATGGAAGAAGGAATTCGCCGACGATAAGCCCCGCTCCTATCGTCCGGACGAACCGCCTTTCCGCGCCAACGGAAACACCTTCGACGCAGTAGTGGGCGACATCGACAACGACGGAGACTTCGACCTCTTCCTCAGTACCATCTTCCATGCTTGGGCAGGCGAATCCTCAGACGTCTCACGCTTTCTCGTGAACCAACTCACCGAAACGGGCTCACTGTCCTTCAAATCCCCCGAACACCTCTCCGTCAATCGCCTGCCACGAGCACCAGAACCTGGTGTGGAATGGGAAATCCATCATGTTCGCCAAAACCAAGGCGACATCTACGCCGAACTCGCAGACCTCAATCAAGACGGTCGTATCGACCTCATCATCTGCTCCTCCGATTACCCTGACGAACCGCCTTTCGAAGAACGCCTACGGATCTTTTTTCAGCAAGAAGACGGCAGCTTCACCGATGTCACCGCCGTGCTCGGCATTGACCATGTCGGTGCCGGCATGCCCTCACTCGCCGATGTGGATCTCGACGGAGACCTCGATCTACTCGTCGGGCAAAGCTTCAATCGTCTCTCAGCGGACAAACGTCGTGCCGCCGCCATCGTCAATGGATCTCTTACCCAAGACAGCCCCGAAGATGCCCCATCCGAACGCCGTGCCCACCTTTTCCTAAATTCGGCAAGCGAAGGAAGCCACTCACTCGTTCTTTCTCTCGAAGGTGACCCGCTGAACGGAATTACCCAAGACGCCTATGGAGCCATCGTTCGCATGACTGCCGATCTCGATAACGACCCAAACACTCCCGATATCACTCAGCTACGCCAGCTCCAAGGTCCAGGTGGCCACGCCGGAAAGCAAAACCAATTCGTCCTCCATTTTGGCCTCGACCAAGCCACAGTTGCTAAAACAATTGAGATCACCTGGCCCAACAAAAAACGCTCGAAAACAACCCTCAGAGACCGCCCGGCAGGCTACCATCGGTGTTCCGCCCAAGATGCCTTATGAGAGTGCACACGTATTTCCGAATCCCTATTGTCACAATAGTACTCGGCACCATTTTCTCGTTTCAATCAGCCGCTCTCGGCCGCCCCAACAACGGTTTCGACTTAAGCAACCTTACGGTTCCCAAGCGCCTACTTAAAACCGGTTTGCCCGACAGAGACGGTATTCCTTCTATCAACAGGCCTATTTTTACCCATATAGATTCGGCGAGCTATCTGCGACCAACTGATAGAGTGCTCGGAGTTGTCATCGGTGGAGTCCCCAAAGCCTATCCCATAAAAATCCTCGATCACCATGAAATCGTCAACGACAAGGTTGGTAGCCAACATTTTGTCGTTACCTACTGCCCGCTATGCGGGAGTGGGATGAGTTTCGAAGTCAATGAAGGTCAAGCAAAGACCTTCGGAGTATCCGGATTACTATACAATAGCGATGTGCTCCTCTACGACCGTGAAACAGAATCCCTTTGGTCTCAAATAGCAATGGAGTCAGTTGCAGGACCTCTGGCAGGAAGCAAACTCAAGCCAATCCCAACCATCGACACCACCTGGCAAGCATGGACCAAAAGACACCCCACAACGCTAGTCCTCTCAAACCGCCAAGGCATCTACCACCCTCAAGCTTATGAGAATGAATTATATCCGGGTTACAACGACAACAATCGAATATTGTTCCCAATTAGAAAACGCAGCAAACAACTCAAACCAAAAGAACTCGTTATCGGCCTAGAATTAAACGGCCTCCGCAAAGCCTACCCACTTCGCGAACTCGCCAATGAGGATTCGCCACTTCTTGACAAATTTGCCGGTCACACCCTAAAGATTCATTTCGATAATGATTCCCAAAGTGCTATAATACTGGATAAAAATGATAAAGTGATCCCATCGACACGAATGTATTGGTTCGCTTGGTACGCATTCAAACCAGAAACCGAAGTCTACGAGTCCCCCTCAACTACAGAGAAAAAGTGAAACGCTCTACTCAACCTTCCTCCCCTATATGACCCGCGATCTACCATGCAAAAAACAAATCATCGCTATGAAAGGAGCGAGGATTCTCGATGGAGCCATTGAGATCACCTGGCCCAACAAAGAACGCTCGAAAACAACACTGAGCCACCTCCCAGCCGGACATCACGAGATCGATTTCAAAAAACCTTAACCGACCTCACAATTACTCAAAATACATTTCGAACACCCTCTTTCCATGAAAAATAAAATAGTCGCCTCCACTCTTC
This sequence comes from uncultured Puniceicoccaceae bacterium, assembly GCA_963933925.1. Taxonomy (GTDB): domain Bacteria; phylum Verrucomicrobiota; class Verrucomicrobiia; order Opitutales; family Opitutaceae; genus JAKYXN01. The sequence continues at coordinate 9,715 of CAWVWU010000105.1, forward strand.
TTGCACTTTCGTGCCTCGCAATTTTGTGTCAGGCAAAAACTCCAGAAAGCCGACTCCAGGAACTCAACATTACGCTTGTCCAAAGTAATGCCCCAGTCGCAAACTACGTGAGTGCTGTGCGTAGTGGAAATATGATCTACCTCGCCGGACATCTCCCCAAACGCGAAGACGGCGGCGTAGTGATTGGAAAACTCGGGAAAAACCTAAAAACTGAAGAAGGCTACGAAGCCGCAAGACTCACCGCCATCGCCCTGATCAGCACCCTAAAGAGTGAACTCGGTGAACTGGAGCGCGTGAAACGCATCGTCAAAGTTTCCGGAATGGTAAACGCAACTCCAGACTATACCGATCATTCTAAAGTTATCAACGGCTGTTCTGACCTACTCGTCGACGTCTTCGGAGAAAAGGGGCGACACGCTCGCGTAGCGTGTGGATACAGTTCCCTACCGCTCGGAGCCGCCGTAGAAATCGATCTCATTATAGAAGTCGAATAAGAACATCTAGAGGCTCGCCACCACGGAACGCACCGCCTTCACATAGCGATCTACATCCTCCTCCTGATGATAGACATGCCAGGAAGAGCGTACGCCATTGAGACCGCGCTCCGTCACCATGCGACAGCGGATTTCATGATCACTTAACAAAGCACTGTTGATTACCCCGCATTCAAGATGCGGCACACGAAAGGTAAGAATCGAGCTACGCATTTCAGGATCGCTCGGACTTAAAAACTCCAAGTCCCTTATCCCACTCAAGCCTTCGAAGGCCAACTGCGAGAGATGGGCACCATGTTTCGCAATTGCTTCACGTCCAATTTCGTTCTGTAATTTAAACGCAGTTTGTAACCCGACGACACTCGCTGAATTACGAGTCCCATACTCATGACGTACCGCAGAGTCGGCATAGCTCAGCGTCGAAGGCAACTCATACACATCATTAGAATAGGCACCAATATGACTACAAACAACTTCATCGTTTCGCTCGGAGCTTATGTAGACAAGTCCGGTTTCAATAGGGCCGTTCAACCACTTGTGTCCACTCGTCGCATACGAATCGCAATCGAGCTCCTTTAAATTGACCGGAATCATCCCTGCACTCTGGGCTCCATCAACATGGAACCAAATCCCACGTCGCTTCGCTTCGGCCGCTATTGCCGGAATATCGAAGATCAAACCAGTAGTGGCCGTAATATGGCTTACCTGGATGACCCGCGTCCGCTTGGTCACCTGATCGAAAAGGCGCTCTAAATTCTCCGCCACACTCGCAGAGCTCGGCTCGAATATTTTCACCTTAACGCCATCGAGCTTCTGACGATTCATCCACGCAAAGGATCCGCCGGGATGGGCATGCGAATCGAAGACGACTTCGTCTCCTTTTCTCAGAGACAACCCGTTCGAAATCACAGAATTTCCCTCGGACGCATTGCGAACAAAGGCGATCTCGCTAGAATTAACTCCAAAAAAGTCTGCTGCTGTCTCGCGGGCCACGCCAAGCAGTTTATGGAAATGTTCGCCCGTTCGAGCTTGTATCTGATTCTGCTCTAACACGGCATCGAGAACCGGCTGAGACGTCGGCCCGAGCCCACCAGTATTGAGATAAGTCACCTCGGACCCCAACGGGAAAAGAACCCGTACTTGATCCCAGTTTCCTATGGCCCATTTACCAGGAGAAGCCGAGTTCGATGGTGTCTCCAATTTACCGAAGAGTTTCGCCCCGACGAATGCTCCCGCACCGCTGGCAGCGATTGTTCTGATAAAACCTTTCCTATCCATAGAGAAACCCATCATGATTAAATGAGATAGGTTACCGGGTAGTTGAAAGAAACTTCCAGTTTACGGTAATGCTAAACTTCCCCTATATGCCCTCGCCTCTCGACCTGTTCACACAAACATCTCTCTCCAGAGAAATTGAACTCCCAAGGAAATCGCCAACCCACAGCCACACTATGTCAAAGAAGCAAATCATCGCAATGGGCGGAGGTGGATTCTCCATGGAGCCCGAAAACCCCTTGCTCGATGCCTACGTAGTCTCCGCTTGCGAAAAGCAGCAACCCACCATCGGACTCTTGCCAACCGCTAGCGGCGACTCGGATTGGCTGATTTCGCGCTTCTACAGAGCCTTCAACAAACTACCTTGCCGCCCCAAGCACCTGCCGCTCTTCCGCCAACCCGCTGACCTCGAAGCCGAAATCGCGGAATGCGACGCGATCTACGTGACCGGAGGCAACACCCGAAACATGCTGGCCATTTGGAACGTCTGTGGAATGAACACCCTTTTGCGAGACGCCTGGGAGCGAGGGGTCGTTTTAGCAGGCTTAAGTGCCGGAGCCATCTGCTGGTTTGAGCAAGGTCATACCGACTCGACCGGAAAACTTAGCAGCATGGATTGCCTCGGTTTTCTTTCGGGAAGCTGCTCGCCCCACTACGACGGAGAAGCGGAAAGAGAAGCCTCTTATCATGAACACATGGCCTCCGGACTTATCGGCAACGGCATCGCTCTCGATGACGGAGCAGCCGCACATTTCGTCGGAACCGAGCGTAAAGAAATCGTGACCTCACGCCCTGCAGCACGTGCCTTCGAAGTATCGTTCACCAAAGGAAAAATCAACGAACGCTCCCTCCCAACTCGCTTTCTCGGATAAAAAACACGAAATGCGTCTAGGAATTTATCGTAAACTCGAAACCCTCTCGATTCGGCGGCCATGATGAGGTCGGCTGTATCAATAAAAACACCCATGAAATTCTATAAATTGCTCGAAAACACGACTACAATAGTTCACTGCCACGATTCCATCGAAGTCGAAAAGACAACCGCAAGATTGCTCCAAGAAAAAGTCCCCGAAGCAGGCATTTCCTACGATCCGGCAGCGAAGCCCGCCATCGGAGTCATCATTATCAGCGTTCTCGACAAAGGTAAATCTGCCTCGATCGATTCCCGCCTCAACGACGATTCCGAATGGATGTATGTCCGAGCGTCGGAAAAAACGGGCATTGAAATCTACGCTTCCCACACCTGGCTTCTCTACCGCCTCGCCACCCAAGTCATAGACGACTGGGGTCACCGCGACGTCTCTGAATTTACCGATGGTATCGTTACCAAACCGACATTCAAGCACCTGCGCCCCGCCTACGACTCACTACTCAACAACCACGCCCGCACCGCCAAAGACTTCGATCCGGAAGACCACATCCGAGAAATGGCACGCCTCGGTTACACGCACGTCGAAGTAAATGGTTTCGGCACCGCATTCCCGTACGAGCGCGCTCAACCAGGGGAACTATTGTATTTGTTCTACACGTACTGCCCAGCGCTCGACCAATTCGTCTACAGCAAGCTCAACAAGGGAATTTACCCCTACGACTACCTTCAAGCGAACCTCAACAAACTCGTTCGCTCCGCCGAGCTTGCCAAAAAATACGGTCTGCGAGCCGGTATCCTCTCCTTCGAGCCACGCTCCGTTCCGGACGAATTGCTCGAACGCTACCCGATGCTACGCGGTGCTCGCGTCGATCATCCGCTCCGTAGCTTCCGCCCGCGCTACAACCTCTGCACATCCCCCCCTGTCGTTCTCGACCACTACCGGGAAAT
>CAWVWU010000106.1:0-13173 GCA_963933925.1 uncultured Puniceicoccaceae bacterium
AGTTATGAGAGTGGGTGTCGTTTGAAACGTATCGTGGATAGTCTTCCGCCGCGTTCCTTGTATGAGGATCTACCGCGACGGTTTTGTTTCCAAATGACGGAGGGCGTTCCTCGGTTTTTGGAGACTACGCTTAGACGAGCAAAAACAATACCACGATTCTATCTCTTGGATTTGGATGAGGGGTTGGGGGCGTGATTTTCAATCGACAAGGTTTCGATGAGCAAGACTGGTTGTAGGCGAGCTTCATTTAGTATTAACAATAAACATAATAAGAAAATGAAAACAAAAGATTTAGTGAATTTGGGAATTCCGCTTGGGGCTCCGATGGATGAGGTGAAGGGTTTGATCAAGGGATTTTTCGAGGCTGGGGAGACGGTTGATACGGTTCGTTCTGTTTTAGAAGGGGCTGTATTAGATCCAGATTCTTATGTGGATCATCCGAATGCGTCTGCCTTTGCTCGATTGATTAAAGGGAAGCGATGGATTCCACGTGAATCACCGGCACCGTACCGTCAGTGGGGAAAGGATCTGGAACCACAATCTGTGCAGCAGATGGCCAATGCGTGTCAGTTGCCGATTGCGGAACGTGGGGCCTTGATGCCGGATGCTCATGTTGGTTATGGTTTGCCGATTGGTGGGGTACTTGCAACGCGTGGAGCAGTTATCCCGTATGCGGTAGGTGTGGATATTGCGTGTCGTATGAAGCTAAGTGTATTCGATATTCCACTTAAAAAACTGAATAAGGATCGTGGTCGTGGACGTTTTACGGATGCGATTAACCAAGAAACGAAGTTCGGTGTGGGTTCCTTCTTTCGTGATAAGCGTCACCATGACGTTTTGGATGCTAACTGGCGTGTGTCTCCGATAACAGATCAATGTAAGGACAAGGCCTGGAAGCAGCTCGGAACAAGCGGAAGCGGAAATCATTTCGTGGAATTTGGAGAAATAGAATTGTTCGATGACTCACTTGGACTGGAATCTGGAACGTATATGGCGTTGATGAGTCATAGCGGTAGTCGGGGGACGGGTGCTGCGGTGGCTTCTCATTATTGTAAGCTTGCTCAACAGTCTCATCCGGAGTTGCCGAAGGAATTGCGTCACTTGGCGTGGTTGGATCTCGATAGCAACGAAGGTCAGGAGTACTGGGCGGCGATGGAGCTTATGGGTGAGTATGCGGCGGCGAACCATGCCTGTATTCACAAGCATATCGCAGAAAATCTTGGTGCGGAGACTTTGCTCGATATCGAGAATCACCATAATTTCGCGTGGAAAGAATTCCACGATGGTCAGGATTTGATCGTTCACCGAAAGGGGGCCACCCCAGCCGGTGAAGGGGTGCTGGGTGTTATTCCTGGATCGATGGCGAGTCCGGCTTATGTGGTCCGAGGAAAAGGGGAGCCAGACTCTCTGAATTCTGCGGCCCACGGTGCGGGACGCGTGATGAGTCGAAAGAAAGCAGTACATAATCTCAAGTGGAAGGACGCTAAGTTAATGCTAGACCAACGAGGGGTGACCCTGCTTTCTGCCGGCCTTGATGAGGTTCCCTTTGTCTACAAGGACATCGACGAAGTTATGGGTTTGCAGAGCGACTTAGTTGACTCTGTGGCTCGTTTCTTCCCGAAACTCGTGAAGATGGCCCCGGCTGGGGAACGTCCAGAGGATTGATCGAAGCCTAGAGCGAAAGTGCTCTAGGCTTTTTTTTGTCATTTGGTGAGCGGAGGAATTCTCCTGTTGGGTGTTCTGGAGTCGGATAGAGCAGTGGATCCTGGAGTTCATTCCGGTTTAGGAATTCGTTTTTTGACTCTATCGAGTCCTATTGTGTGTGATCCTAAATGAACATTTCTAATCCCCCCTATTTAGGGAGATTGTTACTTCTGAGAAATCTTGCGAACGAGGCTTCGTTCCGTAGTCTATGTTTCACGGTTTCCTCTTTCCTAGAGATTGGGAAGCCCTTCTTGTATTAACGTTTTCGTTTATCGGACAGAAAGGCCGATATAGGATGAAAAGGTCTGTTTGTGTTTTAGAACTGTGTTGTCTCTTTTTTCTGAGCTTCGTTTTTCTCAATGTTCCTCGAGTCATTGCGTCGGAGGTTTCTGGGCAAATCTCGGAGGATACTCGGTGGACTGAAGTCGATGGTCCGTATACGGTTACTTCAACTGTTACAGTGAACGAAGGAGTGACTCTTACTATCGATCCTGGAGTTAATGTATTATTCAGTCACTACAAGGGAATGTCAGTGAGGGGGACGTTGGTGGCTGAGGGGAGTGTGTCGAAGCCGATCGTTTTTAAGGGAGTGGACGATGGACCGGGGTGGTGGACCGGAGTTTTTGTCGAAGATGGCGGATCTGCCAGTATGTCCTATTGCGAGGTTTCGGGTGGAGGCTATTGGAATCAGATAGGTATTTTAAAAACCGGGGCAGGTGATTTTAGCCTTCGTAACAGTACAGTCTCTGACACTCTTGGTGAGGGGCTTCGATTGGAAAGCGGGTATGATTCTTTCTTGTCGGAGAATAACCGCTATGCGAATAATCACTATGGAGTACGGTTGGGGCTTAATGCGTCTTTCAGCGATACTACTTCGACGTTTGTAGACAACTTTATTTGCCAGGTTGCGGTTGATGGCGGTACGCATACAGCGGCGGTGCGGTGGGAGCTCCCATCGTCTTATTCGATTTTGTTGCTCGATACTACCTTTGTGGCTGAAGGTGCCACCCTGACTCTTGTTCCGGGGGTTGTTCTTAAGGTTGCTCAATACAAGGGACTTTACGTTGATGGGGAACTTAACGCGATTGGGACTGCTGGTTCGCCCATTCACTTCACTAGTCACTTGGATGATGTTGTGGGCGGCGATAGCAATGACGATACTGATGGGTCTTCACCGAGAGTCGATTGGTGGAGAGGGGTTTATGTTAGAAACTCGGGCTCTGCGGAATTGGACTATTGTACGATTTCTTACGCGGGTTATTGGGATGATATTGGTTTGAGCAAAAGTGGATCTGGGGACTTGAATCTTAGGCGTAGCGCGATTCAGAATACATCTGGTTCGGGTTTACGAGTGACGAGCGGTTACGGTTCTCTTCTGTCAGAGGAGAATCGTTTTGAGAACAACCACTATGGAGCTCAGATTGGGTTGAACACATCTTTCAGTGACACAACTTCGAGTTTTATCGACAACCTTTATGGTCAAGTGATTGTCGATGGGGGGACGCATACCGATGATGTGAGTTGGGAGCTTTCATCCGCCTATTCAATTTTGCTGATCGATAGAACCTACATAGACGAAGGGGCGAGCTTGACGGTTTCTCCGGGAGTGGTGATTAAGAGTGCGAGATATGAGGGGCTGCATGTGGATGGTCAGCTCAATTGTATTGGTACGATTGGAGCTCCGGTCCATTTTACGAGCTACTTGGACGACACTGTTGGCGGTGACACGAATAACGATGGGGATGCCACTTCGCCGGGAGTTGATTGGTGGAGAGGGATCGATGTTAGAAATTCCGGTTCTGCGGAGTTGGATTATTGTACGATTTCTTATGCCGGGTATTGGAATGAAGTTGGTTTGAGCAAAAGCGGTTCGGGAGACTTGAGTTTACGGCGTAGTTCGGTTCGAAACACATTTGGTTCGGGATTGAGGGTGAGAAGTGGTTACGGTTCTCTTTTGTCGGAGGATAACCGTTTTGAGAATAATCATTATGGTGTTCGGATTGGTTTGAATACCTCATTTAGCGATACGACTTCGGTTTTTTCAGACAACATTTACGGTCAAGTGGCTGTCGATGGGGGAACACACACCGATGATGTGCGTTGGGAACTTTCCTCTGACTATTCAATTTTGATTTTGGACTCTACGACCATCGCCGAAGGAGCAACGCTGACCTTGGTTCCCGGGTTGGTGCTTAAATACGCACGATATAAGGGGCTGTATATTGATGGAGTACTCAATGCTATTGGGACGGTATCGGATCCCATACACTTCTCTAATTATCTGGATGATGCAGTGGGTGGCGACACCAACAACGATGCGGATACTACGAGTCCTGTGGCGAGTTGGTGGAGAGGGGTCTATGTAAGGAATAGTGGCTCGGCAGAATTGAGATATTGTACGATCTCTTACGCTGGTTACTGGGATGCTATTGGCTTGAGCAAAAGTGGCTCGGGTGATTTGAAGCTAAATCGAAGCTCTATTCAGCATACTGCAGGTTCGGGTCTTCGAGTTACGGAAGGATACGGTGTACTTGTGTCTGAGTACAATCGTTTCGAAGGTAATCAGTATGGAGTGCGGCTTGGGGTAAACACGTCTTTTCGCGACACGACATCGGTATTTGCTGCGAATACAGATGCTCAAGTCGCTGCCGACGGCGGTGCCTATAACGGCAACCTGAGTTGGGAACTTAACCCGCTCTATTCTATTTTATTGTTGGATTCGATTACTGTGGGAGATGGGGCAATTATGACGCTCGAGCCAGGGTTAGTAGTGAAAGTCGCCCGATATAAATCGCTCTCGGTGCTCGGTTCTCTGGTCGCTCAAGGGACTGTACTCGGACCGATTTTTTTTACGGATTATCGTGATGATTCAATCGGAGGGGATAGCAATAATGACGGGGGATCCACTGTGCCGTCTGCTGGTTGGTGGCATGGTCTCGTCGTGCAAAATGGAGGGAGTGTACAACTGCGGGAAAGTACGATCTCCTATGCTGGTTACTGGAATAATCACGGTATATCAAAAGCAGGTACAAGTAAGCTCTCGATGAGTGGTTGCATCGTGACCAACATCGCAGGAAGTGCTCTCTACTTTTATTCGGGTACGAGCTCGGCTACGATCGAGGATTGTCATTTTATCCACAGTACAAATGGAGTATATGTTGATAATGTCTCGGATGCAGTATCCCTTGTCTCGTGTCAATTCGAGGAGAACTCAGATTACGCAGTGTTCAATAGAAATTCCGTTGAAGTGGATGCGAGAGGGAATTGGTGGGGTGACGAGAGCGGACCTTTTCATGCCACTCTGAACGCCACCGGAACCGGAGACCCTGTGAGCGATGGTGTGCTTTTCGAGAGGTGGTTGTCTTCTCCCAATAAGGTTACGATTGTCGCTCCCTTGCGCTCGGGTACTTTGGTTGCTGGAGATTCTCTCCGATTTGTAGGGTCCTTTTCGGAGGGCAATTATGAGGAGTATAGATGGCGGTTTGGTGATGGGCGAACGTCTACCGTTCGCAATCCGGGGCTTGTGAGTTTCGCCGAAGAGGGACGCTTTGTGGTCGAATATTCTCTGGCATCCGATGGATCTGGTAGCTTTGAGCCTGATCGTCGAGAGTACGCCGTTGTCCCCGCATCAGATGTGCAGCCGGATTTACGACTCGATTCTCTGGATGTTCCTAAAAATCTCTCCATTGGACAATTGTCTACGGTGGGTTACATGGTTAAAAATAGTGGTCCAGGTTCGATCGAAGATAGGTCTTGGAGCGATAGGATCTATTTGTCGGATGACGCGTTTTTAGATACCTCTGACCGCTTGATCGGTTCTTCTTTGGTTGAAATGTCGTTGAATGAGGGGGCTTCCTATCGAGGAAGCATCGAGTTGACGATTCCTCCTGTGGAGGAAGGAGGACGATATTTGATTTTATCAGTTAACGACGAATGGCAGATTTTGGAACAGCATCGGTTGAATAATGAAAAGTCCACGAGTATTAGCGTATTGATACCTCAGCTACAGGATGGCGATGTTTTTTCTGGGGTCTATGAGGTTGGGCGAACGGAACAGTATTTCCGTCTCGATGCTATAGGTGGAAAGAACCTACTCATCGAGTTCTTAAAGGATGACCCAAGTCTCATTGCTCATATTCGTTTCGGCGATTTGCCGACTCGAACTCTCTTCGATTCTCGGGTGGAACTGGATTCGTTTGTCGTACCCGCGGCGAATCCAGGAAATTGGTATGTATTGGTCTATGGCGATTCTTTACCTGAAGCGGGGGATTTCAGTCTGAAGGTGAGTCAATCCGATAGCTTTGCGACCAGTGCGGTTCCAAGAGTACATGATCGTTTGATTCCGCTTGAGCTAAGCGTGTTGGGGGCGGGTTTTGTGAATCCGATGAGCGTTGAAATTTTGAGTTCAGACGGGACGGTGTATCTCCCGAATTCCGTCGTTGTTGACTCTTTTACTGAATTGACCGCTCGCTTCGATGCTGGTCGCTTGTCGGCAGGCAACTACTCGATTAGAGTTCGGCGGAATGGGACGGAATCAACCCTTTCCTCTGCACTCGAAATAGTAAGTGGGGGCGAAGCTGAATTCTACGTGGATGTGATTTCTCCGGCCCGAATGGGGTATCACCAATTGGCCACGGTTTTTGTGAAATATGGAAACAAGGGAACGGCACCGATGGATGCCCCATTGTTGCTTATAACTGCCTTGCAGAAAGAATCTCGTGGTGCGTTGTTGACGCTGGATTCAACTCGTCTAACGCGTGGTTTCTGGACTTCTGCTATTCCGTCCGGCTTCTCCAACTCGATTCGGTTATTGGCAAGTGGCGAGAAACCGGGAATTTTGCAGCCCGGGGAAGAAATACGAATTCCCGTCTATTATGCAGGCTGGCAAAAACCTTGGGATTTTTCATATCCACCTTTTGAGTTCAAGGCTGTTGCTCTGACTGTTGATGATTCACGGCCGGTCGATTGGGTTTATCTCAAAAATACGCTGAAACCGAATGGGGTAGAGGAAACTGCTTGGACAGCGATCTGGCAGAATTTCACCTCAGCGATCGGTCCGACAGTTGGTGACTTCGTCGCCGCACTTGCTAGGGATGCGACTTACCTTTCCAAAATAGGATCCCGCACTCCTGATGTTAGTAGGCTTTTGAATTTCGAACTTCAAAAAGCGTATGGATTGCAGGCTCCGCTTTCGGAACTCGTTTCCGAATTGGATGTATCTCCAGAGTCGGGTCAGATCAATCTGTGGTTCACGCGGTCATTTCCGCGTAGTCTCGCAGCTCGCTATCGCTTGGGCCCTCTCGGGTATGGGTGGCATCACCCTTGGGAGATTGAGCTCGAGAAATTGGGTGATGGAACGGTTTCTCTTGTCTATGGAAGCGGGGCGACGCGAATCTTCCAGCCCGATAGCCGAGGAAGCAGGTACTTTTCGGAAGTTGGGGATAAAGCGAAACTCACTCTTACGGGAGGCAATTATACTTTGATTCGTCAGGACGGTAGTAAGCAAGTTTACGATAATAGCGGCGTCTTTAGGAGAAGCGAAGATCGTAGTGGGAATTCAATTCAGATTGAGTATGCAGATGGAGAGGTTTCCAGACTACTCCATTCGAATGGAACGTTTATTGAACTCGACTATAATGAGCGTGGGCTCATTTCGCAGGTGGAGGATTCGTTGGGCTACTTTCGCAACTATGTTTATGATACGAGTAGTCATCTCATCTCCTGTACGGATGAGAATGGAAGGGTCACTCAGTATGGTTATTCGGATGGGGCGGACCTTCAGAGTCGGCATGCTTTGACTCAAGTTGTCCGACCCGATAGGGTGACGGAAACTTATACCTATAATAGTAGAGGTTTTCTTTCCAGCCATGACAATGGAATTGGCGTTTCGCGTCTAGACTACATACAAGGCGACCTGATTGAAACGAATGGGAATGGTTATACGACGAGTCTGTCGTTCAATGATCAAGGTATGTTGTGTCGAATCGTGGATACCATGTCCGGAGTTACTTCTTTGGGGTATGATGCTGGTCTGAACAATATTTCGATCCGATCGCCTGATGGTAGTTCGAAAGATTATGAGTATGGTAACGACGGCAAGGTTGAGGTGGTTGCTAATCAAAACGGGGAGGAGTGGGTTTATGAAACCGGTTCATTTGGACTGGTGACAAAGGCCCGAAGTCCGGGCGGACTCACGTCTTCTATGGACTATGATTTGAAAGGGAATCTCATTGAACTTACGTATTCGAATGGCCTATCAGATCGCTACACTTACGATGAGACGGGGCGTCTGACAGAGCAGGTCAATGCGATTGGCGTGACAGAAACCACCACTTACGACGATTCGGGGAATCCTGTTTTAAAGGCTTATTCAGATGGAACCTCTCGAGCATTTGTTTACGACGGGAAGAACCGTGTGGTCTCTGCTACGAATGCTGAAGGAACCACGCGCTTGAAGTATGACTCTGCAGGGAACTTGAGTGAAGTCGAGTATCCGACGGGTCTCTCGTTATCTTATGCTTACGATGCAACTGACCGTTTAGTATCGACTAAGGATCAGGATGGAATGGGGAATTTGTATATTTACAACTCCTCTGGTTTACTCGATCGTATGACGGATAGCAGTGGGGTTGAACTGGTCCGTTATGCCTATGATGGTGTAGGGCGTGTTTCGCAGAAATTGTTCGGTTCCGGAGCACGTACTGAGTACGATCGCAATGGGCGAGGGCAGATAATTAGGCAGGTAACGTATGACGCTTCGGGTTCTATGCTGGCCGAGTATGAAGTCGTATACGATTTGACCGCGCTTCCCGTTCAATACACGACACCTCGAGGAGAGTACGCTTATGTTTATGATCAACGTGGTTTGCTCGTGAGACAGGTTTTTGAGTCGATAGAGGGTGCTGAGGAAACGACGCTATATGAGCGAGACTTAGATGGGGACTTGGTGAAGATGAGGGTGGATGGTGTGGTAACTAATTTCGCCAATGATGGACTCGGGCGCTATACGACTATCGGATCGACCACGGCAGCATTCGATGGAATTGGAAACGTTCGATCAAAAGAGGATGGCGGCGAAGCCTTCTCTTATACACACGATGCGACTGGGAATTTGACCAAAATGGAGCGGGATGCGGGCTCCTATGTTATTCGGTACGATGCGTTGGGAATTCCCTTGGGGATTACGGCTCCTGGAGTGACACTTAATTATCTCTATGACGTGAGGGGAAATCCTCGTGTATTCGGAGAATATGACGCGAGTGGAGATTCTGTGAGATCCTTCAGGCATGGTTTAGAGCTATCAGTCGTGGGGCATGAGGGTGAAAGCTATTTCCCTGAATATGATCCTCTGCGCGGTGAGACCGTAATGGCCCTTTCCGATCTACGAGCTAGTGGAGCTAGCCTATCCTCCGAAGATCACACAGTCAGTGCTATGGGGCTGCCATCTCCCTTTGAAATTCCTTTTGAGTTTGAAGACTTTGATCTGCCGGGGCCTGAGTACTACGGGTCTCTAATGCACGGTTTCCTTACGCTCGGCCCAAGCGAAATGGCGAGAGATATGGCGATGAACTGGGCGGTTGATGAGGGCGGCCTTGATCAAATCGTCGGTACTCCTCTTCGGAATTCATGGGTTGGTTTTGGTCTCGGTCTTGCAGGAATGGGCGGTCCGTTGTCGGATATTAATGATGCGGCAGGTACACTTTCCAATATCGTCGTGGTGATCGAAGATGCCCCGCAGTGGTTCTCGTCCCTTGTGAAGGGAGCAACCAATAGTAACCTGAGCACGGGGCTTACCGGTCTTTCATTGTTAGGAAATGGCATTGAGTTGATTGATGGGTTGAGCGAAACGTGGAGTGAAAACAAGCCAATCGACGTGGGAGGGGTGATCGCGTTTTGGCGTGATACCGATGAGAGTACTGATAAGATACGGCATTCGCTCGCCTCAGCGACTTTGACAGTAGGAGGTCTGGCGGTCGCTGGTACTGCGTTGGCCCCGGTAATCGCACCTGCTCTGGCCATTGCTGGCATCGCTGCCTTCATCAGCGACAATACCAAAGGGCTCCAGGAGGATTTTTGGATTTGGTACGATGATCTAGATGTGACAGGGGAGAGGCTTCAAGGGTCGGCGTTTAGTGGTTCAAAGGACCCCAATCAAAAACTAGGAATTTCTGGTTTCGGAGCGAATAACTATGTCTCGGCGGATACTTTGCTGACTTATCGGATCGATTTCGAGAATCATGCGGAAGCCACTGCACCAGCCCAAGTTGTGACGATTCGCGACGCACTACCCGCAGAGGTGGATTGGGCGAGTTTCGAATTGCTCACCCTCGGCTTTGGGGATATCACGATTACGGTGCCGCCGGGTTCTCATCATTTCGAAAAAGTGATCGATTACCAGTATACGGATGACGACTACGAGTTTGTGGTGGAAGTACACGTCGAGGTCAGTTTCGAGAACGGTGAACTCTTTGCTATCTTCTATAGTATTGATCCTGGTACGGGATTACCTCCAGCGGTCGATATCGGGTTTTTGCCTCCAGAGCCTGAGAAGGAAGAGGGCGTTACGAGCGAGGGAGCAGGACGAGGGCAAGGTCATCTTTCCTATGCTGTGATGCCTTTGGACGATTTACCTAGCGGTACTGCTATTCGAAACATAGCGACGATACAGTTCGATTTTAGTTTCGATATCGATACGAATCAGGTGGATCCGCTTGATCCAAGCAAAGGAACTGATCCGCTTAAGGAAGCACTCGTTACGATCGATGCCGATTCGCCGGACGCGACAGTTGCCGAGCTGCCGAGTTTTTCTCCTAGTCGGATCTTGGTTAATTGGAGTGGAGAGTCTGTTTCGGGGATTCGGTCCTATGACGTTTATGTGCGGCCTGTTGGAGGTGAATGGCGTCCTTGGTTATTGGGTACGAATAAGCTCTCTGCACTTTATAATGCATCCGAGCCAGGAGAGTATGAATTCTACGCAGTTGGAACGAGTAATGTCGGAATCGATGGCGAGTATTTACCAGTGATACAGGCGTTTACGAGTGCAGGAATCGATGATGTGGATCTGCATATCGTGCGTATTTCAGATAGTGAAATACAGTTTTCTTGGATCGGAAAGCGTGGTTTCGAATATCAGATTTTGACCGGTAGCGATTTGAAGGCATGGCAAATGCTAGGTCCGGTTTTTACCCCAAATCAGGATTCGAAAACCTTCACGTACACGGCCTCTGATATATCATTGGATGGTGGTGTATTCTATCTCATTGAGGTGACGCCACTCTGATATATGATTCGAATCGTGGCGGTTCGTGCTAATTTACTCAAATTTTGCTTAGCCACCCTTTTTCTAAATGGTAGGGGATGTGTTCCGGATCAGGGGAGGAGTTGGAAAGACGGAAGCGTTGAGTCTGCGACGAAGTTATGGGGTTGCAGAGCGACTTAGTTGACTCTGTGGCTCGTTTCTACCCGAAACTCGTGAAGATGGCCCCGGCTGGGGAACGTCCAGAGGATTGATCGAAGCCTAGAGCGAAAGTGCTCTAGGCTTTTTTTGGGGGTCATCGGAGTGTTCTAGGAAAGCGTCCATCGGCCCGATGTATGTATGAGGGGAGTGTGCCCATCGGGGACGATGTGTCGTTACCATTAGGTTGTGAAGTCGATCCTGGGGTGAAGCTCACTTCCTTAAGTACCCTTTAAAGAGGTGGTAGGCGATCCGCTGCGGTCGTGGTACAATCTAGGATGTTTTTTTCTATGAAGTGGGATCCTGCTTCGTTTCTCTACGACGTGACTGGATGGAGATTGAGAGGAGAAGGAGATCGGATCGTTAGGGACTCAAGGAGATGGTTAATGTTATGAAATTTTGTTATCTATTAAGTGCGGTGTTTGTTGCTACGAGTGTTTTTGTGGGAGGTACTCGGGCGAGTGAGGAATCTAGACTTTCGAAGGATGGATTGGCGGGGTCGAAGCCGAATATTATCTTCGTTCTGACTGATGATCAGGGGATGGGGGATTTGTCCTGCATGGGGAATGAAATTTTGAGGACGCCACATATTGATCGATTCTATGAAGTTTCGACTCGATTTACTGATTACCATGTGAGCCCAACCTGTGCTCCGACGCGGTCAGCTATTATGAGTGGACGTGCACCTTTTAAGAATGGGGTGACGCACACGATTTTTCAAAGGGAGAGAATGGCATTGGATGTGTATACGCTTCCGCAGGCATTGAAGTCAGCCGGTTATGAAACGGGAATTTTTGGGAAATGGCACCTCGGGGACGAGGAAGAGTATCTGCCCGGAAGTCGTGGGTTTGATGAGGTTCTCATTCATGGGGCTGGTGGAATTGGGCAGGTGAATCTGGGAGACTTTCCGCCGAATGGAGAGAACCCCTATTTCGACAACGTGGTTCTCCATAACGATACGATCGTGAAGACGAAGGGGTTTTGTACGGATCTGTTTTTTCAAGCGAGTCTGGCTTGGATCAAAGAGAAGCATGAATCGAAGAATCCCTATTTCGCCTATATTTCTCTGAATGCACCGCATGGACCAAATTACGCTCCAGAGAAATATAAGAAGCGTTTTCTTGAGGCAGGGTATGACGAAAATACGGCAGGGCGTTATGGGATGGTTGAGAATATTGACGACAACTTTGGCCTGCTTTGGGAGAAATTGAACGAATGGGGAGCAATGGAGAATACGTTGCTTATCTTTATGACAGATAATGGAATGTCGATGCGTCCGATAGATCTGAATGGTGAGAGAATCATTCCGTTTAATGCGGGGTTGAAAGGGAGGAAGAACTCGCCCTACGAGGGAGGGACACTTGTGCCCGCATTTTGGTACTGGAAAGGTGTTCTGGGTGAGGGAGTTGATGTTGATGCGTTAACCGCTCATATCGATTTATATGATACGTTTGGGGAATTGGCTGGAGTTGATCTTCCTGATGATGTTCAGGAAAGAGATGGGCGGTCGTTGATTCCGTTGCTCGAGGATTCGAAGGTCGAATGGGCGGATCGTGAGCTTTTTGTGCATTGTGGACGATGGGGAACTGGAAAGCGTGAAGAGTTTAAATATAACAAGTGTGCTGTGCGGACGGAGCGTTGGCGTTTCTCAAATAACGCTGAGCTCTATGATGTGATTAAGGATCCGGGTGAAACGCAGAATGTCTATAGCTCACACCCAGAAGTGGTTTCTCAATTGCGGTCGGCTTATGATAATTGGTGGAATGCGGTTGTCCCAATGATGGTCAACGAAGGCTTACCTAAAGTCGCGAAGAAGGATCACCCGCTGGCGATTCGTTATCGTCAACAGCTCGCAGACGAAGGGATCCCTGAATGGGTTGCTCCAACGTTGTGAGAGATTGGCTTTCTCGGATGTCTTTTGTTTAGGGGCGTGGCGGTAACATGGAGCCGTTGACCCAAGATCTGAAGTGGACCCCATTAGTGAGACAGGGGTAGCCGAGTTGTTAGTTGGTTTA
>CAWVWU010000107.1:0-13123 GCA_963933925.1 uncultured Puniceicoccaceae bacterium
AGGCTTGGTGAAATTCGAAAACCGAGTTGGTCCTTTAGTTTAGAGGGCGGCTTTGATTTTATCAATTTCGGCGATGAAGGCTGCGGGCCCGCCGCGTGTGTAGCCGAGCTGGCCGACTTGTTCTCCTTCGGCATTTAGGACGATTAGGGTTGGAAATCCTCGAACGCCGTATTGCTGCTGTAGCTTTTGGTTTTGAGCTTTGAGTTCGTCGCTCTGTGGAACTTTGCCACTTGGAAAGTCTAGGGTGAGTAGGACGAGGTTTTGGTCTGCATATTCTTTGAATTCGGTCTTCGAGAAGATTTCGTCCTCAATTTTGTGGCACCAGTGACACCAATCGGAACCCGTGAAATTCATCAGAAGGAGCTTGTCTTCGGCCTTGGATTTTTCCGTAGCAGCTGTTGCGTCGGCTGTCCATTCGGCGGCTGATAGATTCGATAGTGCGATGGTCGCTAGTATCGCGAGAGTTGATAGTGTTTTAAAGGCTTTCATTGGTTTGGTAAACGATATCGGGAGCAGTTTGACTGCATTGGGGAGAGAGCGCGGTTGGGACATGCTTAGTCGAAATTAGTTCAAGAGGAGAATTTTTAGGCCGTTTTTTTGAATTTTAAAGTCGGAACTATTCTCACAAGTGCCATATAATGAACTGCTTATGGAGTTTCTATTGTGGACGGATGGAATCCCGACCGGCCGCGAGATGGGGGGATGCTACCTTTGGGAATGCGTCGAAGGGACGAATTAATATCTTTCGACAATCTCTGCTTTCACGGCTTTGACGATGTCTTCGACGCTTAGGTTAATGTTGACTACAATCGCTTCAGTTGGAAATTCGAGAGTTGCGAGTTGGCTATCGAGAAGGCTGGTAGGCATGAAATGGTCCTGCCGCTCCTCGAGTCGTGATTTGAGAGTCTCGTAGTCGCCCTCGAGATAGACGAATGCGAAGCGACAATCTGGGAATTTCATCTGCTCGCGGTAAATAGCCTTAAGAGCTGAACATGCTAGTACGACGGGAGCCTTGTCTTCGTTTGCCTTGATGAGTCGTTGACGCAGTAAAGCGTACCATGGTGCACGGTCTTCGTCTGTGAGAGGAATACCCTTGGCCATTTTGTCGACGTTACTCTTTGGGTGGTAGTCGTCGGCGTCTTCGAGTTGAATCGAGTATTCGGAAGCGAGTGATTTACCAATGGTCGATTTGCCGCAGCCGCATACTCCCATTACGATCAGGGCATCGAATGGTAGGTTGCTTGGATGTTGTTCTGGGAAGGTTTTCAAGTTGGAGATTGAAAAGGTTTTTGGGGGGAGAGGGCAACTCTTTGCTGTGGGAAATTGGGGCAATTTTCCAGACCAATTTCTGGGTCTAGGGAATTAGAGCAGATAGACCCTTAGGGCTTTGACCTTGACCCGCACTCTTATAGTGGCAATTTCGCGTAAAGACTTTCTTCGAATCATATCCCTATGCGTTTATTCCGATTTATGGCACTGTTAGCGTTTCTCCCGCTTGTTGGTGTCTCGCAACCCATTGAAACTCCTTCTCCTGATCGGATCAGTATTGCTGTTGTGCCTAAGGGGACTAACGAGGAGGTTTGGCGGGCGATTCATGCGGGTGCCATTAAGGCAAGAAATGAGTTAAAGGAGGAAGGGATTGAATTGGAGATCCTTTGGAAGGACAGTTCTTCGATTCTTCGCAGAGAACAGGAGATTCAGGTCGTGGATACTTACACGGGGCAGCGTTTAAGTGGAATTCTCGTCGCATCGTTGGATCGTGAGAAATTGGAAGAGCCCGTGCGCGTTGATGCGGTGAGTAAATTGCCGACAGTTTTTATAAATGCGGCTTTGGATGCCGATCAGGCGATTAGCTATGTTGCCACGGACAATTTTAACGCTGGGGTGGCGGGAGCGGATCGTATTGCTCAACTAATCGACGAAGTCGGCAACGTGATTGTTTTTAGAGATAAGATTGGCGATATCAACGCTGAGGCTCATGAGGCTGGTTTTATCGAGCGTATCAAATTGAAGTATCCCTCTATCCGCTTGATTTCGATGGATCGGCATGCGGGAACGACTTACGAAGGGGCCTATGACGCGAGTGAGTATTTGTTGAATCGCTATGGTCGCCGCGTAAATGCGGTTTATGCTTCTAGCGAGTTAGGTACCCGTTCAATGCTTACGGCTTTGCGTGATTTTCAGCTAGCAGGCCAAGTTTATCTCGTCGGTTCGGGTGCAGATGAGCAGGTCGTGAGTGCGATTCGTTCTGGTGAAGTTCATGGGGTGATCGTATCTAATCCTTTTCGAATGGGGTACTTGGGAGTGACTACGCTGGTAGATCATATCCAGGGCCGAACAATTCCGACGGTTGTCGATTCAGAGATCACGATGATTACTTTGGGTAATCTCGATACCGATGAAATCGTGGAGCTTTTGAATCCACCGATTTCGGATTATTTGGATTAGGAACACGCCCCTAATAAGGCTCGGTCTGCGTTTGCTCATAGGAGCAGCTACGGCGCTTTCGTGTCGGTAGGAAGCTATGTGCGATCTTGCTCTCGTAAGATTGGAGCTTTGTGGGACTAGCGAAGAGGTGGCCGAATAGGGGAGGGCGTGGATTTTTGTTTCTTTGTGTTACAGAAGTGTTTCGAAACCTGTTTTGATTACCGACTTTCTCTCTAAAAAAGGGAGAAATGTTACAGCTATGTTACGCTAGTGTTACGGCCGTGTGATATGTGTTTTGTTGGGCGATTTTTCCTCGCATAGAGGAAAAAAGAGGATGATTTCTAGATCGTCACGACGAATAACGAAGTCGTGAAAAACTTATCAAAACCCAGCATAATATGAAAATTAGAACTATTGCCTCAGTTGCCACATTAGTTGGTGTCTTTGCCGGAACTCCTGCGATGCAGGCGGAAGATGAAGCAGGGAGCTTCATTTCGTTGCCTAAGAATGTTGAGAGTATCAAACTCTACGGAGACGCTCGTTTTCGTTACCAATTTGAAAATGCGAAGAGCTTCGGATCTACCACTGATAAAGAGCGTTCACGCTGGCGCTACCGTGCACGTTTTGGTTCTATTGTGAATTTTAAGGACTCGAATGTTTCGATGGGTGTTCGTGCAGAGACTTCGAAGAATAATGATTCTACGAACGCGAACTTTGGTGGTTATTTCGACAAGGTAGGTGACGAGCTATTCCTCGGTTTGGTTTACATAACCTACGAAGGCGAAAATTTGACCGTAAGTGCTGGTAAGCAGAAGCACCCGTTTAAGATCAGCAGTGCTTGGTGGGATAGTGATATCAACCCGGAAGGTATTTCTGAATCATTCTCTGTTGGAGATTGGAACTTTAATTTCGGCCAATACATTGTTGATGAAACTAAGGAGTCTTCATCATCTGGAGAAGATGACTTCTTGTTTGTTGCTCAGGGTGTTTGGAAAACAGGAGATGTGACTTTGGCCCCGATTGTATTGGGATCTGCTGGGGGTAAGGCTGATGCTTCAGAAACATCTGGAAATTTCTCAGGTGAGAATTCCAATGGTTATTTTCATGACTTTTTGGTCGTCGCTCTACCATTTGAAGTAAAGCTTAACAGTGGAAAATTGTTTGGTACTGTAGGTCTCAATTTAAAAGGTGATGATGCAGCAGCCGAACCGACTTCACCTTTTTATGATGGTGGAAATGGAACGAATGAGAATTTGTTCTTTAACTTTGGTTACCAATTTGGTTCAGCGAAGAAAGCTGGTCAGTGGCAGGCGGGGGTTGAGTACCGCTATATCGAAGCTGCTGCATATACTCCAAATCTTTCTGATTCAGACTTCGGGAAGAATAGCACAAATCAAGAAGGTCTTGTTGCAAAGTATAAGTACATGGCGACTGATTTTCTTAGTTATGGTGTAACTGCTTTCCTTACTGATTCTATCGATGATTCGGACTATTGGGGTGATGCCATTAGTAAGGGCAAAACAACAATGCTTCAGGTCGACGCGGCTATTAAGTTTTAGTCGTTCATTTCTCTTATAATAGTAGTAGAGGCGGCCGTTTTAGGTATTCGGCCGTCTCTTTCAAGCCCTTGACGTAGGTCCGTCACTTAAAAGTAACAGTAAAGGGCTTGGATAAAGTATTTTTTAGTAAAGAGTTTTATTTGTATTCAAATTACAAAAACAAAATCAACTTTGATATTAATATGATCACACAAAAAATCCACCGTTCAGTTGTTGCCGTATTGGCACTCACGTTTTCAGTTTCTGCGATCGCTGCAGAGAAGATAGTAATTAAGGGTTCCGATACTTTGGGGGCAAAATTGGTTCCTCAATTGGCTGAGGAGTTTAAGGCTCAAAAGGCTAAGGATGGCGTAGAAGTCATTTTTGAAATCGCTGCAGAAGGTTCTTCTACTGGAATCGCCGCGGTAATCGATGGCACTGCTGATATCGGAATGGCGAGTCGCGATGCGAAGAGCACTGAAATCTCGAAAGGGATGGTTAAGGGAGTGAAGATGGAATCGATCACTATCGCTAAGGACGGAATCGCTGTCATCGTAAATGTCGCGAACCCACTCGAGGGTATCTCTTCTCGTGAAGTTGAGAAGATCTTCACAGGGAGTCTTGTAAGCTGGAGTTCACTCAATGGAAAGTCTGGCGACGTTTCGGTTTATACTCGTAACACATCTTCTGGAACGTACGGAGCGTTTCAAAAGCTCGCTATGAGAAATCGTGACTATGCGTCTTCTTCTCAGAAGATGGCTGGTAATGAGCAAATTGCTTCTGAAGTCGGAACGAATGCGAATGGTATTGGTTATGTCGGTTTGGCTTACTTGGGGACCAAGGGAACTAAGGCACTTCCTGTTGATGGTGTTAGCCCAGAAAAGCCGGATTATTCTTACTCACGTCCCCTCTACTACTATGTGGATGGAAACAAGGAGATTGCTCCGATCGTGCAAGAGTTCATCGACTTCACTTTGAGCGAAGGCGGGCAGGAGATAGTGAAAGGTGTTCACTTTATCGGGATCAAGTAATCTTGTCTGATTTGAATTTATAACAATTGAGCGTTCTTTCTTTTCAAGAGGAGAGAACGCTCTTTATTTGTCTCGCTTCTTTAAAACTGATGTCAGATTCCAATCGCTACGACCTTTCTTCAAAACAGCCCACTTTCTTTGGATTGACCAAGGATACTGCCTTGAAGGGCTTGTTTGGGGGCAATGCCTTTATTTCGATTATCGTATTGGGACTGATTACTCTTTTTTTGTTTAAGGAAGGGGCGGGTTTTTTTGGTCAGTATAGAGAAAGTTTAACCCTCTATCGAAAATCTGGGCTAGAGTATGTTAACCTGATGCGAGATGAGCAGAATGCTCATGCGTCTTTGACCCAGTTCTTAAATAATATTCAGTCCGATCGCAGTACGTACTATAGCGAGCAGGGAATGGCATTTAGCGATGTCAAAAAAGAGCTCTCTGCACTGGACGGTTTTATCTATGATTTTGAAGATCTCGGCTACGAGCTAGAGAGTTATGTTCAAGAGATGAACGAGCTCGTTATGAATGCTCGCGATGCTTATCAGTCGAACGAGGATTATAAAATTTTTAAGGCGAACCTCGAGCGTGAGGGGAGAATGGATGAGGCCGCTAATGTCGTGATCGCACCCGTTGATTTGGCGACGTACGTTGCACAGCTCCGAGCGGGAGAAGACACTTTTTTGGCGTTAAGCCAATCATTGGTTTCAGGTGCGAAGGAATTGATTCTGACGATTCCTAGCGTTGAGGGGGAAGCGTTTCAGGCTGAGTTGGATCGTTTTAAGAATGTTGTCGGGAGTTTCTTTTATGAGGTTCCTTCGTTTGAAAAACGGATACGCGAATGGGATCGTTCGCTCGAGGTTGGGCTCATGGAGGGAGTTACCTCTTTTATTTTTGGTCGAGAATGGATTACGGGAAGTGCGATCCAGGACTGGTATGGGGTGATTCCCCTTCTTGGTGGTTCGTTGACTGTGGCGGGGATTGCGATGTTCTTTGCGGTACCTTTGGGCGTCGGAGCAGCGATTTACGTGAACCAAGTCGCTAATCCGAAGGAACAGGCTTTTATTAAACCGTATATTGAATTTATTTCGGCAATTCCTTCGGTCGTTATTGGTTTCTTCGGTATCGCGATATTTGGAGAATTCGTGAGGTTTCTGACAAACCATGAATCATTAAGTTGGATATCATTTTTTCCAATTAGCGAGCGTTTGAATGCGTTCACGGCAGGTGCCTTGCTGGCACTGATGGCGATTCCGACCATTTTTACTTTGGCGGAAGATGCTTTGAATAATGTGCCTAAGGCCTACAAGGAGGCCTCGTCTGCGATGGGGGCGACTCGGCTTCAGACGATCCTTCGAATAATGGTGCCAACGGCATTGTCGGGTATCATCTCTGCTGTATTGCTTGGGTTTGGCCGTGTTATCGGCGAAACGATGGTGGTGTTACTTTGTGCGGGAAATCGTATTGCTCTTCCCGATTTCACGAAGGGGCTTGGAGCCGCATTTGAGCCCGTGCATACTATGACAGGGATCATTGCTCAGGAGCTCGGCGAAGTCGAACACGGGAGTATTCATTACAGAGCGTTGTTTATGATAGGGCTGACTTTGTTTTGCTTGTCATTGCTCATTAATTACGTGGCACAGAAGATTGTTATCAAATATCAAATTTCAAGAGGCTAGTCCGAATAGAAAAATGGAATCTCTAGTAAAATCATCTTCGTCAACGGATAACCCGTTTTATAATAAGCCCTCTGCGGCTAAGCGGAATGAGCGCGTTGCGTTTTGGGCGTTTCGTTTGGGGACCTATTTTATATTGGCCTGTGCGTCCTTTATTTTTCTGACGATTATACTTAAGGGGAGTCAGACCGTTTTTCAGACGTCGTTTCCTTTTGTGAATATAGAATTTTTGACCGAGGCTCCGCAAACCTTGCATGTGTTTGATCATGAGGGGGTGCAGTTGGAATTGAGTGACTCTGAGTATCGAACTTTTCAGGATGAGACTGGGACCAGTTACAAGACGACCACCTATGCGTATTCCGGTGGGGGAATTTGGCCGTGTATCGTAGGAACTGTTTTGTTGGTTCTCGGTGCTATGGTCATTGCTCTTACCTTGGGTGTCTTGAGTGCGATCTTTTTGAGTGAGTACGGGAAGTCCGGCAAGGTTTTGAATCTGATTCGACTGGCGATTTTGAATTTGGCGGGTGTTCCGTCGATCGTGTTTGGGATTTTTGGAGTTGGGCTGTTTGTTCTGTTCCTTGATTTTGGGGTATCGTTGATTGCGGGGTGGTTTACTTTGGCGTTTATGGTTTTGCCGATTGTTATCTCGGCGAGCGAGGAGTCGCTTCGGGCGATCCCTCAGGGGTTGCGAGATGCGTCTCTTGCTTTGGGTGCGAGTAAGTGGACTGCGATTCGCACGAACGTATTGCCCTATGCAATGCCGGGTATCCTGACCTCATCGATCATTGGTGTGGCTCGTGTGGCTGGTGAAACGGCACCGATCATGTTTACGGCGGCATTTGCGATGCGAGATCAGCTTCCTTGGGAGGGGCTGGAGCATTGGTACGACTTCTTTTTCCAGGGCGTTATGGCTCTGCCTTATCACATTTATGTGGTGAGTTCAAAAATCCCGCAGAACGAATTTACTGAACGGATGCAGTACGGAACGGCTTTTGTCTTTTTGATAATTGTGGCTGCGATCGCCTTATTCTCAATCATCCTTAGAGACCGCATGCGGAAAAAATATCGCTGGTAATGCAAAATTCAGTTACTACACTACCTAACTCGAAGTCGACAATGGCTAATACGATTAAACCAAAATTCCAAATGGCTGTGGAGAGAGCATCTTCCCCAAGTGAGTCTAAGTCTAAGGACTTGATTCAAATTTCGAACTTCGATTTCTTTTACGGAGAAAAGCAGGCGTTGTTCGATGTGAACATGGATATTCGCGAGAATGAAGTCACGGCGTTCATCGGGCCTTCTGGTTGTGGTAAGAGTACCTTGCTTCGTTGTATCAATCGCATGAACGATATGATTGAAGTGGCACGGATCGGTAAGGGTGAGATTCTGATCAACGGTACGGATATTAATGATCCTCGTGTGGATACCATTGAGTTGAGACGTCGGGTGGGAATGGTGTTTCAGAAATCGAATCCATTTCCTAAATCGATCTACGAGAACATTGTCTATGGTCTGAGAATCCAAGGGGTTAAGAAAAAGTCGATCTTGGACGAAGCGGTTGAGCGTTGTTTGCGAGGGGCTGCGTTGTGGGACGAGGTTAAGGATCGTCTTGATTCTAGCGGTCTGAGTTTGTCGGGTGGGCAGCAGCAGAGATTGTGTATTGCTCGTGCTTTAGCAGTTGAGCCTGACGTGTTGTTGATGGATGAGCCATGTTCGGCCTTGGATCCTGTCGCGACTGCTAAAGTTGAAGAGCTCATACATGAGCTGAAGGACAAGTATAGCATCGTGATTGTGACCCATAGTATGCAGCAAGCTGCTCGTGTTTCGAACCGGACTGCGTTCTTTTATTTGGGTTCATTGATTGAAATGGGAGATACGGATCAGATTTTTATGAGTCCCAAGAATGAACAGACAGAAGCCTATATTTCCGGACGTTTCGGCTGATACTATTTTTCAACACGTTTGAGCTTCTAAAAGCTCACGTCGTTAATTTTTATATACCAACTTTAAAACACACTAATTTGATGAAGCGTTATTTTCACGAAGAACTCGAACAAATCCGATCTCACCTCATGCTGATGGGGGAAAAATCGATCGAAAGTGTAAGCGTGGTGATGCGGGCATTGATCGAAAGTGATATGAAGTTGGCTCAAGAGGTTATCGAGGGAGACGACGTAATCGATGATATTGAAACCCAGATTGACGATGAGGTCGCCCGCTATGTGAATTTACGTGCACCGGTTGCTCGTGATTTGCGTTTGTTGTTTGTGATGATCAAGGCGAGTCACGATTTAGAGCGTGTGGGGGATGAGGCCGTTAGTATCGGTGTTCGAGCCAAGGAAGTCTTGAAGACGGGGCAACCGATTAACGACCTTGCTGCGATTCCACGGATGGTGGAATATGCGGTGGGAATGTTGCAGAGTGCTTTGAACTGTTTTATCCAAGAGAATCTCGAGGAGGCTCACGCGATTTGTTTGAGAGACAAGGAAGTGGATCGAATCAATCGAGAGAACTTCCTTCATTACGTGGAATGCATGAAAGCTGACCCTGCGAATGCTCTCATGTATACGGAGCTGGTGTTTATCTCGAAGTGTTTTGAGCGGATCGCGGATCATGCGACGAACATTGCTGAGGAGGTTTATTATTTGCTAACCTCAGAGTCTCTGAAAAAGAAGATAGCGACTGAAACAGTTCACTAGGCCCCATCGGGGAATCGCTTCATATACTTTGAGATCCGATCGCTTTTCAGCGGTTCGGATTTTTTTCTGCATTTCGGAGGCTAGATATTCGAGTGTGTGATTGTTGTATTTTGGCGTAATCATTTATTATACGTGCTGATGGGGGATTTTATGTAAATTGGATGTTAATTTGGCGAAATTACTCAGAGGTACATTAAGGGCCATATCTCATTCCCGATTATGACAATCAGAGAATACATATGGATTTCGATAATCGTCAGAATGATAGCAGTACAAGTGGATCTCAGAATATCGCCTTACAGCGGTTGACGAGTCTCCGTGCTTTGATCTTGAGAGACCCTGGACAAGAGGAGATTGCTGTAAGTCTCTGTGGGGAACCTGTGTGTGTCGTGCGCAAAGATGGAGTGGTATCCCGTATCAATTCTAGCTATGAGCAGGCGGTAACTTCGGATCCATCGTTATCGAGTGCCTTGGAGGCTGAGTCGGTTTTGTTTTTCGAAGAGAGTTTGGCGGAATCAATGGATTACAGCTGCCGAACGATCGTAAATTTTGTGAATCATGAACCTAGCGAGATGGGGCTGCACTTTTTGTCGATTGATGATGAGTCTGCTATTTGTCTCCTTAAGGAAGAGGATTCGAGAGGATCTGATAAGTGGGAGAATCGATATTCGGCAATTGCCAATGCGTTACCTGATGTCGCCTTCGTTATCGATGGAGAAGGGGTGATTTCCGATGTGATGACGGGCAATGAGAACATGCTTCATCAGCACCAGCTCAATTTTAAGGGCAAGCATGTACGTTCGGCATTTGGGCGACGGAATTCTGAAAAATTCATGACGATGGTGGGTGAGACGATGAGTCGTCAGGGTGCGAATCAGCTCGAATATGACCTTAAGATGATGGGGAGTACCTATTGGTTTGAAGGGCGTTCATGTTTGATCGATGAGGATGGTGAACCTCATGTGTTATTTTTGAGCCGTAACGTTACCGATCGAAAATCGACAGATGTTCGAATGCAGTATTTGCGTCGTGCGATGGAGACTTCGAGCGATGGGATTGCTATTGTTAATCATCAAGGACTTTTCACTTTCTTGAACGAGGCACATTCGTCAATGCACGGATATGCGACCGTTGATGATGTGATGGGGCGTAACTGGAGAGAGCTCTATACAAAGTCGCAGATATCTGGTTTTGAATCGGAAATCCTCCCAACCTTGGAGGAAGAGGGAAGTTGGACGGGGGCTCTGAATGCAAAGTGTGCGGACGGGAGTTTGTGTCCTCAGGAGGTTTCTCTAACGGTGATGCCGGATAAGGGGATTTTGTGGACTTGTCGCGATGTATCTGAACGAGTGAAAACCGAACAGGAAATCCATTGGGCTCGAGAAGAAGCTGAGCAACTTAATGAGCAGTTGAGTATTGCGATCTCTAAGGCCAATCAAGCTGCCTTGGAGGCGGAATTAGCCAATATGGCGAAGAGTTCTTTTCTCGCTTCTATGAGTCATGAAATTCGCACTCCGATGAATGCGGTTATAGGAATGACGAGTATTCTTTTGGATACGAAACTGACAGAGGATCAATCTGACTACCTCAATACTATTCGAAATAGTGGAGACGCTTTGTTGGTCTTGATTAATGATATTTTGGACTTCTCCAAAATTGAATCGGGCAAGATGGATATGGAGAAGGCGCCATTGGATGTGCGCCATTGCGTTGAGGAAGCCATCGAACTGTTGGCAGAGAAGACATATGCTAAGGGCTTGGAAATAGCCTATCATGCCTCTCCTAATGTGCCGTATACTATTATTGGTGACGTGACTCGGTTGCGGCAGATTATTGTAAATTTGATAAGCAACGCAATTAAGTTTACGTCCGACGGGGAGATTTTGATCGAAGTAGACTGTGAGCAGAAGGATTCGGAAGAACATGTTCTGTTTTTCTCTGTGAAGGATTCGGGGATTGGAATTCCTACTGAAAAACAGAGTCGTTTGTTTCAATCTTTTTCACAGGTCGATTCGTCGACGACGCGCAAGTATGGAGGGACTGGCTTGGGCTTGGCGATTTCCAAGAAGTTGTCCGAGCTTATGGGAGGAGATATGTGGGTCGAAAGCGAAGAAGGCGTCGGCTCGAATTTCCAATTTACGATTAAGTCTACGGCAGAGAAAACGGTTTGTTATGACGCGACACGTGAAGTCGAGTTGACTGAGAAACTGTTGGGAAGGCGTCTCCTTGTTGTCGAAGAGAATGAGCGGATCGCATCTGTTTTAGATCAGTATTGTAAACATTGGATGCTTGGTGCGGATTTTGTCACTGGAGGCGAGGCGGCCGTCGAGGCTTTGTCCAAGCGGAGCTATGATCTTGTTATCGCGAATAGTTCTCTAAAGGAGATGACTCCGAATCAATTTTTAGATAAAATTGTTGAGGGCGATAACGGCGATAAGCTAAAGACGATTTTGCTCTGTCCAGTTGGTAAGCAATCGATGGGAGTGAAGTGGGCTGCTACTGCGACGAAGCCGTTTAAACCTTTATCGCTATTGGAGACGTTCTCTCGTGTCTTGAATGGGACGAGTAAGAAAAATGTCGCACGTGTCGAGAAGTCCTCGAAAGAGAAGATGGGCGTTTGTTGTCCGTTGAAAATTTTGTTGGCGGAGGATAATACCGTGAATCAAAAGGTGGCGACTTTGATGTTGAAGCGGCAGGGGTATAAGGCAGATATTGCAAACAATGGCCTAGAAGTCCTGGAGGCAATGGAGCGGCAACGCTATGACCTGATTTTGATGGATATTCAGATGCCGGAGATGGATGGATATGAAGCGACTCGGGCAATTACTGAGAAATATCACGAGGACGAGCGTCCGTATATCATCGCTTTGACGGCAAATGCGATGCAGGGTGATCGAGAATTGGCGATTGATGCAGGCATGGATGATTACATGAGCAAGCCGATGAAGGGACCTGTTCTCGAAAAGGGCTTGCAGAGTGCTTACGACGCAATTTCTAGTCGAGTGAAGCGTTAGGATTTCTATTCCGTCGGCTCTAGGAATCAGGCGTTGGGTGCTACTGCGGGTATTTCGTGAAAATTGTAGATAGGCACGGCTGGACAAAGTCTGAGAAAGTCGGCAAGTTGGCGAGCTATGTCAGAAAATGGACCAGATTCTCAGTGTGACTTGCCAATAACGACCTGTTTTGTCCGCGGTCGGAATACTCTCTATGCGGAGGCCGATTTCGGTCCTCTCTATGTCGAGTATTTTTTGCATCTAAAAGATAATCAGATCGAGATGACGGCGGAGCACGCGGCCATCTTTAAAAAGGCTTTGGCTGGGTTTGCTCTTCATTGCGTGTCCAGACCGCATAATGAGGTCATTGCGTGGACGATTAATTTCCAGGACCCTCTGCTGAACTTGTTTTTGGGTGGTGATAACAGTGATGGTTCAATTGTGGGCCGTGTTTTTTCTGAAAACGTGAAAAAGGCTGACGAGAATGTGTTCTATCAGGAGTTAATCAGAGGGAATAAGCCCTTGCACCGAAGTGTGGTGCCGTTCGAAGGGGGTGATGTGTTTGTGGCGATAGAGGAGTTTTATCGCATGAGTGAACAACGTCCGGCTCGTTTCTTTCAGTTGGAAGAGGAACGCTATGCGATCATGACGGCCCATCCAGATTATGATGAGGAGTGGTTTAATAATCTAACAGTTGAAGAGCTTCTCAATATAAAGGAAAATGAAGAGATTAATCCTTTGGAAACTCGTCCCGTGTCATGGAAA
>CAWVWU010000108.1:0-13069 GCA_963933925.1 uncultured Puniceicoccaceae bacterium
TCGTAGACTTTGTCGCGGGTGACGCCACTGACCATAAAGCGTTTTGCGAAGGAATCGCCCCTGGCACCATCGCGGTAGACCATGTCGTATATCGTTTCTTCGTCGCCTTTCTTCCAGATAGCGACGTGGATGATCTCTTTGCCCATGAATACCTTGTCAGCGACCTTAGAGACTCGAAAGGTACCGTCGGCACAGAAGCAGATGATGTCGTCGAGAGCGGTGCACTCGCCTACGAGTTCGTCCTTTTTAAGGCTGAGTCCTATGAAGCCATCTTCGTAATTGACGAAAAGCTTTTCCGTGGGGAGTGCGACGTCGGCCGCTTTGATGATCTCGAAGCTATCGATTACAGTGCGGCGTTCTTGTCCCTTGCTGTATTTTTCGCGGATATTCTCGAAGTAGTCGATGGAGTATTGTGTGAGTTCGCGGAGGTTCTTTTTGGTGGTACGGATTTCCTTTTCAGTCTTCTTGATCTCGGCGTTTGCCTTGAATGTGTTGAATTTGGAAATGCGTTTAATGCGAATCTCGGTGAGGCGTGTTACATCGTCGTCCGTTACTTCACGTTTTAGGGACTCTTTGAATGGATCGAGTCCTTTGTGGATTTCAGATATAACAGCATCCCACGTTTCGCATTCTTCGATACGTCGGTAGATGCGTTCTTCGATGAAGATGCGCTCTAGGGAGTCGAAGTGCCATTTCTCGTTGAGTTCGGCCAACCTGATTTCGAGTTCCAGCTTGAGGAGCCCACGAACACGCTCTGTGGAGCGTCTGAGGATTTCGCTTACGCCGATGAAGATAGGCTTGCCTTCGTGGATAACGCAGGCGTTGGGCGAAATGGATACTTGGGCATCGGTGAATGCGTAGAGGGCATCTATCGTCGCTTGGGCATCAGAGCCCGAGGGGAGATTGATTATAATCTCGGCCTTTTCAGCGGTGTTGTCCTCGATCTTCTTAATCTTTACCTTACCCTTTGTGTTAGCAGATACGATGGAATCGATGAGTGAACTTGTTGTGGTTCCAAAGGGGATTTGCGTGATGGCGAGTTGGTATTTACTGCGGATTTCGAATTCGGAGCGGACGAGGACTTTGCCGCCGCGTAGACCGTCGTTATAATTTGAAAAATCGGCATGTCCTCCGGTGTCGAAATCCGGATACAGCGTGAATTCCTCGTTTTTGAGGTGGGCGACTGCTGCGTCGATTATTTCGATGAAATTATGGGGAAGCATCTTGCAGGCCAGTCCCACGGCGATGCCTTCACAGCCTTCGGCGAGGACAAGTGGGAACTTGGCGGGAAGGTGCTCAGGTTCCTTGTTTCGACCATCGTAAGAGGTGCCCCAAACGGTGGTTTTGGGGTTGAAAATAACTTCTCGAGCGAAAGGGGAGAGACGAGCTTCGATGTAACGAGCTGCTGCGGCCCCGTCACCAGTCAAGGTGTTACCCCAGTTTCCTTGAGTGTCGATTAGGAGGTTACGCTGGCCCATTCCGACCATAGCGGAATAGATACTTGCATCACCATGAGGGTGATAGCGCATGGTGTGGCCGACGACATTGGCGACCTTATTGTAGCGTCCATCGTCGAGTTCTCTGAGAGAGTGGAGAATGCGACGTTGAACCGGTTTGAGACCGTCGTTGAGAGTGGGGACGGCACGGTCGAGGATGACGTAGGATGCGTATTCTAAGAACCATTTCTTGTAGGAGTGGGCCAACGGAGCATTGTCGTTTCCTTTTTCTACTGGTTTTAAATCTTCCTCGGGTTCTGGGGTGAGATCGAGGTTCTCTTGGTCGTTGTCGTCTTGATTCATGCGAAAAGGCGCAATTGGAAAGGATGGTTGGTGTGGTCGTTTAAGAGGTCTTTGTTAGGGCTGATCCGTCTACTCGGCAATCGCGATGTCCTCTTCGATTCGTAGGTTTTCTATAATGAACTGCTGACGATCTGGTGTGTTCTTTCCCATGTAAAATGAGAGAAGTTCTTTGATGTTGTGTAAGTGTTGTGTGGTCACTGAATCGAGCTTCATTTTATCTCCGATGAAGGTCGCAAACTCGTCAGGGGAGGCTTCTCCGAGTCCTTTGAATCGGGTGATCTCCGCTGTGTTTCCTAGATTTATTAGGGCCTTGTTCTTTTGAGCTTCGGTATAGCAGTAGACTGTTTTTCTTTTGTTGCGTACGCGAAAGAGCGGCGTCTCCAGAATATGGAGGTGTCCTTGTCTTACGATATCTGGAAAGAATTGAAGGAAGAACGTTAAGAGAAGCATGCGGATGTGCATGCCATCAACGTCGGCATCCGTTGCAATTACGACTCGGTTGTAGCGAAGGGAGTCAAGGCCATCCTCGATGTTGAGGGCATTTTGTAGGCAGTTGAACTCGTCGTTTTGGTAGACTATTTTTTTGCTGAGGCCGTATGCGTTGAGTGGTTTTCCCTTTAGGCTGAAAACCGCTTGGGTGTTGACGTCGCGCGTCTTGGTAATGGAACCGCCCGCGGAGTCTCCTTCCACAATGAAGAGGGTCGATTCTTCGGCTTGTTTGTGCTTGGTGTCGAAGTGGACGCGACAGTCGCGTAGCTTCTTATTGTGAAGGTTTACTTTTTTGGCTTTCTCGCGAGCGAGCTTGCGGATGCCGGAAAGTTCTTTGCGTTCTTTTTCGCTGGATACGATCTTGGATTGGATCGCTTTCGCGGTGTCGGGACGGCGGTGTAGGCAGTCGTCGAGCTCCTTCTTGATGAAGGTATTGATGTAATTGCGAATCGATGGGCTCTTGGGGCCCATGTTTTGAGACCCGAGCTTGGTCTTGGTTTGGCTCTCGAATACGGGCTCCTGAACGCGCAAAGAAATCGCGGATACGATGGAGGTGCGGATATCGGCGGCGTCGTAGCTCTTGTTGAAAAATTCTCGAATTGTTTTAACCACGGCTTCGCGGAAGGCGGATTGGTGGGTGCCTCCCATCGTGGTGTGCTGGCCGTTGACGAAGGAGTAGTAGTCTTCTCCATAGCCGCTGCCATGGGTCATCGCTACCTCGATGTCCTCACCTTTGAGGTGAATTATGGGATAGAGGATGTCTCCGGTCAGATTGTGTTCGAGGAGATCTTTGAGCCCGTTTTCGGATTTGAACGTCTTACCGTTGAGAGAGAGCGTAAGCCCTGTGTTCAGGTAGGCATAGTTCCAGAGCATCGTCTCGACGAACTCCAGATTGTAGACGAAATCGTTAAAAATGCTGCGGTCTGGGATGAATTCCGCGTAGGTGCCGTTTTTCTCTTCGGTTTTGAGTTTGCGGCTTTCGTTTTCGAGTTCACCAGCGACGAAGGTGGCTCGCTTCATCTCGTTTTCGCGGTAGGACTCGATCTTGAAGTGTGACGCAAGAGCATTGACCGCCTTGGTTCCGACACCATTGAGGCCGACACTTTTTTGGAACGTTTCGCTATCGTACTTTGCTCCCGTATTTATCTTGGAGACACAGTCGACTACTTTGCCGAGGGGGATTCCTCGTCCGAAGTCACGTACGGAGACGAGTTCGTTGTTGATGGTGACATCGATTCGCTTGCCGTGCCCACTGGAGTGTTCGTCGATAGAGTTATCGATGATTTCCTTTACGAGAACGTATATACCGTCATCGGCGGAGGTCCCGTCTCCTAATTTTCCGATATACATCCCGGGGCGAAGACGGATGTGTTCGCGGGGACTGAGGGATTTGATGCTGGATTCGGTATAGTTCGATTCGGCCATCTATGATGCTATAGGATAATGCGCTTGGAGAGAATTAAGCGGGTCTTGGTTTAGGGTGTATTGGGGGGGAAGGGGAACTCTACTTTGCTTCGTGTCGGTTGAGCTCTTTGGCAGCGATGTCGCGGCGAAGGTATTTTGAGCGGAAATCGATGTTGCTACAAAGTGCGTAGGCTTTGTCGGCCGCCGCTCTTAGACTGGAGGCGACTGCGGTGACTCCGAGGACGCGTCCGCCGTTGGTGACGATATCTCCCTTTTTGTTACGGGTCGTTCCGGCGTGGTAGATGGTTTCGTCGTCGCCGCAGCTTTCTGGGAAGGTGATGACTTCGCCCTTTGGATATTTCTCGGGGTAGCCTTTGGAGGCGAGAACGACGATGATGGAGTAGTTGTCCTTCACCTTGAGATCGATTTTGGAAAGCGTGCCTTGAGCGGCGGCTACCATGATCTCTACGGGGTCGGTTTCGAGGCGAGGGAGGAGAACTTGAGTCTCTGGATCGCCGAATCGGGTATTGAATTCGAGTACTTTGGGACCGTTTTTGGTCATCATGATACCGATGAAAAGTGTGCCTCGGAAGTCGATGCCCTCGGCTGCAATGCCGTCGACGCTTGGTTTGACGATGTTTTCTTCGATGTAGGCCATCGCTTCGTCGTTGATGAGGTCGGCGGGAGAGTAGGCACCCATGCCGCCTGTATTGGGACCTTTGTCGCCTTCGAAGACTTGTTTGTGGTCCTGGCTAGAAGGGAGGATCATGTAGTCCTTGCCTGAAACGATGACGTGAATGGAGGTTTCTTCGCCGAAGAGGCATTCTTCGATGAGAACATTTTTTCCACTTTCGCCGAAAGCCCCGCCGTCGAGCATGTCGCGAACGGTTTGGGCTGCTATGTCGTAGTCTTCTGCGATGATGACGCCTTTACCAGCGGCGAGGCCGTCGGCTTTGACTACGATTGGGAAAGAGGCGGTCTTTAGGTAATTGAGGGCAGCGTCTGATTCGTCGAAGCTGGCTGCGGCACCGGTTGGTACGTTATACTTGAAGAGAAGTTCCTTGGTGTATTGCTTGCTCGCTTCCATTTTGGCTCCGTCAGCCTTAGGGCCGTAAGCGAGGACGCCATTGTCGGCGAGGCGATCAACGAGGCCCATTGCGAGTGGAACCTCGGGGCCGACGATTACGAAATTGACGTTTTGTTCTTCGACCAATGCGAGGATGCCTTCTATGTTGTCGGCTGCTACGGGGAAACACTGTGCGTCACTCTCCATCCCTGGATTTCCTGGAGCGGCGAGGACGGTTTTGACTAGGGGACTCGAGGCACAAGCCTTAACGAGAGTGTGTTCGCGGCCGCCGGAACCGACGACTAGGGTGGTGAATTGGTCTGCTTGAGTCATTGCGTGCTGGAAATTGCTTCTTCGTTTGAAATGTGAAGATGTGTAGAAGCGATTCCCGCATGCGCAAAGAATAAAGTGTCGGTGATCTCGTAAGTTATTGGACTATAGGGGATAAATAAGTTGGATTCCCTTGGTTTTTGGTTGGGGCGGCCAGGGTTGACGAGAAATGAACGCTAAAATTCGGCAAGTTTTCAAATGTTCGATCAGTTTTGGAGGTCAACGGTTGCCCCTTGAGTGTTGGAGTCGCCGGATCTTTGCTTATAGAATTTGCAGAGTCTTACGGTAGAAGTCGGTGATTTCCTCGGGGTCGCCTGAGAAGAGGAGATGATCTAGGATCCACGGGGGCATTCGACCGTCTGCGGCCATGCACCGAATCTGTTCTTCGAGATTTTTCCAGTACTCGTCGTGGAAGAATATGAAAGGAACCCGTGGGCGAATGCCGAGTTTTAGGTTGCAGAGTTCTATTCCGATTTCCTCGAGGGTTCCAACGCCCCCGATGTTGAAAATGCAGAAGTCGGCGACTTGAAACCACTTTTGACGATTGTGCCGGTTTTCTTCTTGGAATGTATTGAAGAAATCGACTCCGACCTTGGGAGGTTGTGCTTCCAATTCTAGGAAGGCGGCACCGGTGAGGCAATTTTGATCGCTAGCGACTTTTGTGGCTAGTCCCATGACGCCTTCTCCGCCGCCGGTAAGAATGCCGACGTTCGAGCCGAAAAAGCGGGTCATCTTGACTACCAGTTGGCTTATTTGCTCGGTTTGCTCTTCACTCATTTCTAGAGCGGATCCGTAGAATGCGAGAATGGTGGAGGCTTGGAAGCGTTCGGCGAGTTCTTCTTTGATGAAGAAGCCGAGGTTCTTTTTGTAGACGTGGATATAGAGATCGTCGAGTGAAGCGTTGTACCAGTAGACCTTTAGCCCCATCTGTTCGTAGGTATCGAGCATGCCGTGAGCTTCGGCAGGAAGAAAGAAGTCCTGCATCGTGTTTGCCTTTCGGAAAACGATGTTTTTGAGCTTCAGCTTTCGGTAGCGGGCGAGGATCTCTACGTGTTCTGGGACGCTGGGAAAGTGGTCCATTACGAGCGTGTCGGCTTTCGCGTCACCTCGTTTAAGGGCTTGGCTTATGGTTCGGTATCCGAAGTTGGTTCCGCTTTGGATACGTTTTACTTCGTCCTTAATCTGCCGTGTGCTGTGGTAGATGAGGCTTAGGTTTTCGGTTTTGGCACTACGCCCGCTAACAGATACGTCAGTCGTGGGGCGCATGTTCGTGAAGTGGGTGTTGGGGTTCTCGTCAAGGTGAAGGTAAAGTTCATTGAGTGAGGAGGAGGCCGCTTTGTTTCGTTGTGCAATATTTTCCTTTTGAACCTGGTCGTATTTAGGGGCGTGGTAGACTTCGATGGAAACGACGGGGTTGATTACGGGTTGGTCGCTGCTATTGTAGATCTCCAGTACAATGTTTGAACCGAAAGTCTTCACAGGGTCGAGGAGCACGGCTGCGGAGTGAATGCCAAAATTGCCATCACCACGATTTAGTATAACGTAGTGGTCCTTTAGGTACATTGAAATACTTGTGAGAAGACCTGATTTAGGAGGTAAATTGACGACTTCGATTTCTTCTCGAACTTGTACTTTGTCGAGGTATGATCGTGGGTGAAGGCCTCCAATGACACGCATGTGGTCAATGGGAGTCATTGACTGGGGCATGGTGTAGCGTACTTTGTGCGAAGTGAGAAAAACACGGCCTGAGCTGTCAATGGAAGTCGAGTCTGGGAGTTTTATGCCATTTTCTTGGATGGCCTGTCAGATTTCGTCGGCACTGAGTTTTTGACTTTCTGGTGCGTAGAACAGGCGACCTGCAGTTACCCCCGGTTTTAGAAGGTCTTTGAAGAAAGGCGTGCAGGGAAAGCTGGTATCGTAGACATGGGCTCGGGCGGTGAGGATGAGGCGGTCTTTGTTGATCCTTGGTGGTTTGGGGGCATTGATCTCCATGCCGAGACGGGCTATGGTGCTGCGCTCGCTGAATTGGAGCTGGGGGCGGAATTCTCGTGCGAGGTCGACTTCATCGGAATTGCGAAGTCGAAATGTTATAGTGAGTTCGAGGGTATTGGCTTCTTGAATTTCTCTACAAGAGGTGATGATGCCGTCTTCGCTGATCCAGAATGATTGTGGGGTCATTAGCTTTTGTTTCTACTCCGAGATACTTTGGTGGTTTTCTGTGTGAGTTGACTGTTTACAAACAAAGCGATTGTGGTAGGACATGCAACTGACAATCGGCCCAAGATTGTTAAAAATATATTTCATCTTATTGCCAGTTAGAGCCTTATGAAAAAGCTAGTTGTTCTCTTATCCCTTATCGGACTCTCAGCGGGAGTCGTCGCTCAAAATGAGCCAGCGTCGGTTTCTCCGCCGGTAGTAGAATATTCACCAAATGAGTTACTTGAAGCTTGGGGCTTTTTTCTAGGGCAGCAATATACCTTGGATCTTTTGGATCTTACCGATGACGAGATCGCAGCGGTTAGTGCGGGTATGAGCAATTACGCCAAAGGAGAGACAGTGAGTGTGGATTTGGAGTCCGCTGCTGCTCAACTCGAGCCTTACTTGACGAGGCGTCTCGAGGCAGTGCGTGATGAAGCATTGGTCGTGAACAAGCGTAAGGAATTTGCCTATATGGATTCGTTGATTGGGGTTCCCAATGTCCGTTCGTTGGCGACGGGTCTTTTCTTTGAAATTTTGGAACCTGGGAGTGATAACAAACCTGACTCCAAGTCTAAGGTAAGTGTACATTACACCGGTACTTTGTTGGATGGACGAGTGTTTGATAGTTCGTATGGACGGGGCTCGCCAACGACTTTTAAGTTGAATGAGGTGATCCCTGCGTGGACTCAAGGGCTTCCTTTGATCGGTGTTGGAGGGAAAATTCGTCTGCATGCACCTGCCGAGTTAGCGTATGGTGATGAGGGGAATCCTGGGATTCCGCCCGCGTCGGCTCTTGTTTTTGAAGTAGAGTTGTTGGATATTATCGTTGAAGGGGAAGTTCCCAATGCTCCAACCTTGACGGTTGAGTAACGAAGGGAATTTCTAAATTCTTCTGATTAATTTGATGGTATTTACTCGATGCGCGTCGCACTCGTAACGGAAACGTTTCCACCCGAGGTCAATGGCGTGGCGATGACGCTCAACCGGTTGTGCCGTGGTTTGTTAGCTATCGGGCATGAGGTGAAGGTTGTGAGACCTTTGCAGCAGGACGAGTCGTTTGATGCACTGTATCCATTTGAAGGTGGAGAACAGTTTGTTGTGCCGGGGATCCCTTTGCCCGGTTATGATGGTTTGAGAATGGGGCGTCCAGCTTTGATAAATATCTATAAGGATTGGAAGGAGTGGGAGCCTGATGTTGTCCATATCGCAACGGAAGGGCCTCTGGGGATCGCGTGTTTGGCGGCGGCTGGAGTGTTGTCGATTCCGACGAGTTCTACGTTTCATACCAATTTTCACCAATATAGTCAGCATTACAAAATCGGTTTTTTTAAGGATTTGTTTTGGGTTTACTTGAGGCAATTTCACAATCGTCTCGGATGTACGCTGCCGCCAACTCGTGAAATGGCGGATGAGTTAATTCGTGAAGGTTTCGAGCGTGTTAACGTGTTGTCCCGTGGGGTAGATACTGACTTGTTCTCACCGGAGCATCGAGATCCTGAATTGAGAAAATTGTGGGGTGTATCTGATGGGGATCGCGTTTATTTATACGTGGGGCGTGTTGCGGCGGAGAAGAACATCCAACTAGCAATCGATGCGTTTGAAGAGATTAGGATTTCTGACAAAGCCGCAAAAATGGTGGTGGTAGGCGATGGTCCGGAACTCTCTCGTTTAAAGAAAAAATATTCGCACATTCACTATGCGGGAATGCAAAAGGGTGAGGATTTGGCACGTCACTATGCTTCGGGGGACTGTTTTTTGTTTCCCAGTATCACTGAAACTTTTGGGAATGTAGTGACTGAGGCGATGTCTTCTGGTTTGGCAGTGCTTACTTATGATTATGCAGCGGGGCGTCAGTGTATCGTTTCGGGGGAGAACGGGGTTTTGGCGTCATTTGATGATCAGGTCGTCTTTCTGGAAAAGGCACGTATTCTAGCAGCATGTGATGGGGATACTTTATTGGCAATGGGAGAGGAGGCGAGAAAGACGGCATGTTCAATTAGTTGGGATCGTATTGTGGTGATCCTTCTCGAGTCGTGGCAGCGTGTTATAGCCGAAAGTCGAGTTAGAATCTGCTAGAGATCTCAAAAATCGTTTTGTTACGTTTATGCATTGATTGGCCTTTTGAGATAGACTTTTTGAGAGATTCTAGGCCCTTTAGATGACGAATTATGAAAACTGCATTTATAATCAACCCGATATCTGGTAAGCGTTTGCGTGGTTCAGTGCGGGGTGAGCGGGTGAATGCTTTTTTGGAACGTAGGAAGGCTAGGGGTGCAGTGGTCTGGGAGACGGAGCGTGCGGGACATGCGACAGAATTGGTCCAAAGGGCTATTGATTCGGGCGTGAACCGTGTGGTTTGCATTGGAGGTGATGGCACGATAAACGAAGTTGCTCGAGAGCTGATTGGAACTTCGATCGAGTTTGGAATTGTTCCCATGGGTTCGGGAAATGGATTGGCACGCTTTCTAGGGCTCCCGTTGACATTTGATGACGCATTAGAGTTTGCTGCGACTCATGTTAGTATACGAGATATCGATACGGGAGAGGCCAATGGTCACGCGTTTATAAATGTGATGGGACTTGGCTTTGATGCGGAGTTGGGGCGGCGGTTTAATGAGAGCCGTGTCGGTGGTTTTTGGAGTTATTTTAAGATTGGAGTACGGGCTTTGTTTGATTATCGTTCGATTCGTTATGTCATTGAAGCCAATGGCAGTTCAAGTGAATTGAATGCGTATGTGGTGGCGATTGCTAACTCTTCGCAGTATGGGAGTAACGCGTATATCGCACCAGATGCTGCGATTGATGATGGTCGGTTAAATTTGGTGACGATAGAGCCAACTAATCCTTTTAGGGCCTTTGTTATTGGTCTACGTATGTTTAATCGATCGATCTACAAGAGCCCTCTCGTTGAGGGGATTGAATCGGATAAATTTGTTTTACGTCTCCCTGAAAATGGATTTTTCCATGTGGATGGGGAGATTTTTGAATGTGGGAAGATGGTCACTGTCGTGACGCACCCTCGTTCATTGAGGGTAGTGGCCAGCAATGCTGGATTGAAGATTGCTAATTGAACATTGAGGATTCTCAGCGTGCACTTTCCTTTAGTAATAGAAGCCCTTCTGCTAACTCAGGGACGTTGCACTGTTTAGAGCTGGGCTACCCAAGAATCCACTTTGTTTTTTAGGAAGCTGATCCAGGCTGGATGCTCGTTGAGGCATGGGATCATTTGGAAGGCTTCGCCTCCAGCTTCCAAGAAATCACTTTTTCCTTCCATCGCGATTTCTTCGAGAGTTTCTAGGCAGTCGGATACGAAGGCAGGAGTCATTACTATAAGCTTCTTTACGCCTTTCTTTGGGAGTTCTGTAAGGACGTGGTCGGTATAGGGTTGTATCCAAGGTTCCCGGCCTAGACGTGATTGGAAGGATATGGATAGTTTATCTTCTGGGAGGTTGGCTCGTTTAATGAAGGCGTCGCTCGTAGCAGTCACTTGCGCTTTATAGCAGGTGGCGTGAGCGGGTGAGCAGGTACGGCAGCAGTCTTCGACTACTTGGCAATGAGCCTTGGAGGAGTCTGCTTTCGTTAGGTGGCGAACGGGTATTCCGTGGTAGGAGAAAAGAAAATGATCGTAGCCTTCGTCGAGGTAGGGTTTTGCGTTTTGGTAGAGTGCCTCGATGTACTCCGGATCGTTGTAGAATGGTTGGAGGGTGCTGACTTTTATGCCAGAGGCGTGGGTGCGTACTTCGTCCATGACGCGCTCGACGACGGTCTCGTAGCTGGACATTGCGTAGTGAGGATAGAGGGGAACGAGAAAGATGTTTTTGACGCCTTGTTTTTTTAGATTTGCGATCGCATTGGGAATGGAGGGTGTCCCGTAGCGCATCGCGAGTTCTACGGGAGCACTCACTTGTTCTTGGAGGAGTTTTTGAAGGTTCTCGCTGGTAACGACTAGTGGGGAGCCTCTATCGGTCCAAACTTTCTTGTAGGCTTCTGCTGACTTAGCGGGACGCTTGGGGAGAATGAAGCACTTGAGAACGAGTTGTTGTATTATTTTGGGGATATCGATTACGCGTTCGTCGGATAGAAATTCGTCGAGGTAGGCTCTTACGTCTTCGACTGAGGTTGAAGCGGGGCTACCGAGATTAACTAAGAGAATTGCGTTTTCTGACATGGTTTAGGGTTATAGGGAGGTTTTCTCATTCGTCATCATTATTTTTAGAAGAATGAGCGAAGGGGCATAATTGAGTCGCGTTTGGATCGATTTTGTTCGGAAAATTTTGAGTTGCTTGTGCTTCGTGGGCTAACAAGGTTCGCGGGATGCATTGTATCGATCGCATTGAGCGTAAGGGCTCGGGTTTGCTTGTTGTTGGTTGGTTTTTTAAGATCGGAGCCAAAGTGGCGACTGT
Organism: uncultured Puniceicoccaceae bacterium; assembly: GCA_963933925.1. GTDB lineage: Bacteria > Verrucomicrobiota > Verrucomicrobiia > Opitutales > Opitutaceae > JAKYXN01. The sequence continues at coordinate 11,691 of CAWVWU010000108.1, forward strand.
TCGTTATCGAGATGAATCAACGGAATTTGATTTAGAAGGCTACGGCAATGCAAGTGAAGATATTGCAGCGATTTTTGATCCTTCCCTTACGCGTTCTCGTTTTGAATTTGTGATTGATGGAGCTCTCGAACGAGGCTTGATAGAGTTTAAGCTCGATGATGGAAGTTCTGAGGGGATCCGATTGAATGTTGATCAACTGTTGGAACACGTCGTGCCTTTGCGCCATTTTATTCACGATGGGGTTTATAAGTGTAAGCTGAAGTTGCTTGAGACGGATCGTATTGATGGGGTGTCTCTTTCAAAAGGGGATGTACTTGATTATGAAGCGTTGGTGGTGGAGTCTTTTGAACAGGTTGTCGAAGGGGACGATTTGCTTGTTGAATTTTCTTTGAAGGCGGATTCCGATTGGACGAGCGACAATCTCTGCATCCATCTCCAAATGTCTCCGGGTGAGTGGATTCAAGTGGGGAATGTGCAATCTTTACAGAAAAAGCACGACCCGGCACACAGGGTTTCCAATGGTTTTTTTGACTGGATAGATGCTCAGCAGGAATCGATTAAGGTGTTAGAGATCGGTTCTCGGGCACGATCGGGGATTACTCGTAATCAACGAATTGATACTCGGCACAAGTATCTTGGTATAGACGTGCTCGAAGGGGATAATGTGGACTTGGTTTGCGATGCCCATACGATGTCGAATCAGATCGAGGCGAATTCAATCGATGCGGCGTTTAGCTATGCCGTTTTTGAGCATTTGGCGATGCCGTGGAAGGTGGCCATCGAAATGAATAAGGTGATGAAGGTCGGGGGGCGTTGTATGATCTTCGCCCCGCACAGTTGGCCGGTTCACGAAACGCCTTTTGATTTCTGGCGCTTCTCCGTTGATACGTGGAGAGTGTTGTTTAATCGGTCGACCGGTTTTAAAATTCTCGAATCAGGAAATGGAGAGCCAGCGATCATTCGTCCTGATATGCAGATGGAGGTATTTCGTAATTTCGATGTGACACCGGGCTACCTTTGTTCGGCAGTGATTGCGGAGAAAACCCATGAGACTTCGCTTCAATGGGATGTTCCTATTGAAGATGTTTATGTTGGTGAGTATCCTCATTAAGAGGATACACCTTGGTTCATTCCGGTTTTTTAAGAATGAGGCCGTAGTCTAGTCCGATCGCAAAGCTTTCGTGCCACAATTTGGAGAGGCTTGGCTTTTCGAGTTCCTCTTTGGTGATATCCGGGTGAGGAGTTGCATAGCCAATCCCTCTTAGTTCGAAACCGATGTACTCTCCTAGGAAACTGCTCAATTCTGCGGGGACGGGTTTGATGTGAGTGGGATCGAAGTGAAACGAACAGGCTCCGACGAACACGTTGCGCGGGTTGGG
>CAWVWU010000109.1:0-12481 GCA_963933925.1 uncultured Puniceicoccaceae bacterium
TTTGGGACAGTTATCGTTTTTATGTATATGATTGGGTTGTGTTTTGTTTAACCGCGAAGGCCGCAAAAAACGCAAAGATTTATTTGATTGAAAGTAGTAGTGGTTTGGAATCGTCACCGTAGTCGCGGTTTAAACTGTGGAGTTAGTGAGCTTTCGAAAGGTCGTAGTTATATAATTACTTTTCTAATCTTTGCGAACTTCGCGTTCTTGAGTCCGCTTTAGCGGATGGGCGGTTAGTGATTTGTTAATAAAAATCTCCAATCCTCGATGTTTCGTCTCGTTGTTTCTCAAGTGTCGCCCGCTGGGCTCGGTAGTCAATGGCCGCGTATGCGGCCTAGCGGTTGAGCGTTTTTGAGAAGTAGTCGATGGTGTGGCTGAGGCCTTCTTCGAGGGATACGGTGGGTTCCCAGTTGAGGTGTTTCTGGGCGAGGCTGATATCGGGCTTTCGTTGCTTGGGATCGTCGTGGGGAAGATCGTGGAATACGATCTTTGATTTTGATCCGGTGAGTTTGATCACTTTTTCCGCCAGTTCTAACATGGTGAATTCTCCAGGGTTTCCAATGTTGATTGGGCCGGTGACCTCGTCTTGGTTCATCAGGCGTACAAAGCCTTCGATAAGATCTTTGTAGTAGCAGAAGGAACGCGTTTGCATGCCGTCGCCGTAGATCGTGATGTCTTTTCCTTGAAGGGCTTGAACTATGAAGTTGGATACGACTCGCCCGTCATCGGCGAGCATGCGCGGACCAAAGGTGTTGAAGATTCTGACGACTCGAATGTCGACGCCGTTTTCGCGGTGGTAGTCGAAAAAGAGGGTTTCGGCACAGCGTTTGCCTTCGTCGTAACAGGAGCGTCGACCGATCGGGTTGACGTGGCCCCAGTAGGATTCGGTTTGTGGGTGCTCGAGAGGGTCGCCGTAAACTTCAGAGGTGGACGCTTGGAATACGCGTGCTTTGACGCGTTTGGCGAGACCAAGACAATTGATGGCACCCATGACCGAAGTCTTGGTCGTCTTAATTGGGTTGTGCTGGTAGTGAGGTGGCGAAGCTGGGCAGGCGAGGTTGTAAATCTGGTCTACTTCGAACTTGAAGGGATCAATCACATCGTGGCGTACGAATTCGAAATTCGGATTATCTATGAGGTGAGCAATATTTTGCTTTCTCCCCGTAAAGAGATTGTCGAGGCAGATCACTTCGTGTCCGTCGTCAAGTAGTCTATCGCTTAAATGGCTTCCTAGGAAACCGGCTCCTCCTGTTATTAGTATTCGCATTATAAATAAGGTGTTGGGTTATTGGGACTAGGTTCTGGGTTTGCTTTTTTGACCACGTACCGAGGAGTTTTGCGACGACACCTGAAGAACGAAGTGATGAAGCATTGATACGAATGCTGAGAGTTTGATTTGGTTGGGGATTATTATAACCGCTAAGGACGCGAAGGACGCAAAGTTGGTTATTAATAAATTAGGTTCTAGGTATTGTTATTTTCTTTGCGACCTTAGCGTTCTTGAGTCCGCGTAGCGGATGATAGATTCTTCAATGTTTCGTCTCGTTGTTTCTCAAGTGTCGCCCGCTGGGCTCGGTAGTTAATTACAGCTTCGCTGTTATTGATAGGTAGCCGCCGAGGTCGGTGTCGGTTTGGTTGTTGGTTAAGTTTTTCTCTTGGTTATAGAATAGGCCGATATTTAGCTGGATTGGAGTGTCGCTCCAAATTTTTAATCTTCGATTTTCAATCTGTAATGAAGCGAAGGCTTCAAGGGAGTTTCCGTCGAGGGGGGCTTGGGAGATCCCATGTATTCCTGTTCCGTCGCGGTTGATTTGGTAGTCACGGATCTTTAGTCCGTAGAGGTTGCCGCTTTCTGGGATTAGAAAGAAACCGAGGGAGTGCATTAGACTGTCTCCGTCGATGGCGTGTCCCATTGATTGCCCCTCGGAACGATAACCCGTTCGATAGATGCCGTGGTTGTAAGCGGCGTTTACTCCTTTGTCATTTCTTGAGTGTGCGAGAAGGTGTCCCGCTCGCGTGTCTGACCATTCGTAGTAGGCACGCCAAGTGGCATTGAGACTATTGAGCGTGCCCCAAGTTTCAGCTCCAAAGAGGAGCATGTTTGCATCGGGGAGGAAGCCATCTTCGTCTTCGCCTACTATTTGTCCGTATTGGGCGAAATTCCACTGGGGGATGGTTATGCGGTAGTCACCGCCGGCAAGTTGGTTGCCGGGTTCGGTTTCTTCGGTGACATTGGAATTAGGAGTACGATTGTCTTCTCCCAATAGGAGCATTTTGAAGGTTTCCCATGATTGGGGGCGTCCGTCGCCGGCCCATTGAGCGGTGCGGCTGAGGCCGATATCGAGCCAGTTCCAGTTGAAAGGAGAGGTTTCAAATCGGATGCCGAAGAGGCGGGCATTGGATCCGTCGCGGTCTCCTTCGTCATTGTCGAGTTGCCCCATAAAGGTGGTTGCGGTCCAGGGACCGATCCAGTGGAGGAGTGGATGTTCGAAGGGCTTGTCGTCAATACGGGTGAGGGAAATCGCTGGAATGGGGCGAGCGTTGTTAGAGAGGATGAGGCTTCCGTCCCAGCCAGGTCCCCACCAACGGCTGACTTGATCGATGGCCGCACTCCAATTTCCTATGGCAATGGCGAAGGAGGACCCATCGAGGTGGAGTTCGTCACCGTCGTAGGTTACATTGAGGGTTCCTGAGGTCCAAGTGCTGAGAAATGAGGCGGAAAAAGTGCTTTCGAATTCTTCTCTGGGTTGATAGCCGAAGGAGCGAAAGGGGAGGGGAGAGGATGCGAAGGCGAGGGTTGTTGTGGCTGAGTTCCAGCCGAGTTGGCTTTGTTGGGAATAAACATCTTCGATGTTGGTTCTGGGTAATTGGTAATCGGTGCTGGGTTCTGAGCTTTTTGAGGAACTCGTGTAGGTTCGGGCGGTGGGGTAGGGCCATGCCATGACGGGGCCTTCTATTTGACCTGAGTCTTTGAGCAGGAGGAGGTCGTGGCGTAGTTGTAGAGAGTCCGTGGAGACGCTGGGGGCGGCGAACGTTGAAGAAACGAATCCGAATAGAGAGAGAGTGGAAAGTAATTTAGTTGGACTGAATGCCATGATCTTTTTTTTACCGCAGGCTGCCTTTGGCAGATTGAAGATTAGCCGCTTTTGGCGGATTGAAAATTACTGATTTGGTTGTTATTTTTTTAACCGCTGAGCACGCTGAGAGCGGGGAGGAGTTTGATTTCTTTAATTGTAGGACCGGATGCTATCCGGTCGAGGTTTGATTTTGTCCACGTACCGAGGAGTTGGGCGACGACACCTGAGGAACGAAGTGATGAAGCATTGATACGTACCGAGGTCGTAGACCGACACTTGAGGAGTGGAGCGACGAAACATGAAGGCTAATATAAGTTGCCCGTTCGACAAAGTGTTTCACTTCGTTGCGTTGAGGTGTCTCCCGCGTGCGGGATCGGTAGGGTTGTGTTTTTTTTAACCACTAATGAATGCTAATTGATGCGAATGAGTTGCTGATGAAGGGTTGAAATTGGTTAGTGGACTTAGGTTGAAACCTCCCAGTGGCCGCCTTTGTCAGGGCCGACGCGTTTAAGCTGTTGGGAGGCCTTCAGTTTGGAAATGTTTTTATCCACGGCACTTTTGCTAAGGTTTAGGTTTTCGGCGATTTGGGGATCCCAGTCGAGGAGGCGTTTGGCTGATGAGTTCGATGATTCGTTGAGGTGTTTCTACCGTACTTTCTTCCGTACTTTCTTCCGTACTTTCTTCCGTACTTTCTTCCGTACTTTTTGATTTAGTGCGATGTACGGATTTGTTAAAAAGGCAACTGTTGATGTCGTTTGTGAATGTGATTTTATCCGGTGTAGCGAGAGTCTCAGCATTGTGCACATTCACCTTAAATTGGCGGGTGCTGTCTTCTCCGAGAGAGACTTGTTGGCTGAGTTCGTTGTGGGTCATGGGAGGCTGCTGTGCAGCAATTGAAGATTAGCTGGCTTTGCCAGATTGAAAATTAAAGATTACTGATTTGGTTGTTATGTTTTTAACCACTAATAGGTCGTGCCGAGGAGTATTGCGACGACACCTGAGAAACGAAGTGACGAAGCATTGGACGAATATCTGTTGAGTGTAATGAGGTGTGAATCTGGGTATTCCAATTTTAGTCTTCGCATATCCGATTACCTATCGCCCAATACCCATCACCTGATTCTACAATTTAATATCCTTTAGCCAGTCTTTGTTGTTTTGATACCAGTCGACTGTAGATTTCATGCCTTCTTCGAACCCTATGTTAGGGGACCAATTAAGAAGGCGTTTGGCTTTGTCGATGTTAGCCCAGGTGTGCATCATATCGGATTTGTTGAAGGGTTTTTGGTCGATGACCGCCTTTTTGCCGAGGAGCTCCTCGAAGGTAGCGATCATGTGGTTAATGGAAATGGGGTTGTTACCGCCTCCGAGGTTGATGATTTCGTAGCCGAGCGGTTTGAGGGCGGCGATGGTACCGCGTGCAATATCATCGACATGGGTGAAATCTCTTGATTGGGAGCCGTCACCGAAGAGAGTGATGGGGGTGCCTTCATCGATCCATTTTATGAATCGTAGGGGGCTCATGTCGGGGCGTCCTGCTTGCCCGTAGACTGTGAAGTAGCGTAGGATTGAGACGTCGAAATCGTATAGATAGTGGTAAGTATATGCCATGACCTCTGCGGCTTTTTTAGATGCAGCGTAGGGAGAGATCGGTTGGTTGACCGCGAGGCTTTCGAGAAAAGGCATTTCCTGTCCAGCGTAGAGAGAGGACGTGGAAGCGAGTATGAATTTCTTAATGCCGTGTTCGCGCATGCATTCAATGAGATTGAGGGTACCGTCAGCGTTGGAGTTGAGGTAGATATGAGGGTTCCGCATGCTGTAGCGAACCCCGGCCCGAGCGGCGAGATTTACGACTGCATCGAAGGTATGATTATCGAACAGGTAGTTGAGTAGGCCTAGATTTTCGATGTCCCCTTGGACAAATTGAAATTGGGGAAATCGCTTGAGGTCGTTGAGGCGCCACTCTTTGAGGCGTACATCGTAATAGTCGTTGAGGTTATCAATACCCACAACAGTATGCCCTTGCTCGATAAGCATCGAGGTGGTTCTCCAGCCGATAAAGCCGGCACATCCTGTTACGAGTAGGTTCATTTATTTAATTGAAAATTAAAGGGTGAATTTGTTTTAACCGCAAAGGACGCGAAGATCGCAAAGTTGGTTATGAATAAATCTAGGTGATGGGAAATTGGGTTTTAGGCTAAGGGATTTTTAACCGCTGAGTAAACGGAGGACGGAGAGAAGGTTGATTTGGCTGTGTTTTATCTTAACCGCAAAGTTCGCTAAGGACGCAAAGGGATGCGGGCTTCGCCAGATGTTTCGTCTCCCGCTGAAGCGGGATTCTCAAGTGTCGCCCTTTGGGCTCGGTAGAAGATCCGGCTTTGTTGCTGAGTTCATTGGGGATGTCTCACTTCTTGTTAAAACTTCAGGTGGTATAGTTCTGTGTTGGGTTGTTGGTGTATTGGGCGATTTTCTTTGCGAACTTTGCGTTCTTGAATCCGCGAAGTGGATGGGCGGTTGGAATGATTTTCAAAGGCGACGCTTCTGCGGTATTAGATCGAGGGTGACAATGATGGCTGCGGGGAGGAGGGCAAGGGTGTAGGCTCAGCGTTGGGCTTGTTGGGCGACTGTGGTGATTGCGGAGCAGGTTTGTTGTATTTCGCTTTCAGTTAGGGTGGGATGTACGAGAAACATTAGGCTCGTTTCGCCGAGTTCTTGTGCGTTTGGTAAACGCTCTTTGGGACGAATTCCGGTTCCTTCAAAGGCCTTTTCTAGATAGACCTCGGAGCAGGATCCTGAAAAGCAGGGGACTCCTTGTTCTTGGATCGTGTTCATTATACGATCTCGGTTCCATCCATCCTTGAGAGCGGATGGCTCAATGAAGGCGTAACATTTGTACCATGCGTGGGTGATGTGTCCGGGAACTTCGGGAACCCTAAAGATGGAGTGAGTTTGAGCAGCCTCTGAAATTTTTACGGCGTTTTGGGTTCTTGCCTGAGTCCAGCTGTCCATTTTCTTAAGTTGAATTCGACCGATTGTGCCCTGCGTTTCCATCATTCTCCAATTGTGACCGAGCGACTCATGCAACCACCGGAATCCTGGAGCGTGTTGTTTGTTGTAGATCGCGTCGTAGCTTTTCCCATGATCTTTGAGGGACCAGACAGTGTTCCAGAGAGCTTTGTTATTGGTGGTTACCATTCCCCCTTCGCCGCCTGTTGTCATAATCTTGTCTTGGCAGAAAGACCATGCGGCGATGTCTCCGAGGGAGCCGACTGCTTTGTTTTTGTATTGGGCACCATGAGCTTGAGCACAGTCTTCGATGATGGCGATCGATTTACTCTGAGCGAGTTGGATAATGGCATCCATTTCACAAGGCCAGCCGGCGAGGTGAACGCAGATGATAGCCTTTGTTTTTTTAGTGATTTGGGGTACTATTGTGGACGCTGTAATATTTTGAGAATCGAGGTCTACGTCTGCAAAGACAGGTTTTGCTCCGCAATTGGCGATTGCGGATACGGAAGCGAGGAAGGTGCGTGATGTGACGATGACTTCATCTTCTTGGCCGATGTTGAGGGCTGCCAAGCATGCATCAAGAGCGAGGGTACCATTGGCGACGCATACGGCGTGGCTACTGTCGCTCCATTGAGCGAATTCTTTTTCGAATTCCCGACACTCACTTCCTGTCCAATAATTTACTTTATTGCTCAGGATTACTTGTTTGACGGCTTCGGCTTCCTTTTCGGTGAAGCTGGGCCAAGGAGAGAAAGGAGTGTTGAGCATTTTATAAGTGTGTTGTGAATTGCTGAATTATGCACCTCGATCGTTGGGGAATATTGTCTTGAGTATGTAGATAATATCTTTTGCGAAGGTGTACTGTTCGATGTAAGCTCTGTTTATCTTTACTTTTTTTGGCCAGATTACTTCGAGGTTGTACTTTTCGGGGTCCTCAACTTCGGCGAGCGTTTCTTCTTCGTTCCTGAATTCCAGACTGGCTGGACCTGTGATGCCGGGACGAATCGTTAGAATGGCCCTGTCTTCGCCTTCGAGTTTGTCGGCATACCCTGGGACGTCTGGTCTGGGACCGACAAACGACATGTCTCCTGCAATGATGTTCACTAGTTGAGGTAGTTCATCCAGCTTGAATCGACGAAGAAACGCACCAGTCCTAGTGATTCGTGGGTTGTTTGTTGTGGTTACTGTCGTTGCTCCACTGGGAGCGGCAATCATTGTTTTGAACTTTATTATCGAGAATGTTTTTCCATTCTTACCTACTCGTTTCTGGGTAAAGAAGCCGTTTGATTTTGTGCTCAAACTAGCGAGAGTGAATAGAATAAGAAATAACCATAAGCTTAGGATAAGCCCTATTAAGGCGACCGAAATATCAAATAGGCGTTTCAAAAACCGGTAGTGCAAAGGAATGCCATTCATTGTTCGTAACCGTGTTCTTGGAGGGTTTGGCTGATTATCTCCATTGCTTCTTCGTGTTGATTTGGCAGCAAATCGTTTCTCCATTTTCCGATACTCGTTGTGCGAATTGTTTTTTGAGTGATTGCGTTTGCTGTTTCAGGAAGAGGGGTTTCCAGAAAGCTAAAAATGGATGAGATGACTTGATTTGGTTTTTGAATAAGGTCTTCGTAGGAAATGGTGAGATGTTGGTTTACCGGTATCTGTTTGAGTTGAGAGGTAGCACTGTCGACACAAGTCTTCCACTGAAGTGCCGCAGTAGCAGCAAGACTTAGGTTGGGGGCGTCATGCTTGAATCTTGGCCCCCATGTCGATAGTTGCTTGTCGGTTGAGATCACCTTATGAATCCTATTTAGGAAATAGTTGAAAGCGTAGTATGGAATGTCAGTTTTGGGTACGTACCGTGCCTTTTTTGCAATGTATCCTATATCAAGTGGAGCTTTCCAGCGCTTGATTGCTGATGCGACAACGTCTCGTCCGTCCCGTACTATGTGTATAAATTTACTGCCAGGGACCGCCTTGTTGACAAATCCAACTCTAAGGGAATTGGCACAGGTCTTTTCAATGATGAACGGAGTTTTGTTCTTTTTGTAAAGAGAAGTGAACTGATTTTGTATGTAAGATTGAATATGGGGCTCAGCCATTTTTGAAGTAAACTCATCTGTGGGAAAGCGTGCGTTTCCATGCCGCCAGATGTAGTTGATTTCGTCGCAAGGCCACGTTGAGAAATCGTCAAAGGAAGAGAGTAGGTCCCTTAGTAGGTTGGTACCGCTTCTTCCTGCTCCTATTATTATTATTGGTTGATACACGTCGGTTTATATTTATTTAAAATTTCCCAGTATTGCTCGAATGCTACGTTTTGGTTATAGACGTTGTCTATCGCTTCTTTGGCTGCAGTGCTGTGCTCATTGTAAAACTCAGAGTTCGTTCCGTATTTTTGGATTTGGTTTACGAGATTATCGATATCTCCAATTTCAGAAACACTTCCTGCCTTTGATTCTATTAGTAGTTTCGCTATTTCAGAAGTTGAAGGTCCTTGAAAAATAACAGGTTTTCCTGTTGCGAGAGCTCCGTAGGTCTTTGATGGAACAACGAGACCGTCGAATTCATTGCGCAAACTCACAAAATGAATGCTGGCTAGGTTTAAATATGAATTCAACTCATTCTCCGAAACGGGAGGAATCAAGGTGATATTTGATATTTCGTTGTTTTGAAGAAATGTTTCAATTTCTTTTCTACGAGATCCTTTGCCTATGAAAAGAAAATGATACCTGTTTGAATTAGATAGTCTTAAAGAGGCTTGAAGAATGTCGTCGAAGAAGTGGGATGCTCCGATGTTTCCACTATAGAGAATTACGAATTTGTCGTCTAATTCTGGTAATGGTGAACTAGTAGAGGAATTCGTGATCGATTTGTTATTGGCCCAGTTTGGAATTACTGAAATATTGTTTGGGTGTACGCCTCTTTCGATCAGTTGGCGCTTCATGCAATCCCCTATAGCAATCACTTGAGAGGCATTTGTTAGGCTAAGGCGTTGGAGGTATTTGAGTAGGCGAGTTAGTAGTCCATTTCTTGATAGTAGTCCGAGTTCAATTACGACATCGGGATAGATGTCCATCACAACACAAATATAGGGAACTCTAAATAATTTCTTAAAAAAGAACCCAAGTAGTCCGATTAGCGGTGGCTGAGTTAGGAACACATTCAGGTTGGGCTTGGTCGAAATTATAAAGGCAGGGATAGAGCCAATCAGATATAGAAGAGCAATAATTCCTTTCTTTATCCCAGAGTCCGCACTTTTAAAGGGTGAGAAAATGTGTTGTTCGGAGGATAGTGAATGTTTCGGGAGAGCCTCTCGGTTTGCTCTGTAAATTGCTCTGCTGGAAACTATGCACGTGGAGGTTCCTTTCTCGTTGAGAGGAGGAATGATGTCTTTATAAAAAGAAGTTACCGGGTGGTATGTGTTATAGAAATTTATTTTAAAGGACATTGTGGTGTTGCTCGTAGGAACGATCTATCATGTTGAAGAAGACTGATGTCTGATAGTCGACATTGTATTTATTGAAGACATTGGATTCTACGAATTCGAGAATCTCTGACCTATTTGGTGGATCGGCAAACCAGTTCTTGAGTTTATTGACGATATCTACTGCATCATTTCTCATGAATAAGACTCCATTTTCCCCGGAAATAACTGCTTCGGCTTCTGGCATTTGATTGTCCATGTCTGAATGTGTGGCTACGGGGGTACCGTAGGCTAAGGAGTGCAAGGCTGTTAGGCCTATATTTCCAGGCGAGATACACATGTCGGAAATGAGAAAGAGGGAGCAGAGGTCTTCTTCACGGTAACAGGCTCCAAATACATGAACGCTATCTTCTAATTTTAGCGTTTTGATTGTATCTTGAATTTTCGTTTTGTATGGGCCGTCTCCTACTATAATGAGTTTGAATGTATTTACTCCCTTATTCGCTAAAGCGAGAGCTTCAAGAAGAGTTACAGGATCTTTTTTAGGGACTAGGCGGCTACAAAATATTAGAATCCTTTCATTGTCTATATTGGGAAATATAGATTTTTTGAATTCAATGAGTTCTCCACTTGGTTTACTCTTCGCAATTTCTCGCTGCTTTTTGAAATCGAGTGAGTTGTAGATTACCTGTATGTTCTTTCTACGAAATCCCGCCTTTTGAAGTAGTGATTTCGAGTGGTTTCCGTAGAGGAGCAGTCCTTGAGCGGTTCTGTAAAAAGTCGTACGTACGATGTGTTTTAGAGTGCCTTCGTTCCCATAAAGTCCGTGTGTCCACATTATAAATGGTTTTCGCAGAAATCTTGCTGCTAGGGCGGCAATCCAAGTAGAAATACGATGCATTTCTCCCCAGCAAACGACTACGTCTGTCTCAGGGGATAGAGTTTGAATTATTATTTTGCTTTGCCAGAATACTTTATTTCGAATGACGACTTCATTTAGAGTACGAACGTCGATTTCGGATGCATCAGTGTCGATTAGGTTGATCGAATTGATTGATTTTTTATTACTACTAAAAAAGCGAATTTGGCAAGTGGCTCTTGTGTTGGATAGTTTCCTGAAAATCGGAAGCCTGTAGTGGGCTAGTCTGTCAGGGAAGAATGCTATTCTTGTGGCCTTCCTATTCTTGTTCGAATTGATGGTTTTCATTTCTTTAGCAGAAAAAGAAGTTGTTTGCTCCGTGTTCTGAATCCAAAATAGAGTGCAAGTCCTGAAAATACGATTGTTTTACGTAGTGAGAATTCGGGTGCCTTTATGGTTTTAGCAATCATCTTAAATTTGTTTTTTTAACCGGACCTCTGTGGTGGGCGAAGTAGTGGTAAACAATGGATAGTTTCTGTGTCATGTTATGCCTGTTTTTGATCTTCCCAGTTTGTTTTTGTTCGGTCTTTTTTTAGCCTAATAGTGAGTATGGAAATTATAGAGAACCAAAGAGTGGGTGTATTAATTGATCCAGAGAAAAGAGTCGAAGTTAATGATACTATGGAGAGTGATGCCACCCAGGAGAGTGGGTGTTGGCGGCCTATTAGATAAAGTGACTTAGCGAATGCAGCGAAAAATAGGATTGAAAATGAGACTCCACCGATGATTCCGGTAGTCATAAAGGATTCTATTAAGTTGTTGTGAGGGTAGTGCAGTGACTGCTGTTCTTCGATGTGAGAGCCAAATATTGGTGCACTTGAAAATTGATTAAGTGCGTCTATGTATAGCTGTCCTCTTCCGGAGCCAATATCGGTATTGGGTTTTTTCAGTTGATTAATAAGAATCTCAGCTCTTTCGATTGTTGTGTCTAGAAAGGGAGTCCAGGTTGCCGCAACAATTGCTGCAGTTAAAGCTATTATCGGCAGTGTTATGTTGAATAGGTTTGGTTTGTTCGCTATTTTTGAGATTGTTATTGCTATTGTTGAAAATGCACATGCCACAGCTGCTCCTCGTGTTCCCAAAAACGCGATACCTATTAGTGCTATTGTTAAAGAAAATATGCTTAATAGGGTGGGCATAAATTTTGATTTTCCTATGTTTAATGAACAGAAACTAATAGAGTATAGAGCTGCGAGTGTGTAAGAGGCTCCAATTGGTGAAATTAAAGAATCGGTTTCAATGCTGTCGTCGTACCTTAGTGCACGGTAGTCGCCATCGGCTAGGCTGTCTTTTGTAAAAAGAAAAAATAGTATCGCGAATAAAGTGAGGGTTAGTTGGAGCCAGATGAAACAACTAAATGATTCTTTTGAGTCTAGACGGTAGAAAAATGCAAACATAGGGATTAGGGTTACTCCTATGGATCGCATTAGGTGGGTTTGAATTGGGAGTCCTGTTTCGATTGGTTGGAAAAAACCATCCTTGGCAATAGTGAATAGGTATAGTAGCCAAAAAAGAAGAATTAGCAGTAGTTCTAGTGTGGGAACCTTGAATCGCTTGTTTAAGACACCAATATAGATTGTAGCTGCTGCGATAACTATGTAGACTATCCTGTAAGGGATAGTGACTATGGTGCTGTTGGAGCCGAGACCAATGTTGTGGGTCACTAGGAGAAAGAGGTAGAACCCATAGAACCCGAATGAGTAAAGTGCCGGAAGTAGTAGGATGCTGAATCTCATTGGATTCTTATTCCGGTTAGGTTTCCAATGAATCGTTTTGTGACGAAACTATAATTGGGGTAGGTATCGAAAAATAGTAATGATATTATAAATAGTGTGGCTTTTTTCATTGCTATGTTTTTGCCTAAAATGGATATATGCTTTTAATTATGATGAAAAATGTTTTTCTCGTTTGTCTTGAGTATAGATTTATAAATAGGGATGAAAAGGAGTAGGATATTACTGTCGCGAATGCAGCAGCTTGAATCCCATATCTAGGTATGAATGTTGCATTTAGTATGATGTTAATGATAGCACCTCCTATTGTTTGAATTAAGGAAAT
>CAWVWU010000110.1:0-12205 GCA_963933925.1 uncultured Puniceicoccaceae bacterium
TTGAAAATCGTATTATCCCCCCCAGCGAGAGAAGCCAGTACTCCCCCCGCCGGAATCGCTATCGGGAAATTCCATGGCGGAATAACGACCCCTACACCCTTCGGCTTAAAGACCAAATTGGAACGCTGTGAAAACCGCTGCATTGCCAATGGATAAAACTCAGCAAAATCAATAGCCTCAGAAACTTCCGTATCCGTCTCCGTAAAAAGTTTACCTACCTCCGCTGCTGCTACGCCCAGAAGATCACCGCGAGCCAATCTTAACTCACGTGCCGCCACACTAAGAATCCGATGCCGCTCCTCAGCAGACATTGTCCCCCATCCACTTTCATCACGAGATGCGATATCCATCGCCATATCGATATCCTCTATACGCCCTAGTGCATAACGGGCGATCGGGATGGCTGCTTCATGCTGGGACTGATCAATCAGTTCAACAGTAACCAATCCGTCATATAAGAACGAATCACCTATCGATACCGATATTTCCTCAACCGCAGCCCCCGGAACTGCTTTCCATTTCTCCACGATTCCCTCCGCCCAGAACCTATTCGCAGGTAGCGACCAATCCGTGTCAGATTCCGACAGCAATCGATCCCAATCAAGCGTACTCTTCACAACCCGAGACTCCTCTTCATTGCGATCCTGATCACGAAATGGAACCGAACGCGCCGTCTCAATCCGCGCGAACGTCGCTCGAAACTGTTCGGCCAAAAACTCCCAATGCGAATCACCTGGCTTCAGATCAAAACTGTGCGTAAGAAAATTTTGGGGACTCGTATTCTCATCCAAACGACGCACATAATAAGCAATCGCATGCGTAAAATTCTCACGAGTCGCCACCGGAGCATACAACAAAATCGGAATTCCTTCCGCGTGAACCGTCCGTGCCGTCGCATCTGCCATCCCTTCTAGCATCTCGAAGACTACATGCTGCTCCGCTCCGTATTCCTTCGCCAACAAATGTGCGTGTGCCAGCTCGAACAAATTGTGAGAAGCAATACCGATCGACACACACGAAGCACGCTCAGGAGTAAAGGCGTAGCGCAACATACGTTTGTAATTTGCATCCGTATCCAGCTTATCATGGTAAGCCGCTTGTGGCCAGCAGCGCATCGACGCCTCCGTCTGCTCCATGTCCATATTCGCACCTTTCACCACCCGAAGCTTTATTGGTGCACAGCCCGCAGCCACCCGCTCCTGTGCCCATTCGGTCAAATTTCGTTGCCACTCCAACGCATCCGGCAAATACGCCTGCAATACGATACCAGCCCTCAAATCGCGAAATTCCGGATTATCCAAGGTCCGCTTAAACGTCTCAACCGTCAGTGCCAAATCCTTGTATTCTTCCATATCAAGGTTAATGAACTTCGGCTGCGACACGCCCTCCGCGTCCTCATAACGATGGGCCTGAGCATGTCGATACAGACCGCTCAAACGCTCGACCAACACCGACACCGATTGCTCAAACGCCAACGGTGTGATTTGAGAATAGATCGTAGATATCTTAATCGAAAGATAAGTAACATCCGGCAGAGACAACGTATCTCGGTAAATCTTAAGACGTCGATCAGCCTCCTCCTCGCCCAATAACGCCTCACCAATAACATTCAAATTAACCCCCACCTTCTCCTTTTTCCGGCGACGGATATGCTTGATCAACTCATCCTTTTCTGCGTCCAGAATAACACCCGCAGTCTCACCACGGATTCGACTCACGATAGCCGGAACCGAGACACTTGGCACATGCTTGCCGGCCTTATTGAACAACTCGATTAACAAGCTCTCAAACGAATCAAACAAATCCACATTTTTATACTTATTCAGCAAATACACGATCTGATTCGCAACCCGCTTGCTGTCGCGTGGCCTAAAAGCTTGATCAATCAACTCCGTCAAAAATACCTTATTAACTGGGTTACGTACCATCTTCGAGACCTTCTCATCAAACTCGATCTGCCGCTTCGACTTAATACGATTGCTCTCACTCTGCCAGCGTTCCGCTAACTCAATACTCCGCTGAATAATTGTATTCTCCATAACTCGATTTCACAAATTCCATTCAACCAATCGTAACGCAAACAGCGTCGAGTAGTGTAAAAGACAACCAGGCTCGGCCTTTCTTTTGCTCTGTTGAAAAGAACCTACGCCTCTACAAAGCAAAGGTACTTGCACAAAGGATCAAGCACCATTCCAAACTAATTCCCCGCATACTCTCCCGACGAGGCCACAACCAACCCTACAACTTTCAAAAGCCGAACCGCCCCAGCAAAAGAACAGTTCAGTAAATTGGACTCATTCAACCGCATCTATAGCGAGGCTTGAATCGCTTTGCTGCCTCGCCACCTTCTCGTACCAGGCCAAGGACTCCTTCTTCATTTTCTCCTCGGTCTCTCCTCTGGCCAGGATAACCAAAACCCAATACGCCCGCACCAATTTAAGCTGTGCTTCAACATCGCCCGCGTTCGCTTTCAGTTCGAGCTCTCCCACATTTTTTGCTGCATCGCTATCCGCCTTGTTCAATTCCTCAATAAAAACATCCGTCGAGGGGAGGTCCAAAACTCAAGCATTGAATTCCAACGACAATAATAAGAGCGATAATCGATCTAAAAAAT
Source organism: uncultured Puniceicoccaceae bacterium (assembly GCA_963933925.1). GTDB lineage: Bacteria > Verrucomicrobiota > Verrucomicrobiia > Opitutales > Opitutaceae > JAKYXN01. The sequence continues at coordinate 2,615 of CAWVWU010000110.1, forward strand.
CATCCTACAGGAGGTCAAAATGAGCCTCAGCGAGACGCTCCCCATTTACTTGAATCTCCACGCGATGCCTACCCACATACAAGGCTCTAATTGTAGTCATCCTCATCGAGTGACGCTTAGTCAGCGTAACAGAATCGCCTTCTAAAATCGACAGGCTCTTCCACTTAAAAACTTTCTCTGACGTCTTCCCGTTCTTCCTGACATAATGAACAACATAATCAATCATCAGATTTTGACTACGCCGATGCGATGAACCCACACTTACTTCCATCTCGATACTCTCCCCAACCGAAATCGCTTTAGGAGCAATCTCAAATTCAAGTTCAACTCCCCGAGCTCTGCCATAGCCCACTACCTCCAAAGCCGACGCATTCCCATCCTTGATTAAAGTACGCAAAGCTCGCTTGACCAACCATTCGCGTTCAGCAGTCGGCTCAGCCATCCACTTCCGACAACACTCAACCACCGCAGCCGGATGGTCCTTCGCTATATCGTTAAGATTGTTAGCCACTGAACGCCGCACATAAAGTTCTTCATCGTCTTTCAGTGCCTCGAGTATCGGCCATATCGGCCCCGGATCCTCGACCAACCCACGCAACTTACTCCCCCAGGGTAGACGCGGCCTTATCCCCTCTGAACACCAGCGACGCACATGCGGGTTAACATCACTCGTGAGATCAAGCAATCGATGCATCGTAATTTCTGGATACCGATCCGCAAACGGACGAACTGCGAACTCCGCCGAAAACCGCTTGGTCAAAGCAATCATCGCTACCATCGATTCCTCGAAATAGTCGACGCCGTATTCCAAAATAAACTGCCCGACCGGCCACTGTAGCCAGCCATCCGTAAGACTTTCACAGTCCTCCATCTCCGCTGGCAAACTGCCAACTAAGACACACATCGCCTCAGGCACCGAATCCGGAAGCGTCTTACGCAAAGCCACCGAAAATTGTTTAACTCGGTCACTCATCTCGAGATCTGCCAATCCCTTTGTCGCCAAACGCACAAAACGCTTTCGATCAAATCCGGGCATCGCTCCAGAGATCTGATTCCCCAATGCCTCAGCCGCCTCAAGATCCCACCAATCCTTAAATGCTTTCTTCTCCTGCCCCTGCGTTTCCATCATTATCCTCCAATACCCGACTTCGCCACCAAGGAGAGTTCATCACACACATCCGCCAAAAACACGATCACCAGTTGAAAATGTAAACGCTTCTCCTCTGTATCCATCTCCCCCGATTCTCGATACTCTAAAAATCCTTTCGACAAGGAAATAGATCCTCCGACTCCCTTCGCCGACAATTGCTCCAAACGCCCCAACAGCTCATCATTCCAAAACGCCACGCCAACTCCACTGCCTTGAGAATACAGCTCATACTCTCCCAACGCCCCCTCAGAGATCAAAGAATCTGTGATGCCAAATCGAGAGCACTCGTCTCCTTTCACACCATTCAAACGGAACTCACGCTCCCCCGCGAACAAAGCCTCATACGTTACGGAAGTCCAAAGTCGCCTCTCCTTACCTTCTCCCGCAAAGTGGCTGTACAAGCGCACGGGATATCCCCGGTAAGCCCCATCCAACGAAAAGTGAGATCCCATACCCTTACCCCATTGGCTACGAAACGTTCGACGATCGAAGCGAAAACGCTTTTCCATAATCTCGTACTGTCGACTCTTCTCTTGCTGATGATCACCCAAGAACCGTCGCACCAAATAAAGCAGCACCAAAGCCCCTGCACCCCATAACAAATAAATCACACTCGATGTATTGCACTACCCCAAAACAAAACTCAATCTCCTAGCACCCTAAAATCTTCATTTTTCATCTTAACCACCCATCACCCATCACCCATCAAATGTGCGGCCGCTTCACTCTAACTAAACGTCCCCAAGCCATCGACAGCACAGCTCTCGACGCCGCCTTCAATGCGACCTCGTGGTCGCAGCAACACAACATAGGCCCAACCCAAGACGTACCCGTCATCGCCAATCCAGCCTCCACTCCCGACCTCCAAGTCACCCCAATGCAATGGGGACTCGTCCCCGCCTGGTCCAACCCTCAAAAAATCACCTCACCGTTAATCAATGCTCGAGCCGAAACCGCCCACGAAAAGCCGAGCTTTCGAAGCGCCTACAAACAACGACGCTGCCTCATCCCTACCGACGGCTTCTACGAATGGCACCGCAGCGGCAACACACGCCAAGCCTACTACTTCCAACAGTGTAACGAGTCACTCTTCTACATGGCAGGCCTCTGGGAACGCTGGTCATCACAAACCGAGGACGAGTGCCTACTCAGCTTCACTATCCTCACCACTGCAGCCAACTCCCTAATGCACCCCTACCACAACCGCATGCCGGTCATCCTAAACGAGAACGACGGCTTAGAATGGATCTCCCACAACAACGCCACCTCACCTCAAACGCTCCCGAACATCCTCACCCCCTACTCATCCGAAAAGATGCAACACCGCCCCGTCTCAGCTCTGGTCAACAACATCCGAAACGACAGCCCCGAATGCATCGCCCCCTACACGATCCCAACCGACACCCAATTTAACCTCGGCTTCTAGACCCCAATCAGCACTCCCAAACGTCACCAACTACCGCCCCGTTTCGATAAACTCCAAAGCCCGCTCCTCATACCAGTAACCCAAAGCTCCGCACTTCCCCGGAAACGAACAATGCCCCCCACTTCGCGGCGTCTCCAAAAAGAAAGACTCACTCGCCTCTGCCGCCTCCCGAGGAAAACAACTTTCGCTCAAAAAAGGATCATTCAATGCACTCACCAGCAATGTCGGACGATCGATCCCAGCGAGAAACTGGCCACTACTGCTTTTCGTCCAGTAATCATCCGCATCCCGAAACCCATGCAAAGGGGCCGTGTACGTTCCATCAAAATCCCGAAACGTCCTCATTTCCCGACACCGACAATCCGCCAGTCTCTTACCACTGCGTTCCTCCTTCTCTGCAACCTTAGCACAGAGTAGTTTAATAAAACGCTTCATATAGATCGCATTATCAAATCGCTCCAACGCAAGGGCCGATCCCGCCAAATCACACGGCACAGAAAACGCGACCGCCGAACGCACCGCTTCTGGAATATTCGACGCATCCTCGCCCATATATTTCAGCAACACATTGCCACCGAGACTAAAGCCAACCAGAGAGATCGATTCAAACTCCCCTGCCAATCGCTCCAGCACCGCCCTCAAATCTCCCGTATCCCCACTATGATAAAAACGAGGCAAACGATTCAATTCCCCACTGCACCCCCTAAAATTCAATACACCCACAGTGCACCCCGCCTTCCGTGCCGCTCGTGCCATACATACCGCATAAGGAGCTCGGCTACTCCCCTCCAATCCATGCAAAATCAACACCAAACGCCCGCCGCCCTCTCGAGGTCCAGACCAGTCAATATCAACAAAATCCCCATCTGCTAATTCGAAACGTTCACGATCGTATTCAATTTTCCAACGCCGACGGGTCAGGTTCGGGAAAATAGTCTGCCCATGAGCCCCTAAGGCGTAATACGGGGCACGGTATGATGATGGCGTAACGATTGGCATTCGATTCAGAAATTCCGCCACACTAAAAGCCTCCAATACAGAAGATTCCATGAAAATCCTTCTAATTTTAACAATCAACGGCTTGCCGTAAGCTCTCCAGCTGTTCATAGCTCTACCCCATGGATGAGATGACGGCACAATCTGCAGCCGAAATAGAGGCAATCGCTCGCCTTGTAGCCAAACTCAAGGACCAGCACCCAAGCGACATCGCCGATGACCTCGCTGATCGAGACATCGACGAGGTTCGCCTCATTCTGCGCGAATTCAACGACGAAACGAACGCCGACGTAATCACCGAGCTTCCCCACGAGATGCAGACCGATCTCTTGGAGCAGATGCGTATCGATCGCGTCACGGACATCATCCCAGAGATGTTCTCCGACGATGCTGCCGATGCACTGAGCGACGTCTCTCCCGAACGTCTCCATGATATCATGGAAGGCCTCCCTGAGGAGGAAGAGGAAGAAATCTCCGGACTCCTCACCTACCCGGAAGACACTGCTGGTGGTATCATGCAAAAGGAAGTTCTCGCCGTAAACGAGAACATCACCCTAGCACAAGCACGCGAAGCCATCCGCCGCGACGAAGATCAAGACGAAGACAGTATCCTCTACGTCTATGTCGTCGACACCGAAGAACGCCTTCGAGGTGTCCTTCGCCTCCGCGATCTCCTCTTCAGAGACCTGCGCCTCACAGTAAAAGAAGTTATGAGCACCGAAGTTCGCTCCATCAGCGTCCTTGCAGACCAAGAGCAAATCGCCAACATTTTCCAAAAGTACAACTACTACGCCCTCCCAGTCATTGACGATTTCAGCAAATTAGTGGGAATCGTCACCCACGATGACGTCATCGACGTCATCCAAGAAGAAGCCACCGAGGATATGCAGCGCATGGTTGGTCTTTCCGGTGAAGAAATGACCTCCACCCCGTGGAAAACCTCCGTCAAAAACCGACTGCCCTGGCTCTACATCAATCTCGGCACCGCATTCCTCGCCGCATGGGTCGTTTCACTCTTCGAACCCACTATCGAAAAATATGCCGTCCTCGCGATTTTTCTTCCCATCGTAGCAGGACAAGGTGGCAACGCAGGGGCCCAAACCCTCACCATCATGGTCCGCTCCCTTGCCCTCGGAGAACTCAAAGACGACGAATGGCGAGCCATGCTCGTAAAAGAAATCCTCGTCAGCCTGGTGTCAGGTCTCGCGATCGGTATCGTGGTCGGCCTCATTTCATGGCTCTGGAAGGGACACTTGGTCCTCGGAGTCGTCGTCTGCCTCGCGATGATTCTTAACATGTTAGCAGCCGCTCTCTCCGGAGTCCTCGTACCAGTCTGCCTACGGGCCATCAAAGTCGACCCCGCCCTCGCATCTTCCATCATGGTAACCACGGTGACCGACGTCGTAGGGTTTTTCCTATTCCTCAGTCTTGCGGCACTCGCCTTCAAAGCCTTCCCTATCTAGTTCAGCAAAGGTAAACCACTTATCAATTCTACGATAGGGGTACGTTCCTACTCGGATTCACCGATAATATGAGAACAATATCTTCGACAATCACACACTCCCACCATACTCAAATTTGTATGAATCGTCACAAATAAGTGACTTTCCCACAAATCTTACTAAATACAGCTATATACTTAGACGATAAGAAGCTATGCCTGCCTCAGTTCCCCTAGAGAAAATCCAAGATTTACTCGTTCACTCCCTTTCGAAAGTCCTCGACACGATGGCAGGTACGCAATGCAAGAAGCTTGATTGCCAAAGCTATTCAGGGAAAAAAGTCTATAGCCCCGAAGTAAATCCGAGTAAGGAAAAAGTCGTCCGCATCTTCGCAGCCTCCGTAGGCTTTGCCGGTGAAATCAGCGGCGTTTGCTACCTATTCATGGGAGAAGACTTTGCTTTTGATATCGCAAAAAAGATAACCGGTCTAGACAACGAAGATCTCGACGATGAAGTCGTGCGCGATGTTTGTGGTGAACTTACCAACATGTTCGCAGGTACCTTCAAAAACACTTTGGCCGATCTCGGACTTCCCTCAACCCTAACGATCCCTACAGTCGTACAAGGCAAGAAAATGGCTATCAGCACTGCCGGTTCTACCCAGCAATTTCGATTCTCCTTCGACGCAGAAGGCTACCCACTCTTCGCTGACTTGCTCCTCTCGGAGAAGTTCTAAAAAAGGAGTCTCTAAGAGCTCCGCTCTTCCAAACGGTAGAAACAACGGCGGCTGCCTTCGAGGATATGCTCCTCACGCTCTACCGAAACGGTTTCCCCGAATAGCTCTTGAAACAAGAGCAGCTCATTCGAACACAATACCTTGCACTGGGCCGCGGCATCACAAACAGGACAGTGGTTTTCCGCAAAACCAAGGGCTCCTCCATCGAGTTCCTCGACCTCGGCCATGTAGCCTTCTTCAGTGCGAATTGCTGCGAGCATTTCAGCCTTCTCCCGCAAATGATGCCCCTTTGACATACGGGTGCCGTAACTGAGCAATTGACGCTGACGACGCGTCTCCAAAACGCGCTCCAGACCGCCTTCATCCAGTTCAGAAACAAGGCCTTCAATCAAGTCGACACTGAGCTCACGGTGACCATCAGGAAAATGCTCTCGCTCAGCACTTGGCGTCAATTTCCACAACTTACTCGGCCTCCCCACACCAGATATCTTTTCATCTGAACAAACAAGATCCGCCTTCTCCATTTCCTGAAGATGTTGTCGAACCGCCATGGTCGATACGGACAGGGACTCAGCCATCGCAGAAGTCGTCAACGCTCCACGCAACTTGAGCATCTGTAAAATCGCCCGACGCGACTCCAGATGGGCACCCTTATAACTGCCATCGTTCATTCCCACCCCTTAAGAAAGAATTTTCTTTCCTAATTCTGTCGAGCAAAAAGCAGCCCATAAGGCTCCCCCTTAGAGCATCACCCTCATGGACAAATGCCGTAAAGAGGAGTATAGTAAAAAGAAGGTAAACACGATGGACGACCTCCTTATAGTACGCATGTCAGAGCACTCAAAAGCGAGAACCGCACGTGCTCGACGACACGGTAACCAAGCCGCGATCGGGATGAATCTCGGCCTCATCACGGGAGTCGGACTCGGACTCAGTTTTACCTCAATACACTCCTCGGAGCCCGCAATCGGAATGATCATTGGACTCGCCATCGGCCTCGCCATCGGAGGCTTGTTCGGTAAGCTAATCACCCCCAAACGACGCCCGAAACCCACCAAAAAGCACTACACCGGATTCGACATCGCCCCCGAAGAAACAGAAGAGGAGAAGACCAACCTCGGAGAAGACCTCTCAAACGATTAGCCAAAAGTAATCTCAACAGGGCAATGGTCAGAGCCCAAAATATCCGCATGGATAGATGCCGACTTCAAACGCGGTCGCAACGCCTCCGAGATACAGAAGTAGTCAAGACGCCACCCCACGTTCCTAGAACGAGCCCCGGCACGATAGCTCCACCAAGAGTAGTGCCCCTTACCCTGAGTGAATTCACGGAAAGTATCCACAAAACCGGCCTTTTGAATTTCATCGAAACCAGAGCGCTCCTCATCCGAGAATCCAGCATTCTTCCGGTTTGATTTCGGGTTCGCCAAATCATCTTCCGTATGGGCCACATTCAAATCTCCACAGAAGATAACAGGCTTCGTCTTCTCCAACTCCTTCATCTTAGCCAGAAAATCCCGATCCCACCCCTGACGGTACGGCAACCGCAATAATTCATTCTTAGAATTCGGTGTGTAGACCGTTACCAAATAAAACGCCTCCATCTCGATGGTCACTACGCGACCTTCGTGGTCATGCTCATCGATTCCCAAATCATACGTAACCGACAGCGGCTCATGACGAGTGATAATAGCCGTCCCCGAATAACCCTTCTTATCAGCCTCATTCGCGAACACTCGATTACCAATACCCCAACCCATTTCATCAACGATAGCACAGGTCGCCTTCGTTTCCTGAAGACAGATAAAATCAGCAGCACTCTCCTCAAAAAAATCCATAGCCCCCTTCTTAACAGCAGCTCGAATCCCATTTACGTTCCAGGAAATAAATTTCATCCTAAACACTAAAATAACAGCAATATTGGACGATCAACATAATTCGGAGTATTATCCATATTGTAGATTCTCTTTCTACAAATATCGCAGCCACCACCACACGACCTATGCCCACGCTATCTAAAGAAAACATCAATATTATATTAGCAAGCGATTCGGATTCACTTGCTTCGATGCTTACCTCCAACCCACATCTTGCAAACGCACAAGACGACAAACAAAATACCCTCCTCCATATTCTGTCAGAACAATCCCCCCAGAATTCTGCAAAAATGGCCCAAATTCTAATAGATGCAGGTGCGGACGTAAACACTCCCAACAAACTCGGCCAACGCCCACTTCAACTCGCGATAAACGATGTAGACCTCGTACGCATTCTCCTCGATTCAAATGCCGAGACTGCTATTTACGCAGAGAATCATTTCAACATGAGTCCACTAGAAGAATCTCTATATAACCAACGAGTGGACGTTGCCAATTTACTAGTCGAACACGGAGCCCCAGTGGACCTTCGCATCGAAGCGGGTCTCGGAAAATACGATGCGATCTGCGAGAGAATCGGACAACACGGAAGCTTTAGATATGCCTCAGTTGGCCTTCCCCACCAACCCGGCCCTAAGTTATCCAGTAACGATGGTCTACGCCAAGCTCTCGCCTATGCAGTCCGAAACGGACAGATCGAAACAATCGAACTCCTGATAGACGAAGGTGCACCAGTCAACGACCTAGTCCCACACATCGGCCGAATTGGAACACCGCTTCACCACGCAGTCGAAGCCAATCAATTAGAGGCCGCTCAGGTTCTAACAAAACATAACGCTAAAATCGATATTGCCGACGACACAGAACACCTGACACCGCTCGACCTCGCCAAAAGATTGAACGCTTCAGAAATCGCCAGTCATCTAAACAAACTAGCCCATTCGTAAATCTTATTTCCATAGTCTCTGAAGATGAACAAAAAAAAGGCCAAGCGTCACCGCTTGGCCTTTTGTAAAGTTAAACTGTAGCGAAAGCTTACTTACCCCAAACTTCAAGAAGAGCTTTGCCCATGTCCGACGGAGACTTCGCAACAACGACGCCCGCATCTTCCATCGCAGCAATCTTTGCTTCCGCAGTACCACTACCACCAGAAACAATAGCACCCGCGTGGCCCATACGGCGACCCGGAGGAGCCGTAACACCCGCGATAAAACCAGCAACTGGCTTCTTCACGTGTTCCTTGATATATGCCGCAGCCGCTTCTTCAGCATCCCCACCGATTTCACCGATCATTACGATCGCTTCGGTATCAGGATCTTCATTAAAGAGCTTAATCGCGTCGATGTGGCTAGTACCATTGATTGGATCACCACCGATACCGATACAAGTAGATTGACCGTATCCAAGAGAGGTTACTTGCCAGACTGCTTCGTATGTCAAAGTACCTGAACGAGAAACGATCCCAACTGTACCCGGCTTGTGGATATAACCCGGCATGATACCGATCTTACATTCACCCGGAGTAATGATACCTGGGCAATTAGGTCCGATCAAACGTGAATTACTCTCGAGCAACTTACGCTTAACGATCGCCATATCCTTAACGGGGATACCTTCAGTAATCGCGATGATCAACTCGATGCCCGAATCGATACATTCGAGGATTGAGTCCGCTGCAAATGGAGGTGGCACGAAAACACATGCTGTGTTCGCCCCTTCTTTCTCAACAGAATCGGCAACTGTATTGAATACAGGTACTTTCCCTTCGAAAATCTGTCCGCCCTTACCTGGAGTAACTCCGGCAACGATACTCGTTCCGTAGTCCAAGCACTGTTTTGCGTGGAAGCCACCAGATTTTCCAGTGATTCCTGTAAATACTACGCGTGTGTCTTTGTTAACTAGTACGCTCGTTGTATAAATTTCCTTATTACCTAATGTGTTATTAGTTAGCAGCGACAGTCGCT
>CAWVWU010000111.1:0-12098 GCA_963933925.1 uncultured Puniceicoccaceae bacterium
CCCGCCGTAAGCGAAGGCTGTAAAGTATAGCGCGGGTAAAGCCGGCTATGGGCTCCACCGTAAAGGCCGTCCAAACTCTCCACCACATAATCGAGTAGAATATAGTCCATCATCATCTTGCCTTGCAGGCGAACGGCAGGATCCTGCGCCCAGCCAGCGAGCAATGCCATCGGGCGTGTGTATTCTTCAATGTAGTTCGGAGAATCGTACTCACCCTGACCATACGAGGTGGTAATCCGAATCCAATCTGTGATGTAATCGCGAGCCTCGGCCATGTTGTCGAGGGACGATTTTCCATTGTACCAGTGCTCCGGCCCAGCCTCTGGACGCATCTCAGCAGCCAGATAGATACTCGCGTAATACATGATCCAATGATTTTCGGTATCGCCACGATACGGGAAGTAAGTCCTCCAAAGTTCCTGAATAAATGCCCAGTCTTTCTCATTCAAAACACCACGCCCAGTCTCCATGAGCAAAACCATGGGGTGCATCCAAAACATCGCTCCAGACGGAGGATCATTCGTCGCTACAATCCGCTTACTAGCCCACTCGAGATTCACGCCCCGATGCAGATTTGCCGCAATGTTGAACATGCCACCGCGCGTTAAATCACTCGGATCCGTATTCTCCACGATCTGATCGATCACGTACTCGCAACGTTCGCGGTACTGGATCGCCAATTCAGCATCACTAAAAAACGTGGGTGGTATCTCTGCTCGAGCCTGTGCCCCCATCAGCGATACCAACACTAACAGTGCAATCCAACCTCTCCCAAAATACATTCTAATTTGTCTCATAAAGTAATCTCGCTAATAATAGGGTCCCACTAATCTTTCAAGGAATGAAGCAAACCTTAATCGCTTCCTTGCTTTCAAGCATTGCCACACCTGCCCGATAGTCGGTCAAAGGAAACGTCACACTGATCAAAGGGGCGAGACGAAGGACACCGGAATTAATATGCTCCAATGCACGTTCAGCTGCAAACCGATTCTGCTTACCGTAACCGAGCAAATGTAATCCTCCACACCATTGGAAAAACCCAAAACGAACATCCTCACGCAAAACTCCAAACAAGGCAACGGCCTCGCGCGTCCGCTTAAGCAAAAATTCCACCGAAACAGCTAAGCCCGTACAATCAATCGCGATCTCCAGGCACTCGGCACTAAAACGATCATCAGGAAACACGTCTTTTCCCGTCGGATCGAAAACCCTATTCGCCCCCAGACTCAATGCTAATTGCCGCCGCGATGCCACCGGATCGAAAGCCACTACCTCTTTCGCACCGTAGGCTTTGGCAAGCTGCACAGCCAACAATCCAGCCGGACCAAGTCCACTTACACCAAAACGTTTCCCTTCAATCGGGCCAATATTCAAAATCTGATCAAACGAAACCTGTATACACATCGCCAACTCCAGAGAAGCGATGTCTTCCACATTCAACTCCTTTGAAACCCGAAGCAAATTCGATTCATCCGCGAGGACATATTCCGCATAACAGCCATCTCTCGTACCTCCTTGATCCCTCCAAAGTGCAGCACGATCTCCAACCTGAAGACTTTTCACCTCCGGTCCCAGCCTCACAACTTCACCAACTGCCTCGTGTCCAGGATGACCAACCGGAGTTGGATACTCAATGGTTCCTCCTGGCACCATCGACACTCCCTGCATCAAATGCATATCCCACTGAGGACAGGTCGCAACCCCCTGCACCTTGAGTAACACCTGTCCTTCTGCGGGATCAGGTATCGGCACATCTACAATCTCCGGACATCCTGCTTTCAAATACCGTACCGCTTTCATACCACACCCTCTTCCCAATCCAAGATAACGCCCATAACATGTTCACTTTTCGATTCGATCAATTTCCAAGCGTCAGCAGCCTTATCCACAGGAAAGCGATGTGTAATAAGTGAACGCGTATCCAAAGTTCCGTCTGCTACCAACTTCATGGTTGATTCCAAACGATCCAGTGTCGCTCCGGAAACAAGATCAATACTCAATTCCTTGTAACGCGGAGGTTGTAATTCGAGACTATCATTCGGACCATAGAAACCGGCGGAAACCAAGTGGGCAAAACGCTTGAGCAATCCTTGTAGCATCCTCATTATATCAATACTACCTACCGTATCGACTGCGACCTGAGCTCCCTCAGGAAAGAATTCAGCCACGCGCTGAACCCAAGCTCCACTATCTTCCAACAGTGTCCTTCCTTGCTTAAAATGGGCCAGTCGTTTCGCATGACGCCCCACCAATATAACATCTGCTCCACGCGAAGCAAGCATCTGTGCCGTCCACTGTCCGACCAGTCCATCACCCACGACTATCGCTCCATCCCCTGGGTTCAAAGAGGGACGGATACCCGCGTTGTAACCAACTTGCGTCAGTACCAGTCCTGAAAAAGCGAGTGGATCACACCCTTCCGGAAGTTTTAAGACCGCCGCTCGAGGACAAACAGAGGGCGAAACATGACCCCCACGCGGCTCAAACATCCCATCGATCTTCCCAATCGACGCAAAGACTCGATCGCCCTTCTTCAAGTCAGTAATCTTCGAACCTACCCATTCAACGACCCCAACCTTCTGATATCCCGCCACAATCGGAAACGGATGCGGATCGCCCGAGCGCCAAGGCGTATCGCCATCCACTCGTTCCCCCCGAAGATAGGACCCCTCCGTACCATTACTAATCCAACTATGCGTCACGCGTACCACAACCTGATCCTCATCCGGATCAGGACAATCAACATCTTGAAACGAGACCGTATTGCGATCTGTGAATACAACGGCCCTAGATTTCATCTATCCAATTCAGTTTCGGGATATCGTCCCTCGTGTTCAAAATTCCTTTAACACCTAGCGCATCAAAACGCCATCCATCAACGGTCTTCGATATTTCAATTTCCGGTCCCTGCATTCCGGCCCCCGTTTGGGCAACCATAACAGTGACAATTTCATGATGGAGTGCCGCAACTGTCCGAGCGCGAGCAAATGGAAAAGCCCCAAACTCCTCTTCGCCATTTAGCTCAACGCCCGGAAGCAAATCTTCTGAAAAATCAAGTTCCCCCGTTTCCACGAGATGTGAAACATTGCTCGAAAATGCACCAAACAACGTAGCCTGCGGGCGAGCAAGTGAGAAACTACTCCCCTCTGTCGTCAGTACCGCCGCTCCATCGCGGTTATCTGGGAAGAAACGAATCTCGACATCATCCGCACTATTTTTCAAATCAACTCTATCCAATAGGATAATAATGTTTGGTTTTACAAATACCACAGTCCGCAGAACCTTGAATACATTTTTATTCACAAGCTGATAAGCATGCGTCGCATCGCTTGTCCACCATACACGATCGCCTCGTTCTTCGAAAGCGACCACCTTGGCCTCAGCCTGACCTTCGTTCACGCCTTCCTCACCTTCGTGATACTGGTGCCCTCTCCCACCTATGAGGACCGCATTGTGTGCTTTAGTCAGGCGCAGCTTCCATTTAGGATCCTTCCGCTCATAGGCAGCACCATGAGGGTCGGTAAGAAGCCGCTCACCATAGATTTTGTACAGAAAACTATTGCGATCCGCATGCTCATGATTCGCAGGATTTCCACTGCGAAAAGCCAAAACGGCATCATCCGCCCGCCAACCACTACGGCAAACAACCCAATCTAAATCGCTACGAAAATTCTTTAATTTCCGAGCAGGCGGTTGAGAACTCAAGTTTGGCCGATACCAAAGAAAGTCTAGAAAATAGCCCGGATCCGCGAAGTGATTCACCGCATATTGTCCAACCAAATTCCCCGTATGCTTCCGAACCCAGGAACCAACACAGGGATAAATTGATCCGGAAGCATCGCTAAAGTTCACGACATCAGGCGTTCCATCCGATTTCTCTCCAGCTTGCATAGTAGCAACACCATCAACAAATCCAGTCCAATTCATAGCCTTCACCCAATCCACAGATCCGTCTACGCGATAGTGGGCCTCGCAGAACTGCAACAAGAGCCGCATTGCATAGCCACCGTAACTCAATCCCTCTGCATAACTACCACTGGCAGTAAACTGTCCGAAGGTTGAAAAGGCACTCTCAACTGCAGCATCCAACCATTTATCAACTCGAGGATCTCTTCCCGTCAAAGCGAGGGCACTTAGCCCTAGTCCCAAGGTTGCAGTCCCTCTCAAATTATTCTTCCCTAAAATCTCTGGCCATCGTTTGAGACTATTGTCATTAATATGTGGATGCAATGGATCGAAATGCCACCCAACAACCTCATCCGGAGCATTCATTCCACAAATAGTCCGAAAACAAGGAGCCGCTCCTTTCTCCGCCAAGGCGACCAAAAAGCGTTCATTTAGTTCATCGCTAAAATCATCGCCGAGCACCTCCCGAGCGAAAAGTAAGCGTGATACAGCCATCCCTGCACGCATCAAACCAATGTCTTCCTCCCCATCCATCAAATAATCCCACTTCGGTAAGCGAATCACCTTTTCGATCGAATCAAGCAACACCCTCTTCCTCTCAGGCGTCGGCTCCACAATATGCACCAACGCCGTTTCAGTGAAAACAGCCCAGAAATCTCGCAAATCATAGACAATGCTGCCAGATTTTGAAAATTTCTCCCAAGCCGGACCGATCGCCTGTGGAGAATTCACCGCCCAATTCTGGTATTTCGCACTAAGTAACACGGTGCGAGCATTCGCCCGAATTCGAGGAATATCTGATTTATCGAAAAACAGTCTCGAGGACTTTCCCGAATTTCGGAGCATCTGCCCAATCAGCGACGGAAAAACACTCGCTCCCAAAAGAGCGACGCTACCGAATCGAAGAGCATCTCGTCTACAAATCATTTTAGAATAGGGACAACAGGGTGAATTCGAGCAATTTCAACTCGATTAAAGAAATCAAAAAGTACCAGCTACTCGTCCTTAAGGAATCTCAAATGGTGCTATATAGTAAACCACTGCAATCCAAGTTGGCTCGCTCGCCTAGCCAATAGAGTTTGAATGCTCTCGCATCGAGATTTCCTCACAGTATTGGCATTGGCTTCTCGTTCCCGCAGTCTCGCCAGAGTTACTCTCCTCCGCTCGGAACCCACCACACTTCATTGCTAAGAACATCGTTCAAAGTCGTGCCACGTCCACCGTTAGTGTAGAGGTAACGAGGAGATAGAGGCATTTCATTGAAACCTGTAGCACGCTCGAGGTTGGGCATCCAACGAGGCACTTTGGAATCGGGTGATCCAACGACTTTTCCCTGAAAGCTCAGGCCACCATCTATCGAACGAAAAATTACGAGTTCCGAACTGGGCTCACCCCAATCAACCCCATCTGGGTCAACCTGCATCACTACAGCCGCAACGACAAACTCACCTGCAGATCCAAATGAGACCCCACCATGCATAAAAAGAGCCCAATCCCGAACAGTTGACGGCAAGAAAGCATTAAGATTCAAGTGACGCCATTTCCCATCACCGTACGGGTACGCCAAATACCCCTGACTGGAATCCTCCACTCGAACGCTGTAAGGGACGTAGGCCAGTCCATCCGGTCCAACTGCGATTGATCCGGCATTAAGAATACGCCCCTCCACTCCTCTTCCACTGGCGATTGAATCAATCGTCTCTGCGGTTGCGGGTAAGTCAATCGGCGTCCCATCAGACTGTATCCATGTTTTCCCACGATCTAAACTTTTCATATACCCGACCGTAGTCAGTGGCCATTCGTCCTCTTTAATGGGACGTTCATAGATTCGCGTTCCTAAGTGCAGAGTCGTATGATCCTCACTCCAGGTAAGCGAAGCAGCAAACTGGGCATAGCCATCAAAGCGTGATTTTAGGAGTGTGCTCTGCCGGGACCATGTTTCCCCCGTACTCTTACTCCACATTTCAAGTTCCCACGGCTTATTTTCAAAACTACGACGAGCAGTCAGAAGCAAGGTCCCATCTTTCCCGCAAACGAGAGCGGGATACGTCAGGTCTTCACCAAACTCCTCAAATTCGCTCCACTCCGAAGCATCATTCGGCCGGAGTGAGCGACTATACCGAAAGGGATGATGATGGGAGTAATAAACGATATGTAGATAACCTTCCCCATCTATCGTTAAAGCAGGACCACCATGATTGTCCTGAGCCACGCCCACCGTATAGGTTTTCGACCACACACCCGTCTTTTGATCTAGAGTTCGTATACGAATCCTAAACCCTTCCGTTGGCGAATCTAACCAGGCGACATGAGTCTTCCCTTCGAAGCTAATGATCTTCGGCGACTCTAAATAGGCAGTCGCTCGCCCAGAGCCTTCTGAAGAAAGAAGGAACGGTTCTTTTGAAAAAAGAAAGAGCGGGGAAACCCATAGAAAAACGAAAAAGCCGCCCCTAATAATGAGATGAATCAAACAACGTTTTCTCATAACCCAATCTCCATTTTAATTTCTACAAACCGAGCCACTGCAAAATCCAGATCACCTTGCGTATGAGCTGCGGAGATCTGCACTCGGATTCGAGCTTTCCCTTGAGGCACCACTGGATATGTGAAGGCGACCACATGGACGCCGCACTCCCTCATTCGTTGTGCAAAAGCAACCGCCAAAGTCGCATCGTCAATCATGATTGGCACAATTGGGTGCCATCCCGGCAGGACAGAAAAACCAGCCTCCTCCAGCTTCGCTCGGAAAAATGCGGTATTACGCATCAGCTGGTCTCGGAGCTCGGTCGATTCCGAAAGGATATCAAGTACCGCCAGCGTTCCTGACGCGATCGAAGGAGCCAACGTATTACTAAACAGATACGGACGAGAACGTTGGCGCAAAACTTCGACAATCTCCTTACGACCTGAAGTGAAGCCGCCACTCGCTCCACCAAGTGCCTTTCCAAGGGTGCCTGTTACGATATCCACCCGATCCTCTACTCCATGATATTCGCGGGTTCCTTTTCCCTTCTCACCCACAAACCCTGTAGCATGAGAATCGTCAACCATGACCAAGCAATCGTATTTTTCAGCCAAGTCACAGATCCCTTTTAGATTCGCGACATACCCATCCATCGAAAAAACTCCATCGGTCGCGATCAAACGAAAGCGAGTATTTTCAGCCGACTTCAACTGATTCTCTAAATCCTCTAAATTGCGGTTTCTGTAACGAAAGCGCTGTGCCTTACAGAGGCGTACTCCGTCTATGATGCTCGCATGGTTCAACTCATCAGAAAAAATAGCATCTTCCGGACCAAGTAATGTCTCAAAGAGACCTGTATTCGCATCAAAACACGAAGAATAGAGAATCGTATCTTCCGTTTCCAAGAATGTGCTCAACTTCTGCTCCAAACGTTTGTGCAACGTCTGTGTTCCGCAAATAAAACGGACGGACGCGAGGCCATATCCCCACTCCTTGAGACCTTCGATCGCCGCTGCCCGCACAACGCTATTCTGAGCAAGACCGAGATAGTTGTTCGCACAAAAATTGAGGACTTCACGCCCTCCGTCCATTCGGATTCGAACTGCTTGAGCCGTTTCAATCGCACTTTCCTCCTTATAGAGCCCAGCCTTCCGGATGCCAGAAAGTTGCGTATTCAAATATTCTTTGAAATTATTATTCATTATATTTTATAACAAAAAACATCAACGCCAGTTGAGAATCACTTTTCCCGATTGTCCGGCATGCATAACTTCGAACCCTTTCTCGTAGTCCGAATAATGAAAGCGATGTGTAATCACCGGTTCTATGTTAAGGCCACTCTGCAACATAACCGACATCTTGTACCACGTATCATACATTTCGCGACCGTAAATACCTTTGATAGTAAGCATGTTGAATACCACGTGATTCCAGTCGATATCCATCGAACCACTCGGAATCCCAAGCATAGCGATTTTCCCACCATGACACATATTATTGACCATCTCTGCAAACGCCTTGGAATTACCCGACATCTCCAGCCCGACATCAAAACCCTCTTGCATGTTGAGTTCCTCCTGAGCCGACTCGATGTCGCGAGATCGCACATTCAAGGCTAACGTCGCTCCCATCTCCCGAGCGAGTTCTAACCTGTATTCATTCACATCCGTAACCACGATGTAGCGTGCTCCAGCATGCCGAGCGATAGCGGTCGCAATAATGCCAATCGGACCTGCTCCCGTAATAAGAACATCCTCCCCAAGCAACGGAAACGACAAGGCCGTATGCACTGCATTGCCAAAAGGATCGAAGATTGAGGCAACATCAAGATCCACTCCCTCGTGATGCAACCAAACATTCGTCATTGGTAAGACGAGGTACTCCGCAAAAGCCCCTGGACGATTCACCCCAATTCCCTTTATGTCAGAACAAAGGTGACGGCGACCCGCCATGCAATTTCGGCAGCGTCCGCAGACAACGTGACCCTCCCCGCTTACAATATCTCCCGCTTTGAAATCTAGAACATTCTCTCCAACATCCACGACTTCTCCCACAAACTCATGCCCGACGACCATGGGTACAGGAATAGTGTTTTTAGCCCAATCATCCCAATCGTAAATATGTAAATCCGTACCACATATCCCCGTACGATTCACACGTATAAGAACGTCGTTAATCCCAAAATCAGGTTCCGGAACGTCTTCAAGCCACAAGCCTCGAGACGACTTACTCTTTACCAAAGCCTTCATTCGAATTGGAAATTACGTGATCCCGCTACTTCGCGATAGACTTACCACCGCTCGACAATTTCACCTCCTTGAAATCAGAAGTCGAAACCGAACAATATTTTCCTTCGAAGGCTTTATAGTTAGAAACATCTCTCTCCTTCGCTGCAACCGCCCAAGGAGCACCCACTTCCAAAAAGCTCTTTCGCTCGTAAAATGAGCGCAAAGCATAGTAGTCCAATTTTTCGACTGCATCGACGACCTCAGAGGACTCGTCTTTCAAAGGCTGACGGTAGACCAATGGGATGTCGTGTATCTCGGTCGTGTCGTGAACGGCATTGACCCACTTGACTGTTCCTTTCCCTAAATCAGTCGTGCAAATATTCACTGGTTCGCCAGAGATTCGATCGAGCACTGCATCGAACATATTGTCCCGAACCAATAACTGGCCAGACTTGGGAAAGTAGGAACGTTCACCATCAACGATGACTTCGTAGTCCCCGAGGAATCTCCAAATAATCTTGCCCTTCGTTCCAACAATATGGATTTCCGGATCAAAGCGCTGGTTTGCACTATGGCTCAGCACCACAGTCGCCTCAACACCAGAATCCATGGCGACGACGCTCCGAACCGTATCGTAGCTTTCAATCGGTTTGGAACGATAAGTTTCTGCCTTCAATCGAGAAAGATCCGCTTCTTTTTCCAAAGTATCGCCCGACCAAAAGAGGATCAGGTTTATCAAATGACACAACGCGTTGTGCAGGGGCGAGTCCAGCACCCAAGAATCCCCATCGTGTAGTTTCCCACTCCAGCGATTTCTAGCGTAGTACGTTCGAGTACGCGGCCAAAGAGCAAGGCAATCGATATGCGTCACTTCTCCAATATCTCCTCTCAAGAGGCGCTCCTTGATCTCCCACGTCTCTGCCTGATACGCATACTGAAATCCTACACTGACCTCTATTCCCGTCTCCTTCTCGACTGCCTGAATAGCGGCAACATCCTGCAACGTCGGAGCCAGTGGCTTCTCAACGGTAACCTGCAGCCCACGCCGTAAACTCTCAATAACCATACGAGTATGCCAACCGATCGCGGTGGGGATACAGATCCAGTCAATCTTACCAGCCTCCTTATCTATCATCTCGAGATAGTCATCATAGATCGGCACTGATTCTCTTTCGAAAAACGCGACCGCATCTGCCGCAGCCTCGGGATTAACAATCGTAACGGCCGCCCACGTCACACGCCCATCATCAACCAATCGCGTGAGCGACTGCAAATAGGACTCACCATAGCCTGTAACGCCTACTAGGGCGACTCGCATGGGGTTTTCAGAAGAGGGGCTTTTAAGTATCTTTTTTGAAGTGATCATCCGCTGGGAATTCGTAGAGTACCGTCAGCTATGAGAGGGTTGGATCACTCCCATAAAATCGTGGTACCGCTACGGTGGAGATCAATTTAGACGACAAGGACCACCGGGTCATGGAAAAGTTTTTTTTCCTGTAAAGCGGAATTCCCCATTCCCCTCACGACGAACTGCTATTACGCCGGACTAAAGTCCTTTTTATGAAGGACTTCTGCAGATTTCAACACAGCTGGACCGTATGACTGAATCTCCGTCGCCCGAATGGAATCTTCCAACTCTGCTAGATTCTTCGCCCCCGACAAAGCCAGCGAAACTCCCGGCTGATCCAATACCCAGCGATAAGTCGCCTCAGGAAGCGTTTCCACTCCTTCTTCTACCAAAATACCACGCAGAGCCTCTGCATAATCGACGCGTTCACTTATTTCCTCCCGAGAATACCGAGTATTTAAACTCCCCTTCGCAAAAACCGTATCTTTCGTAATCCCCCCACTCAGGAAGCCATTAGCCATACACTCTCGAGCCACAACCCCACAATCCAGGCGGAGTGCCGTTTCGATCAATGGTCGAGCCTCGCGATTAAAGGGGCTAAGCACGACCTGGATCGCATCAATTTTCCGATCACGAAGCCAATTCGCAGACATCTCGCAAGTATCCTCATACATCGAAACTGAGTGGCCGAGAAAACGGAGTTTCCCCTCCTCTCGCAACATTCCAAGCTCCTTCCAAACATCGTCATCGATCTCAGACGGCGTAAATGGGGAATGGAAAAAGAGGAGATCAATCCAGTCTCGACCAAGTCGCCGCAAACTTGCTTCACAGGAAAGCCGAGCTTCCTTGGCAGTAAACCGCCCCGGAATGACATTGGTCGCCGTGCGACCAAACTTAGTAGAAATGATCACCTCGCTTCGACGTGAGCCAAGTGCTTCGCCTAATACCGACTCCGCCACTCCATCCTCCACCTTCGTTCCATACAAAGGTGCCGTATCAAAGAAATTAATGCCCTTTTCGATAGATCCTTGAATCAATTTATCAGATTCAGATTTCTCTACAGAACCGTAAACAGAACTCCCAAGAGCCCATGTCCCCAACCCAATTTCGCTGCACTGTAATTCCGTGCGACCCAGTTTTCTTGTCTTCATGATCCTAGTTTCAAATCCTTTATCCACTCACCGATTTTCGGCAAAGCGTTCTTCAATAACGTTGCGAGTTGCTCGGCCCCGCGGGTTTCGCTTGCTTCGCGAGGATCCTGCCCCGTTATTCCATCCTCATCCAGCGTCACCTCACGATCAGGCAGAGCTGACAAGTCAACGCTCTCAGGTTGGAAATACATCTGGTACGCGGTCTCATAAGCACCCGCGTGATCTGCAGAATATGCCCCACCCTCCAAGAAGTGATTGTCTGCCCACACCTCGAAACGCGAAGTGCTCACCTTTACCCGAGCCGCCCCCTCCTCTAAAGCATCAATCTGCTGAGGCGGATAATGCCCCGTAAACAAAATGATGATCCGAAACCCTTCGTCCGCCAATTGAAGGCAAATCTCTTCAGCCAAGTCAGTGATCAAACGTGCTGATATATCGATCGAATGCGGGAAGCCCTTGAACGGCTTTATTGTATTCGTTGCCAGAGGGATAGCAGGCAGCACCACCCCTCCGCTACGCCCTGCCAGCGAACGGCAAATGCCCTCCGCTTTCGTTGAATCAAGTCCGATCGGTGCGTGCTGGCTATGCCATTCCAAAGCACCCCAAGGCACATAGGCGATGGGGCTCGACGATAATATCGTCTCGATTTCACTCGGTCTGAGATCACTATAACATCCCCAAGGCATCGCCTCAGAGGTATCGGATTGGTTTTTTTCGGAAAGCATATAAATGGAAAATTAGATTGCAGCAGAATCCTAGGACGTTGCCTTCACAAGCGTGAGGATTTTCTCCCCCGTCAAGCGTTCAGCAGGCGTCAAACTATGAGGCGTCTTTCCGCCGAAAACCTTCGCCAACTCCCCAAAACGGATCCGCGTGGCTTCCACGAATTCACCCACCGGACGCGTCTCACCAGCAAGGCGCATGATCTCCGGCAACCAGCGATGCCCATACCGAACATGAGCCTGCTCATCATTGCGGTCGAAAGCCAACAGCGTATCAGC
>CAWVWU010000112.1:0-12054 GCA_963933925.1 uncultured Puniceicoccaceae bacterium
TATTTGAGAAATTACCTCGCCGCCGCTTGAGGATTTATGAAACGTTTGGGTTAAGTCACTCATTTTTCCGAAAGAGCCCTTTTTTGTTAATTATTTAGTCTGGAGTGCCACACGGGGGAGAATCTCGAGCTTAGATCTTTCTTATTATACTAGCCGTTTTTTATTAGTCGTCAGCCTTTTGTATGCGGAGCGGTATTTTGGAATTCATACTGGTTTTAGAAATGGTTTGTTGTCTGTATCCTGGACTTAGTGACAGTTTTTTTGTTACGTGGATGTGTCGATTGTTGCGGACGTGCGCAGATTGTTACAGGCATGTTTCAGCCGTGTGACATGTTTGAGAAGTGCCCTTTTCTGTTTGAATAAATGTCTTTCGAAGAGGTTTTAGAGGTTGTCAATTATTTGTAATGAACAACCTATCTATCAAAACGGGTCTATTAGATTTTAAACAAGCGTCACGTATCTTTACGTTGATCGCCTTTCTTTGTTCGTCTCATGTTGCCTCCGCTCAGGATGCGAATGTTGAATCTGGGATGGTTTCGGGCAGCATTCTTGATGCTGAATACGGAGGCGTATTATATGATGCTATTGTAACGATTTCCGAATTGGGGAAGACGGTGCGTTCGAATATGGACGGGCGATTTCATTTTGGAGAAATCCCTGTTGGGGAGTATACGGTTATTGTATCCGCTGACTTCTATAAGACTTCTCGAATTACTGAAGTTCGTGTTTCTCAGGGAGCTTTAGCTAAGGTCGATGTTCCAATGTATGGAGATACTTCGGATGTTTTTAGTTTGGGAACATTTGAGGTTAAGGCAAACGTCTTGGAAGGTTCTGATTTGGGCTTGTTGAATGTGCGACAAAAGGCTGCCGCTATTAGCGATGCTATCAGTTCGGAGTCTTTTAGTCGGCTTGGGGTAGGAGATGCTGCGGGTGCCTTGTCTAAGATAACTGGTGTCGCGATTTCTGACGGGAAGTATATGGTGGTTCGCGGTTTATCCGATCGATATAACAACACTACTCTTAACGGTTCTACGGTTCCTAGTGCGGATCCTGACAAGAGAGCGGTTCAGTTGGACCAATTTCCTGCGGGAGTGGTGGATTCCATTTCTACTGCAAAATCGTTTACTCCTGACAAAAGCGGAAGCTTTACGGGCGGTTCGGTGAATGTGGTTACAAAGTCGGTTCCTGAAGCAGGGTTTTTGACGGTTGGGGTGAGCATTTCTTATAATGACCAAACGACTGGGAAGGACTATATTACTTCGGTCGGGAGTGGTAGTGATTGGTTGGGGAAGGATGATGGTAGTCGTGCTGTTCTAGCTTTAGCGGCGAATCCTAATGACATCCCTTTACCCGCTTCTCCGGGTTTTTCGGAAGCTGACAAAACTAAGTTAGTTGAGGTTTCAAAGTCGTTCTCTTCACAGATGGATCCTTCGGTGGAGGAGGCTCCCTTGAATAAGTCGTTCTCTACGGCGTTTGGAAATCGATATTACTTGGGAGGAACAATTGATGAGATGGTGTTGGGGTTTGTTGGAAGTATAAATTATAAGAGAAAGTATTCATCCTATGATGACGGTATCGTGCGTCGGTACGAGCCAGGGAGACGTAGTGATCAAATCTCGACTCCAATTGATTTTAACGAGATTTCTGGCACTGATTATACTCAGTTGGGGGCCGTTTTTAATGTAGCTCTTCAAGTAAATGGTGCGAACGAGTTTGGTATAAAAACGCTTTATAATCAATCGGGATCTGATCGAGCCATAATGCGCAGTGGGGATTTTGAGCTCGCTGGAGATGACTTCTTTGAAGCCCGCACTCTGCAGTACACGGAACGTACATTGAAGAATGTTCAACTATACGGAAAGCATCTGTTAGAAAATGTTGGAGGGCTCCAAGCTAATTGGGAGGTTTCAAGTTCCAAGAGTGTTCAAAATGAGCCTGACTATCGATTGTTTTACCAAGCGATTCCAGAAATCGGACGCACTTCCTATCAAGGTAACTTTCCGTCACCTCGTCGATATTGGAGAAGTATGGAAGAGACAAGTGACGAGTATAAGGTGGATTTCGATTTACCGCTCGGAGTTAACTCCAGTCAGTTAAAGTTTGGAGCGGTGTCTACTGATACGCATCGCGACTTTAATGAGCGCTTGTTTACATATAAAGGATCTAATGGGGTTCCGTATGAAGGCGATGTGTCTACCTTTTTGTCAGACGATAATTTGGAGCTGAGAGACGACGGAAGCCTGAGTCGTTATATCGCAGAGAGTAAAGGGGCGGTACCATCGTATTACGGAGACCAAGACGTCTTGGGCGCTTATGTTATGGCGGATTTAGAATTGTCCGAAAAATGGCGGATGATCGCCGGTGCCCGTTTTGAGAATGCGGAGATTGAGGTTCAGAGTTTTAATGCGAGTGGAGCTCCGAATTCGAATGATGGGTACTTGAATGATAACGATTGGCTGCCTGCTTTGCATTTTGTGAGGACTCTTACTGAGAAGCAGAACTTAAGGATGTCGGTAACGCGCACCTTGGCCCGTCCCAATTTTAGAGAATTGTCGCCATTTGGTTCGTTCGATAATGCGGGAGGTGAGGTTTTTATTGGAAATTCTGAATTGGTTAGCTCTCAAATCGACAACTTTGACCTCCGGTATGAGTTCTTTATGGATGATGGTGAGACATTTGCCGTGAGTGCTTTTTATAAAGATCTCGAGAATCCGATTGAGCTAGCCTTTAAGGAGGGGCAATTGAGCTATTCGAATGTTGAGGAGGCTTCTGTTTACGGTTTAGAGCTGGAAATGAGAAAAGACCTTCCTTTCTTAACTGGGGAATACATGCGGTTTACGTTTGGGAGTAACCTTTCGTTGACGGAGTCGGAAGTGGATCGAAATGCTCAAGATTTCCTTCTCAAGAGTTATCGCAATCCAGATATTGAGGCGACGAGAGAGCTTCAGGGACAGTCGAGCATTGTTGGTAATGCGGATCTTTTTTGGGAGCATTATAAAATGGGGACATCATTGAGTCTGGTTTATAACTATACGGGAGAGCGTCTCTATTCCGTTTCGGATGGTCAGTTATCCGATGTGTATGAGGATCCCACGAGCGATCTGGACTTTATTTACTCTCAGACCTTAAAGGGCGGATTTAGTATGAAATTTTCGATTACGAATCTGCTCAATGAGGGGAATCGTTTCTTTTTGGATGAAACGGTTGGGGAGCTCGTTTATTCTGAGCGTAGTAAAGGGCGTTCTTATTCCCTGAGTTTTAATAAGAAATTCAAATAAATTTTCACTGAATAATTTTATCTTAAATCATATAAGTACTATGAAAAAAGTAACTACACTAATTGCTTCGATTGCTCTCGGAGCATCCATGAACGCTGGGACTGAAACAATCAGCTCCAATATTACGACAGATACAGTCTGGACGAGTGATAATGAATACATTGTCGACGGTCAGGTGTATGTCATCGACGGAGCCGCTTTGACGATTGAGCCAGGTACGGTTATTCGTGGAGCCGCTAAAACTGAAGGAGCTGAAGCGT
Source organism: uncultured Puniceicoccaceae bacterium (assembly GCA_963933925.1). GTDB lineage: Bacteria > Verrucomicrobiota > Verrucomicrobiia > Opitutales > Opitutaceae > JAKYXN01. The sequence continues at coordinate 3,539 of CAWVWU010000112.1, forward strand.
CAGCACTTGTTGTTGCCCGTGGATCTCGGATCTACGCTGTGGGTACACCGAATGCACCGATCATTTTCACTGCCGAAGCGGATCCCTTGGATGGATCCTATACAGATCAAGATACTCAAGCATGGGGTGGATTGATTGTTTTAGGTAAAGGTGTGTTGAATTCCGCTAAGCAGGGGACAGTGACTGATGGAACTCCTCCATTGATTGTTGAGAATATTGAAGGATTGACCAATAGTCCTGACAATGACTGGTCTGAATTTGGCGGTACTGATAATGAGGATAACTCAGGTATCATTCGTTATGTTTCTATTCGCCATGGTGGTTCTGAAATCGGTGCTGGTAATGAGATTAACGGTTTGTCAATGGGCGGTGTTGGTAGTGGGACTACGATTGAGTTCGTTGAAGTCTTTGCAAATAAGGATGATGGATTCGAATGGTTCGGAGGAGCTGCTAATGCTCGTTTTCTCGTAGCGGCATTCGGCAACGATGATAGCTTCGATTACGACCAAGGTTGGACTGGTTATGGACAGTTCTGGGCATCTTTCGGAACTAAAAACGGAATTATCGAAGATGCGGCTGATCACGGTGGCGAGCATGATGGTTCTACATCAGCAGTTCCTGGCGTAGAGTTTCGCGGAATGGGATCCATCTTCAACGCGACTTATGTTGGTCCTGGGTCTCAGGCCGATCTCGGTTTGGATGTTATTGACGAAGGTGTTTTTGAAATCAGCGATGACGCGGGTGCTCGTTACTACAACAGTGTATTCATGAAGTTCGGTGGACACGGTGTTGAAGTTAAGGACGATGCTCTTGATGGGTTGACCGAAGTTGAAGGAGACACGACTCGAATTGATTTCTCTAACAATATCTGGTTCGACCTAGGAGATGGATCTGTCGATTCATTGGGTAAAACCGCTGATGTCACATCATTCCTAACGGATGCCGCACGTTCGAATACTCTCGAAGATCCCCTTCTTCGCGGGATCAGCCGCACAGTTGACGGTGGTCTAGACCCTCGTCCAGAAGCAGGAAGCCCTGCGTTGACAAACGATTTGAAGGACTACCCAGATATGGATTTCTTCTTGCCGGTTGATTATCAAGGTGCGTTTTCACCTGATTCTAATTGGATGATCGGCTGGACGGCTCTTTCTGAAAAGGGTTACCTTCCTGAAGTAAATGCGGGAGCGACTTCTAGTCCGATCAATATTTCGACTCGTACGAATATTGAAGCAGGTCAATTTATGACCGCTGGATTTGTGATTGATGGTGAGCTTCCTAAGGGAGTCTTGATCCGTGCGATTGGTCCTAAGCTTGTTGATATTGGAGCGACTGAGACGCTTATGGCGGATCCAAAGTTCGATGTGTACAACGGTGCTGGTGAATTGGTGATTTCTTCCGATGATTGGGTGGACCAGGATGACGCGAGCGTTATAAAGGTTATGTCTGACTACGTTGGTGCATTCTCTTTGGAAACAGATGGAGGAAGTGTGAACGACACCAAGAGTGCTGCGGCCTACGTGATCCTCAATCCAGGTCTCTACACTGTTATCGTATCATCTGTAGATGGTTCTGGCGGTAACGCGATGGTCGAAGTTTACGACGCTGACCGTTAAGAAGAACGAATTTCAAAGTCTATTGGCTTTGTTTTGATAGGTGCCGGTCTTCCCTTGCTGGGGGAGACCGGTTTTTTATTTAAGCCAACGCTTGAAACATTTTGGACCTTGAGCGTTACTAAGGTTCTAGCTTATGGAAATTGGTATATCAGGTAGGGGTTTTCGGGGGATCGTCGTTTTGACGATGCTTGGGATTGTTCAATCGCTATTGCCTTCGTTGGCAGCTCAACATCCCGCACATGAGGAGGCTATTCAATATCGTCTCGATCGTTTGGTGTTCAATGGTTTGATGACTATAGGAAACCGGACGACTCTCAGTATATTTGATCCATCAACCGAAGCGTCTCTATGGATTCCGTTAGGAGGAAGTAGTGCAGGGCTTCAGGTGAGTCGTTATAGTAGTAGTAAAGATACGATTGTTGTAACTTATATGGGCCTTACTAAGGAAATTACGCTTAGAAACCCAACGATTGCTCCGATTGATGTAAAAACTCCCCCACCGAAACCAGAAAAATATGTGGTTCCGAAGTCTGATAAGATTATAATGGAAGAGGAGAGAGCACGCATGATGGTTACTGATATCCTCGCAGTGGGGATGAAGGAGCGTGCGCGCCGAAAGGCGGAGAGGGCAGCTGAGAAAAGAAAAGCAGAAGCCGAGAAGAGGGCACGGATTAAAGCACAAACACGTTAAGGCGTGTTTTGATTTAATACTTTTGCCGGTTCACTTCTTTTTTTTTCGAGTGAATCCTGTTCTGCGACAGTTCGTTAGATATCTCAGGAAATTGATCTGGAGCCAGTTTATGGCCGGATTGTCCGTGGTTTTTGGGACATTTGCCGGCTTTGTGGTTATTTCTTAGCACGGTCTAAGGGCATAGTATTTTAGAAAAAGAGGAATCTTTGCTTGAAGTTCTTAGATAACATATCAATAGATTTGAATATATTGATATGTGAGGGTTCGAGTAATTATGACCCCCCGCGTGTTACCTGAGAATCTAATCATAGAAAATTATGCCAAAGAACTTCGTTTTTTCGTCAGAATCCGTAGCTGAAGGGCACCCGGATAAGGTGTCTGATTATATCTCCGACAGTGTGTTGGATGCTTGTTTAGCACAGGATCCAAACAGCCGTGTTGCGTGTGAGACTCTAGTAAAGAGTAATGTGGTGGTTCTTGCGGGAGAGATTTCCACAAAAGCCAAGTTCAATTACGAAGAGGTTGTGCGTCAGGCTATTCGCGAGATTGGTTATGTGAACGATGACGATGTTTTTCATGCTGACCGCGTTTTCATTAATAACATACTGACAAGCCAGTCGGACGATATCGCTCAAGGAGTTGATGCGAAGAAGGTCAAGGACAAGGACACAGCGGAACAAGGAGCAGGTGACCAAGGGATCATGTTTGGTTATGCTTGTGAGGAAACTCCAGAGTTGATGCCAGCAGCGGTAATGTTTGCTCACCACATCGGTCGTAAAATCGCTGAAATCCGTCATGCGGGTCGTCAAGCGAAGTGGTTGCGTCCGGATTGTAAGTCTCAGGTGTCTATTCGTTACGAAAATGGCAAGGCGGTTGAAATCACAGCAGTTGTTATTTCGACTCAGCACTCTGCGGATGTGAGCCGAAAGGATATTGAAAAGTTCATGACCGATAAGGTTATTAAGAAAGTTCTTCCGAAGAAGCTTCTTACAAAGGACACACAAATTTTGGTTAACCCGACAGGGCGTTTTGTTATTGGCGGTCCTCAAGGAGATGCAGGTCTCACCGGTCGTAAGATCATCGTAGATACTTATGGTGGATGGGGTCGTCATGGTGGCGGTGCTTTCTCTGGTAAGGATCCCTCTAAGGTTGATCGTTCTGCTGCTTACATGTGTCGTTGGGTTGCTAAGAATATCGTGGCAGCTGGCCTTGCGGGGCGTGCAGAGCTTCAAGTCGCTTATGCGATTGGACACCCAGAACCAGTAAGTATCACAGTGGATACATTTGGGACCTCTACCGTCGACGAAGACTTGATCATCAAGGCAGTTGAAACCGTGTTTAATTTTAAGCCAGCGGCGATCGTTTCTGCATTGAAATTGAAGCGTCCGATTTACCGTTCGACCACAAACTACGGTCACTTTGGCAAGGCTGACTTGCCTTGGGAGCAAACCAATAAAGTCGCGGCCCTTAAGAAGGCAGTTAAGGCCTAGAGCCGAGCGTGATTAATTTATTAGCTATAATTCAAACCGAATAAAAATTATGAGTAGCAAAACAGTTTTAGAACCAGGAAAAGATTATAAGATAGCCGATATGTCATTGGCTGAGTTTGGACGTAACGAAATCGACGTTGCTGAGCACGAAATGCCAGGTCTAATGTCAATCCGTAACAAGCACGCTGCTGCGAAGCCTCTTAAGGGTGTTCGTATCATGGGTTCCTTGCACATGACGATCCAAACGGCAGTATTGATCGAGACACTCGTTGATCTCGGAGCTGACGTTCGTTGGGTAAGTTGCAACATTTACTCCACTCAAGACCATGCGGCTGCGGCGATTGCCAAATCAGGTGTTCCCGTTTTCGCCTGGAAGGGTGAAACTCTCGAGGAGTACTGGTGGTGTACAGATCAAGCATTGAGCTTCCCAGGTGGCCTCGGCCCACAACTCATCGTTGATGATGGGGGAGACGCGACCCTTCTTATCCACAAGGGCTATGAGCTCGAAAACGGTAGTGACTGGGTTAACACCGAGTCTGGTTCCGAAGAGGAGCAAGTGATCAAGAACCTTCTTAAAAAGGTTCATGGTGAAACTAAGACACGCTGGCACGAAAACGTTAAGGAGTGGAAGGGTGTTTCTGAAGAAACTACTACTGGTGTACATCGTCTTTACGAAATGATGAACGCGGGCAAACTGCTTGTTCCTGCAGTCAACGTAAATGACTCAGTAACGAAGTCCAAGTTCGATAACCTCTACGGTTGCCGCGAGTCTTTGATTGACGGTATCAAACGTGCAACAGACGTCATGACCGGTGGTAAAGTTGCTGTTGTTTGTGGATACGGTGATGTTGGTAAGGGATGTGCTCAAGCTCTCGTTGGAATGGGTGCACGTGTAATCGTCAATGAGGTTGACCCTATTTGTGCTCTTCAAGCTTCTATGGAAGGTTTTGAAGTCTGCCCCGTTGAGGACTCTCTCGGTCGTGCAGATATCTATGTGACCACTACAGGTAATAAGGATATTATCCGTGTTGAACACATGGAGAAGATGAAGGATCAGGCGATCGTTTGTAATATCGGTCACTTCGATAACGAAATCCAGATCGACAAGTTGAATGCTGTTGAAGGCATCAAAATGTTAGTGATCAAGGACGAGTCTCAAGGTGCGGTTGATAAGTATACGTTCCCTGCAGGTAACAGCATCTATATGTTGGCGAAGGGTCGTTTGGTTAACTTGGGTTGTGCCACTGGGCATCCGTCGTTCGTTATGTCGAATTCGTTCGCGAATCAGACGCTTGCTCAACTTGATCTTTGGGAAAAGAAGGAAACGAATAAGCCAGGTGTTTATCTCTTGCCGAAGCATCTCGACGAAGAAGTTGCTCGCCTTCACTTGGAGAAGATTGGCGTGAAATTGACTACTTTGAGCCAAGAACAAGCTGACTATATCGGTGTTAAGGTTGAAGGCCCTTATAAACCTCACCACTACCGTTACTAGGCCTGTCATTTGTTAGGTTTTTAATACGAAAGCCCTGCAGTGATGTGGGGCTTTTTTGTGACTGCAGGTGATGCAGTCACTGACGTAGCACCTTATCCGACTTCGTTCCTCTACACCGTGACAGGTTGGGTTGTGGGTTTATTGGTAGCGTCGATCGTCCCGATGGACATGTATGAGGGAGGCGTGGCCATCGGGACGATGTGCCGCTACCCATATGTTGGATCTGTAGTCCTGACGGATATTTAGAGCGTTGTTACTGTGGAGTGGGTCGGTTTGGGAGGAGAGTTGATAGTTTGTCTTCGAAAATTCGTGTTCGATTTTCTCTTCCTTTTGGGGTGAGGTGGTAGTTGGTGTCGTAGAAATCGCTGATGTCGGCGACGAAGTCGAAGGGGGTGCCGAGAAGTTGGTAGCCGAGAGTTTCGATCGTGTTTTGTGAGTGCCCTAGGTTATTGATGACTTGGAGAGCTTCTAGATCTAGCAGTGGGTTTAGGGCGATGCTGGGCCAGGTGATACAGGGAGTTATGTTGTTAGCTTGGCACCATTGAGCGAAATCTGTGAGCGTATTTTTTGCGTGGTTACTGACTTCGTGTTCTTCCATTAGCTCGTAGTCGCTGCCTGAATCCCACTGGCGTTCCTCTTGGTACGTGTAGTCGCCGTTGGGGCTACAATCGAGGTAGTTGTAGAAGGTTGGGAGTTCGTCAGTGTAGCTCTTCCCCCATTTCTGTTGGAGGTTTGATTGGATGTCGGAGTCGGAGATTAGGGTGAAGGTGTTGTCGTCGACGATGTCTAAAGCCTTGGTGAATCGGTTGAGATCACTTGCGAGGATCTTTCTCCATGAGTGTTTTTTAAGGTAGGACAGTTTATTGGAGAGGGAGCGGCTGCGGAAGTAGTCGGGGTTCCAGATCGAGAGTTCGTTAACGGAGTAGGTATTGTATTTGGGTTTCCAGAGGAGTTCGTATTCGAGGGAGAGGACGGCGATGTCCCCTGGCTTCGCGTATCGCATGATTTCTTCTGTCATGAAATCAATTGGAAAAGAGGCGTTGAAACCGAGGTTAACGACATTGTATCCGGTTTTTGATTGGATGGATTCTGAGTCGTAGCCGAACCATGTCGCAGATCCGCCTTGGAGCCAGATGGTTGGACCTTGAGTTTGTGATGCTATGAAGCGTTTTGCGATCCAGATCTCTCGATTGGAGTGGAAATTCCACCAGGGGTGTCCGAGGTGGAGGGTGAAAAGCCCCCAGAAGGCTGCGATACTTATGGCAAATATGGCTCCGGCGATGCTGATATATTTTAGGGGTGTCATTAGAATCTAAAATAAATAAAGGGGGTCGCTTGATATTCGCCTGTATTCACTAACGTGAAGGCACAGAGCAGTCCGAGAAGGATGGCTCCGAGGAGTGAGAACTTGGGACTGTCGTTGATTGGTTTGCTGAGCCATGTCATCGGGCGTCTGAAGGCGATAGCTATGGTTGCACTAAGTACTATTGTGATGATTGACCAAGAGAAGTCGGAGAAGAAGGCAGTGCCTAGATGGAGTCCATTTTTAGCATCGGGGTAGAGGCCGAGTGAATGGAGGGCGAAATGGAGTTCGCTCCAGCGTTCTTGGATGCCGAGGGTCTTGAGGTAGTCGAAACCACTGAGGCCACTGGGGAAGATTGAGCTGCTACCGAAGAGGTTGCCGTAGAGACGAAGGGCCTCTTCTAGACTGTTGGCTCGAAAGAGAGTCCATGAGAGGCAGACGCAGAGAAACGTTATTGCCCAGCTGATCGTTTGAGGCGTGCGGAACTTTGCCGTTCTCCACCAGTGATTGATAATGAGGAAGAGGCCATGGAGGGCACCCCAGATGATGAAGGTCCAATTGGCTCCGTGCCAAAGGCCGGCGAGGAGCATGGTGGTCATTAAATTGATGAGGGTGCGTTGGGATCCCAAGCGATTACCTCCAAGTGGGATGTAGATGAAGTCTCTCAGCAGGTTGGAGAGGGTGATGTGCCAACGTCTCCAAAAGTCGATGATGCTGGAGGCACGATACGGGGAGGCAAAATTTTCTGGAAGCTTGAGATTGAAGCAACGGGCAAGGCCGAGGGCCATGTCAGAGTAGGATGAAAAATCGTAGTAGATTTGGAAGGTAAATGCGGTGATCGCGATCCAGGCTTGGGTGGCTGCGAGGTCGTTACCTGCTGAGCTTTGTGCAAACAAGGGATCCGCGATCAGGGCGAGACTGTCGGCTATGAGCAGCTTTTTTGCGAGGCCGATGACGAGGAGGTTGATGCCAAATACGAGGTTGGAGGAATTGAGTTTTCCGAATGATTTGGACTTCAGCTGGGGGATGATTTCGTCCGGCTTAACGATGGGACCGGCGATCAGTTGGGGAAAGAAGGAGACGTAGAGGACGTATTCGAGTGCGTTTGCCTTGTCGTGGCCCGATCGAAATATCATCGAAAGGTAGGCGATCTGTTGGAAGGTGAAGAAGGAGATCGCGAGGGGGAGAGTGAGTGGCGGGAGTTCCAGGGGAAGTCCGGTGAGGCTTTCGAGTGTGCTCGTTGTGAAATTGAGGTATTTAAAGAGGAAGAGAATTCCCAGATTGAGGGCGATTCCCGTGATGAAGAGCGTTTTCTTCTTTTTGGGGTCACTGCTGGCGTTTCCCATCGCGAGAGAAAGGTGGTAGTTGGCGGCGATGGATCCTACGAAAATGAGGAGGTGGGCCCAGCTGCCGATTGCGTAGAAAGCGAGCGAAGCACCCGTAAGCCATAGCATGCTGGCAGTTCGGCGTTTACAGAGGGATAGCGCGGCAAAGGTAAGGAACGCTATGGGGAGGAATATTAAAAGAAATGTGCTATCGTGGAAAAGCATCTACTAGGGCGTGGGCTCGATTGTTGAACGGCTGCTGGGATGGGATGTACATTGGCATTTGAAGTCCAGTGCAATCTTGTGGGATCTCGCGTCATAATGTGCCCTTATTCCTTGCCATTGCTCTCTCTGCCCCTAAAAACGCCGCAACTATGAGTTCTGGAAACGAAGCGAAAAAGCTCCATAAAAACGAGTCAATCAAGGAGAACAGTGTAAATTTGCGCGGCACCTTAGCCGAGGAGTTGAACGATGCTTCGACCGGCTCGATTTGTGCGGATAGTGGCCAGTTGTCCAAGTTTCATGGGATGTACATGCAGGACGACCGCGATGTCCGCGGTGAGCGCCGCGCGAAGAAGTTGGAGAAGGCATTCAGCTTCATG
>CAWVWU010000113.1:0-12015 GCA_963933925.1 uncultured Puniceicoccaceae bacterium
TAAGATAAGCTTACGATTGATGGATAAATTAAAACAAAGCATGCATACCATGCGAAACCCGGCACGACTGAAATTGAATAAAAATTCGCGTCCATTAGCGTTCATTCGCGGTTTCAAAAACTCCATTTATTGAAACGTTTAGGTACAGTGTTCCCTCATACCTCCTGTAACATTGATTCTGAATTCTCTATATACCATTCCTATCAAATGAAGAGGTTCCCAATACTCGTCCTGAGTTGGACAATTCTAACACTTTCGACCTTTGCAACGAATGTTACAATTGATCCCTTCGAAGAGGATGGGACTGCTCGTATCGAACTCAAAAATGGCCTAGCCTCATCAGTCTATCGTATCGACGAATCTTCGGACCTTAAAGAGTGGTGGCCCATATATGCCCAATATGGGGCCAACTGGAATTACCTGATCGACCAAACCGATACCTCAGAGAACAGATATTTTTTCAAGATCACCGAATCCTCCGCTCCCTCGATTGCTCCCCACGAAACGTGGAAAACGACCATCGCATTCCCAGATGATCCCTTTCAAAAAGCGTTTACCATACCAGTATTCTTTACCGATGAACCTCTATCCTTGATTAAGTTCATCATCCTCGGCGATGACTTGACGACGGTCTACTTCCAAAACAGCGAAACCTATCCCTACCACTACAATTTCGCAACGGACCGCATCGAACAGTTTTCAGAAATCAGCACCGCGGACTTTAATCTAAAAACCCTGTACAACGAGAACCTCGAAGCCATCCTCGGAAATGTTATATTCGCACCGGAATATAACGAATACGGTATCCAATTTATAGCCCAAGATACAATACCACGAGAATCGATCAACTATCTCTACCATCTCGTCGATACGTCGATAATAAAACCGGAAGGCACTAAAGGATTCTACACTCCCAGCTACCAACAAAGCTCGCTTGCCCAGCAAGAAGAACAGTGGTTGGCCGCCAAAAACATAGACGTCTCCTCCATCAGTAAATGGGAAACAGGAGATTCTGCCTACACAAATGGCTGGGCCGTAGGAAAGCTCGTCTACATTCCGGGAGACGAAATCGAAGAAGCGTATGAAAACGGATCGCTCTCACCCTACGACATTCTTCTCACCGAAAACTTACCCGCTGAAGTCCCCTATGTCCAAGGAATCATAACACTCACTCCTGCTAGCGATAATAGCCACGTCGCAATTCTTGCCGAAGCATCAGGCATACCTTTCGGTTATGTCAGCGATTCCGATCTAAAAAACAAATTCATCGACCTCCTTGGCAAAGAAGTGGTTCTACAGGTCTCAGCGAGCACTTACCTCCTTTCATCCCCCATAGACCTTCGCCTCTTCCCGACCGATCTTCCATCTGAGCTCCGTCAAGAAGTAATCTCCCGAAAGACGCTCCCCGAACTCGAGATTCAGTCGATCGAACGACTGGAGGCCTATTCAAGATCAGTGGATACACTCACGCCAGTTGACATCAAACACTTTGGTGGTAAAGCCGCAAACTTCGGAACCCTTCGTCGCTCCATTCCAGACAACTCACCTCAAGCTATCGCATTTTCGTTCGACCTCTGGCTCGAATTCCTCGATCAAGAAATCAACGGCATCCCGCTCAAGACACGAATAAGCACTCTTCTCGGCGACTACACATGGCCGGTCGATAACCTCCCACAACTCAAAGCTGACCTCGATTCAATCAGAGACCTCATCAAAGATGAATCCCAGTTCTCCACCTCACAAAAAAACGCAATTATCTCCGCCCTATCTCCCTTCGACAGCGACCAAAAAATACGATTTCGCAGTTCAACCAACGTAGAGGATAGCCAGAATTTCGTGGGAGCAGGCTTGTACGATAGCTATAGCGGTTGCCTGCTCGACAATCTCGACGCCGATAACATCGGCCCCTCGCTCTGTGACTCATCGAAAGAGAATGAACAAGGAGTCTTTCGTGCCATCCGCAAAGTCTACGCGAGCTTCTACAACGACAACGCCTTTCTCGAACGTCTCCGCTACGGCATAGACGAAAGCAAAGTCGGTATGGCACTTCTCGTCCACCATAGCTTCCCCGACGAAACCGAACGAGCCAACGGCGTCGCTCGAGCCGTCTACACAAATCTCCAAAACTATCGAAAACTTGATATTTACCTTACCACCCAAGTCGGTGCCAATTCAGTAACCAACCCTGACGAAGGAATGATTCCTGAAATTATTCATGCCCAAGTTTTCACATCAAGAACCTACTTCTATGTAAACCAACGCTCCAATTTGATCCCCCTCGGTGAAAACTATATTTTGGATTGGGAATCGGACTACCAGACACTTTCCGCACTTCTCGTCAAAGCACTCGACGAATACCTCGTCAACGATCCAGACCGTGAAAAAATGATCCTAGATTTCGAATACAAGAAGATCGCTCCAATGGAGAACTTTATCGTGAAGCAGATTCGAGAAATCCCTCAAAACGAATCGGGGGCTGGTCTTCCCTGGGTACTAAACAGCAGCCGCTCCAATGCATATCGCGTTTTTCAAGGCGAAGGCTCGGGTGATATTTTCTCGATCCATCGAATGAAAAGTCTGTTGAACCTGTCGGGGAAAAACAAAATCCTCGACCAAGCGGGCCTATCATCCTCCCTTCTGAGTACAGTTGAGTGGGAACATATCGATAAAAACGGTCAAATCACCCTTTCCAATGGGGCACCCGAAACATGGAACAACGCATCCTTCGAAAGCAAAGATGGCTACAACTCAACCACCATCGCTAGCGATTCATGGTCCCACCCACAACGCGAAGATCAGGAAGCAATCATTACACTTTCCGGCCATTTCAATTCACTTCCAAAATCAAACCAAAATCCTCTCATATCCACGGAAGATTTCTCATGGTACCTCAACACCAAATACGAAACACCTGTCCTCGCAATTGATCAACTTTCTGTAGAGACCTTCGGAACGACACTTGAGAGTAACGTTCAACTAGAACAAGTACCCAATGAAGAAATCCCCTTCAACGCCATCCCCAGAGAGCATCAGTTTAAAACGAAAAACAACGAAATATCAATCGACATCAAACACTGGTGGCCCGATGGACCCGGCCCCGTCAATGGATACACCGCTCCTCTCCTACAATGGGATCGCACCATCATTAACGGCCTAACCACGGAGCCAATCACCCTCACGGGCTACTACAGCCAAACCTACAAACCAGAACATCACAACTTCGGCGAATGGTTCCTCTTCGAACCTGCACTGGAAGAGACCTTATCCCCTCAACAAAAAGCGGAACTTGAAAGTGCTCAAATTCGCCAAATACTAATGTACACAGGCGACCTCACTAAAGTCTGGTCCATCGATTCTAAAGGGACGATCACCACACATTAGAGAATCAGCGAAAAACATTCCCGAACAAAGCCAAATATGAATATCAGTACCCTTTGTTTGCCACCCCGCAGCCCTTCGACAAGCTCAGGCTCTGCGACAAGCTGTTGACATCATCAATCGCTGACGAACCACGACGAAGGCATCATGGCAAACAAACGCTTCTCCTCTCGGTCCAATACACCTTATTCAGCTTCGCTTCCGCCTCCCCATTTTAGAAGCAACTCATTGCTTCGCCATCTCCACTTCGTTACGTCGCATCAATTAGCATTTAATAGCTGTGCCCTTCGAAGCTCAACGAGCGAAGTTAGGCGGCTAAAACAAACGACATAAGTCTCATCCACCCCACTCATCAACCCAATCAAAGTAGAAGCGTACATCCTGCCGCTTTCCCACAACTCAATCAAAAGCGGTCGAGAATCCTGAGCCTGTCGAAGTGGCAAGATGCCGCTTCGACCCTTCCCCAATCTTCAATTCCCGCAGGGATAAAACCTTTAGCGTACTCTGCGGTTAAAACAAAAACACACGTGTCGCGGCGTAGAGAAACGAAGACGGAACCCCATCACCTTCGGACATTGTTCGAATCCTGACCTCAGTCGAAGGGCACAACCCAATTTTCAATTTTCAATCTTCAATCCCTCAGGGCATCAACCAAATCATCCGCGTTTATCCGCGTCCATCCGTGGTTCCCAACAAAAAGTATCTTCAATCCACAATCCCCGAAGGGGAAATTCTCCAACCTGAGTTAATAAAAAACTCGTAAAGGAAGCGACTTATAATTGGTATTACTACCAATTATGAGAGTCCCAGCTTACCTTCTTAAAACAATCGCCTCTACCCTCCTCGCTGTTACAGCAACAGCTCTCCATGCCGCGACCTGGAGCGTAGACAACAAGTCTCCAGGGGCCGCCGATTTCGAGTCCCTATCCGCCGCCATCACCGCCGCCTCTGCCGGCGACACTCTCGTCATCGCAGGCTCCCCCACCTCTTACGGCGAGGTCACCTTCGACAAAGAACTCCACTTGGTCGGCCCCGGTTGGCACCACGACACCAACTTCCCGGCCGCCAGTCCAATGAACGGAGCAATGATTACCTCAATCACTCTCCCAAATGCCACCGCCAACGGTTCTAGTTTTCGCAGTCTTCAAATCGGCAGATTGGACGCCGATGATTGTGCCAACCTCCTCATCGAACGCATCGCCCCCACTTTTGAAACCGGTACAGCATACATCATTTTTAATAACGTTAACGATGCTACGATTCGCCAATGTTACCGCATCTCCGTACAAGGGAACACGCTCACGAGCACCAGCCGCAATCTCAAAGTTTACAACAACACCCTCCTCCTTGTTCAAACAGCAGCCAGCGAAAGCGAATTCTATCACAACGTCTTTCTCAGCTACCTCATCAACACATCAAACGCCACTTTCCGCTATAATATCTACTACGGTGCCTCATTAACACTCACCCTCAACAACTGCCTCGCCGAATACAATATCATCGACGCCACCGACGGTTCCAACCGCGACCCCTGGCCCGGCGATACCAATCTAAACGACATCCCCCAAGAGGACATCTTCACCGGTGGTGCACTCGGTGCCAGCTACCAACTCAAACAAGACTCCCCCGCCATTAACATCGACGGCCTCGGCACCAATGCCGGTATCTACGGCGGCGATCACCCCTACATCCTTTCCGGCATGCCCGCCGTCCCGGTCGTCTACCACGTCGACGCACCCGTTACCGCTCAAGCAGGCGAGACCATCAACATCTCCTTCAAAGCCACCGCCGAACCAGTCATCGAAGACGACGGTCCCACCGACGGCCCAACCGATGACTTCCCCACGGACGATCTCCCCCAATAGGCCCAGTTCAGTCTTTCAATAAATTCCGGAAATCCGACGGCCTCAAACAGCGCCGTACACCCATCGAAGGTGCTACTAGATTCGCACCATAAAAGCTTCCACAACCACCCAGAGTTCAGATGCGCCAACTCATTTACATCCTCCTTCTCGCACTAAACGGCACCCTCCCATCCCACGCCGCCACCAACGCAGAGTATTTCTGGAACACCGACCCCGGCCTCGGCAACGCCACCCCAGTCACCATCACCGATCCCATAGACGGCGACTCCTCTGGCGGCTTCCAAACCACCCTCCCCACCACTCCCGGCCTCCACCGTCTCTACCTCCGCGTAGCCTACGACGACAACCGCTGGGGTCCCGCCTACCCAGTCACCACCTACCGCGACCGCTCCAACTACGCCCCTGAAGTCCTCGCCAGTGCCCACTATCAGATTCTCGATTCCGAAAAAAACCTCCTCCACACCAGCCCGCCACTCACCAGAGTCCTCAACGGCGACCACTTCGACGTCTCAACAAGCATCGACACGGAGGCACTCGGACTCTCCGTTGGCACCTACACCCTCAGACTCATCGCAACGGCCGTCACTGGAGTCTCCACCGTCACCGAGCGCAGCCTCATCCTCACTCCCGGAGCAAACCTCCCACCCGTCCTAAAACTCATAAGACCCACAAAACTCGATACCATCGACCAAAACGACAGCGACAATCCCGGCACCCTAATATCCGACCTCCTCGCTCAACTCTCCCCCAAAGTCGCCTACGATCCCAACGGCAACGCTCTCTCCCTCGCTCTCCACCGTCCCGACCTCACCCTCGGCACCTGGCAATACCAACCGGACAGCTCCACCGACTGGACCCCCATCACTAACTCCAGCAAAAAACGAGCCTTCCCTCTCCTCCCCACAGATCGAATACGCCTCCTCCCAACAGAAGAACTCTTCGGCACGATTTCCGAAGCCTTCCAGTTCTACCTCTGGGATCAAACCGAAGGCACCGCCCACAAGAATCTAACCCTCCCAAGTGACGAGGCAGCAGGCACTCTCTCCGCAAACACCGGCTATGCTTACCTGGACATCACCGAAATCGTTCCGATACCCGAATACATTGGAAAAACCGAATTCGAGCTCACCCCCGTATCCACGGCATCAACCTTGACCCCATCCTCCACCTTACGCCTCGACCTCGCCACACTCTTCAACGCCAAGGACGACAATCCGCTCACCTACGAGATCAAAACCATCGAAAAGCCCGAGCTCTTCGAAAAGGCCACCATCGATCAAGAAAAAGCCGAACTCCTTCTCATCACCAAATCCTCGAGTACCGACACCAGCGCCATCACCCTCACCGCGACGGACTCCTTCGAACGCACCGTCGAAGCCCCCATCTCAATCAAAGTCACCGCCATCAACCAGGTACCGACATTCGACTCACTGCCAACAGTAAAGCTCAACTCCTTCCAACTCAACAAATCCCTCAAACTCGCCGATTACGTCGACAACCCAGAAAGCCCCGCAGAGAGCCTCACCTACTCCATCGCAGCCACAACGAGCAAACTCCTCTCAACCATCACTCTCGACCGAAACACCGGCCAACTCTCCCTCACTGCCGCCAACTCCCAACTCGGCTCCACCTCACTCGTCCTCACGGTCACCGACGAAGCGGGAAATTCAGCCAAACAAAGCCTCCTCGTCACGGTATTCACAAATCCAGCCACAGTCATCACCAATCCAGATTTCATTAACTCCGTAAAACTCAAGACCTCCCTAGTCACCCCCGAAATCGGCATTGATAGATCTCCTCTCGCATTCGATTTCGAGGGAGACATCGGAGCCACCTACGAACTTCAAAAATCAGCCACCCTCACCGGACCGTGGGCCCTCGAAGAAAGCGTCACCATCTCTACTAGGACCTCAGTCTACCTCGTAGGCCAACTCCAGCCCGGTGACCGCACCGCCTTCTGGCGTATCGTCAAAACCGAAAACGGCGTCCCCCTCGCCATATCCGATCCCATCGCTACCTACCAATCCACTGATGGCATTGACGAGCTTCTCCTTAAAATCGAGTCCTCCTCCCGAGAAGTCACCCGCAGCATCACTTTCTACGACGGCACTCTCGCTCTCGGCAACGCCACCAGACTCGGTACCAACCGACTCGGCAACACGATCTGGTCTTTCAACGTTCCCGTCGATCCCAACAACCCACGCACCGCTGAAATCTACGCCATCGCCGACGGAGCCGAAGGGCACCAAACGGTATCCGGAACCCGCCGTCTCCTCCTCGCCGACACCGCCCAATTCATAGCACACGACGAAGGGGACTCCCCCGAATACGGTGCCCTAATACAGGTCAACGAAAACGCCACCCTCGAACACTTCCGCTACTACCCAGAAGGCATCGACTCCATCAACCCACTCCTCTGGTTCGACTTCCCAGCAGGCACCGCTCGCCTCCAACAAGTCGACGGCAAAAAACGCATCATTTTCGACACAGGCTCCCTCTACCTCGGGTCCGACCCCAGCACGCCATTCACCCTCCCTGCAGGCACCATTCCCACAGGCGAGCTCAATTTCAACGACATCGCCGCCCTCCTCGGCGACGGCGTCAGCGACGGCATACCCCTCGCCCTCTGGCAAACTCAAGGCGGCGGCAGCCTCCCCAGCCATCTCTACACCCCTGCAGAGATGCCACAGTTCGAACTCATAACCGCCACTCCCGTCCCCTCCTTCGCAGCAGGCACGACCACACCCATCATCTCAGGCACCGGACAATCCGCAATTTTCCAACAAACCTGGTACGGCATCTTCACACTCCCGGGCTCCCAAATAAAACTCACCGCCTCCCAACAAAACCCTCTCTATCTCTCCCTCTATCCAAACGGCTCCTTCCTCCTCAAGGGCTCCGTCCAAGTCCTCCTCCCCAATGGCGGCATCCTCAAGGGCTCCCTCCACTTCGCCCACCCACGATACACCATAACAATCGGAGCCGAGTCAGTAGAAATCCCTGCCCTCGGCAGCCTCTCGGACATTGTCCCCGACAACCCAGAATCCTGCCTACCCACCACAACGACCCCCAACGCAGAAGAACTCGGTCAACTCCAAGCCTGCCTCGACTCCTATCGCCTCGCCTACCAAGGCTTCGCCGCAGCCGCAGGCAAGAACACCTTCTCTGATTCCGAAAAAGCCGACGACGGATTCTTCGATACCAACGTCAATCTCACAACCAGCGTAATAGACGCCTGGGCACACAGTGTCGCCGCTCAAATCGAAAACGGCATCAATACGCCCCTCGAAGCCGCCACCGGCCAACGCCTTTCCGAACTCTTCGGCACCAAAGCCAAAGCCGCCGTCGCCTCAGGCGACCCCGCCGACATCGCAGAAACCCTCCGAAGCCTCGTTCAACTACAAGCAAAACTCGGCCCCGACGCACTACCGAATCTCGACCAAAACAAACTCGCCGAAGATATCGAGAGCCTTCGCCAAGCCTTCCTCAAGCGTATCGAAAACTCAACTCACGGTATCACCGCCGACCAAGTACTACGAGTCACCCAGGCCTTCATCTCTATTATAGCCCTACAAGAATCAGCGACTGACGAAGAATTCCCCGCCTGCATCGCCGAATCATCAGAAATAATAGACGCCTATATCGATCGCTATCAGGCAGAAATCGGAATTCACGTAGCAACTCCAGATCCCGAAGACTCGACAAAAACGATCTACAGAGTTTGGCAAGTGGGCGACCCCGAACAAGCATTCAAGAGCATGAATCGCTTCGAGATCAAATTTGCAACCAAGCGCCTCATCGCACTCACCGCTACAGCCGACGCTATAGGAAGTGAAGGCGTATCACTCGCTGATGCCGGAGCATTCCTCTCCTACGCCGAACAAGAAATGTTAGCAGACCTCGATGTCGCCAAAAAAACCAAAAACAAATTTGCCATCCATCATGCACTTTCTGATCTCGTTCAATTTCATGCCGAACTCAATACCGTCGGCGTTGATGACGCGACCTCCCTCTCCGAACTCATAGAGGAAGCAACAGAACTAAAACTCAACACCCGCCACTCAGAACCAAGAGACTTCCTCACCGAAGCCCGCTTCATAGTATCCATTCTAAACAAGCTCCACAGTGACGAACTAGCCCAATCCTACGGCACACGCTACTACGACCAACTCGCCGAAGTTCTCGACACCCTCTTCGAAACCCTCCCAACAAAACCCACCAACGGCGAAACCTACTCCGCCACCGAGCTCAACGAAATCCTCGAACTCGGCATCCTACGCGACCGACTCTACCGCTCCGGAAACTACGGCGACAACGCCAATGCCAACTGGCTCGTAACGGACTCCGAATCCTTCCCACGCCTAGGCCAAGTAATAGCTAACCTTGTCGATGAAGTTGAGCGGGAGAACTCCCATGCCGATGAGGTTGGATCGGTGGATGCGCTCGAAGGATTTGGTAACAACCGCTTTGACGCCGAGCAGGCGGGTGCCTTTGGCTGCCCAGTCGCGGGATGAGCCCATGCCGTAGTCCTCGCCGCCGATGCAGATGAGTGGCGTGCCCTCTTCCTGGTAGGCCATGCAGGCGTCGTAGATGAAGGTCGGGATCGCGCCGCTGTAGGAGGCGATCTCGACATTAGGTGACGGGACGGATTTTCCGCCGAAGTATTGGGTGTAGCCACCTTCGATGCCGGGGCACATGAGGTTTTTGATGCGGATGTTGGCGAAGGTGCCGCGGGTCATGACGCGGTCGTTGCCACGGCGTGCCCCGTAGGAGTTGAAGGAGGCTTTGTCGACGCCGTTGGCGAGCAGGTATTGGCCTGCGGGTGAGGTTTCCTTGATCGGACCGGCCGGGGAGATGTGGTCGGTGGTGACGGAATCTCCGAAGATTCCCAGCGGGCGGGCGCCGATGATGTCTTCGCTGGCGCCTATTTTCGTATCGAAGAATGGCGGTGACTGGACGTAGGTGGATTTCTCATCCCATGCGTAGGTGTCGCCGGTCGAGCCTTTGATCTCGCCCCATTTCGGGTTCGCGGTATCGACATTTCCGTAGAGTTTCGCGTAAACCTCGGGTTTGAGGGCGGCATCGATCAGTTTGCGGATTTCCGCTTGGGATGGCCAGAGGTCTTTGAGAAAAACGGGATTGCCTGTCTTGTCGTTTCCGAGCGGCTCGGTGGTGAGGTCGATATCGACGCGGCCGGCGAGGGCGTATGCAACGACGAGGGGCGGTGACATGAGGAAGTTCGATTTGATCGATCCATGGATGCGAGCCTCGAAGTTCCGGTTTCCGGAAAGGACGGAGGCGCAGACAAGGTTTCCTTCGTTGATCGCGGCCTCGATGGCGGGATGAAGCGGGCCGGAGTTTCCGATGCAGGTGGTGCAGCCGTATCCGACGGTTTCGAAACCGAGTTTATCCAGCTCCGCTGAGAGGCCGGTTGCATTTAGGTAATCGGTGACGACGCGGGAGCCGGGTCCGAGCGAGGTTTTTACGAATGGAGCGACGGTAAGGCCGAGTGCATTGGCTGCCTTCGCGACCAGACCGGCGGCTAGCATGACGCTGGGGTTCGAGGTGTTGGTGCAGGAGGTGATTGCGGCGATGAGAACGGAGCCGTGGAGGATTTCCGTGCTGATTGGATCGAAGGCTTCCTTGGCGAGAACCGGCTGCGAGGTGGGCCGGTTGGTGGTCATCTCGGCTTTGTCGCCGGCATCGCCGGTTTCGACACTCTCAAGGAGCGAGCCGACGGCGTAACCGGCTGGCTCCGGCATCTCGACGGAGACAGTGATGTCCCGCTGGTCCGCACTGAGGCCGAAGCCGCCATCCGAGGGGCTTGCGGTGAAAAGCGTGTTGAAGCTGTTGCGGAGATCGGGAACGTCGATGCGGTCCTGCGGGCGTTTCGGGCCGGCGACGGCGGGGACGATCGTGGAGAGATCGAGTTCGAGATCGTCAGTATAGACGCAATCGCCCTTGTCGGGGATGCCGAAGAGGCCTTGCGCCTTGTAGTAGTTCTCGATGGTTTTGCAGAGCTCCTCGGAACGGCCGGTGCCGCGGAGGTAGTTGATCGTTTCGTCATCGACGGGGAAAAAGCCCATGGTCGCGCCGTATTCGGGAGCCATGTTGGCGATGGTCGCACGGTCGGGAAGGGAGAGTGCGGCGGCACCAGGACCGAAGAATTCGACGAACTTGCCGACGACGCCGTGGGCGCGGAGCATTTCAGTGACACGCAGCGTGAGGTCGGTGGCGGTGACGCCTTCGGCGAGCGAGCCGTGGAGGTAGACGCCGACGACTTCGGGCACGAGGAAGGTGACAGGTTGGCCGAGCATTCCGGCTTCCGCTTCGATGCCGCCGACACCCCAGCCGACGACTCCGAGGCCGTTGATCATGGTGGTGTGGGAGTCTGTGCCGACGAGCGTGTCCGGGTAGTAGGTGCCGTCCTTGGAAAGCACGCCTTTCGCAAGATATTCGAGGTTTACCTGGTGGACGATGCCGATGCCGGGAGGCACGACGGAGAAGGTATCAAAGGCCTGCTGGCCCCATTTGAGAAATTCGTAGCGCTCGCGGTTGCGGATGAATTCGATCGCCATGTTGCGGTCGAGCGCGGACTGGGAACCGGCGAAATCGGCTTGGACCGAGTGGTCAACGACCAGATCAACGGGCACCAGAGGTTCGATTCTCGAGGCATCGGCACCGCGTGCGACAGCGGCATCGCGCATCGCGGCGACATCGACGAGAAGCGGGACGCCGGTGAAATCCTGTAGGACGATGCGGGCGACGGTGA
>CAWVWU010000114.1:0-11949 GCA_963933925.1 uncultured Puniceicoccaceae bacterium
TTTTATGGGTAAATCGACCTTTCTCGGCGGTCGGGACATCGAATTCGATGATTACTGTATAAAATGATGCGTGAAGTGCGATTCACTGCTTGAAACGGGGATGATGACTGCGCAAGTTCTTCCGCTTCCATCAAAACGGCCTCATTCGTAGGCGGTAATAAAGTGCTCATGCAGACGGTAAATAAACGTAATTTCAGTATCATCGCTCACGTCGATCACGGCAAGACCACCTTGTCTGATCGATTGTTGGAGCACACGGAGACTGTGACTCAACGTGTCCTAACGTCTCAGCATTTGGATTCGATGGATCTTGAGCGCGAGCGTGGTATTACGATTAAGAGCCATCCGGTGACGATGAATTACAAGTCGAAATCTGGTGAGTTGTATCAACTCAACCTGATGGACACTCCTGGTCACGTAGACTTTTCATACGAGGTGTCTCGCAGTCTTGCGGCTTGTGAAGGGGCAGTGCTTTTGATTGATGCGGCTCAAGGTGTGGAGGCTCAAACTGTGGCCAACGCTCATTTAGCGATGAGCCAAGATCTCACGATTATTCCCGTTATTAATAAGATCGATCTTCCGAGTGCGGATCTCGATTTGTGTTTGAAGCAGCTTGAGGATATTTTAGCGATTCCTGCGGAGGATGCCATTTTAGCGAGTGGTAAGAGTGGAATCGGGATTGAGGATATTTTGGAGGCCGTAGTGGCTCGTGTCCCAGCACCGCGTTGGACCGAGCCAGAGGAGACGCGTATTCTTATTTTTGATTCGGTTTACGATGCTTACCGTGGTGCGATTGTCTATGTACGTGTGTTTTCTGGCGAATTGAAGCCAGGCGATAACGTAATAATGATGAGGGACAATAGAAGGGCCGAGGTAAAAGAAGTCGGGGTTTTTAGTCCGCATATGGTGAAGACGAAGGGGCTTTCGGCAGGTGACACCGGATATATCGTATGTAATATTAAGAACGTTTCCGATATTAAGATCGGTGACACGGTTACGAAAGCCATCAATCCTGCGAAGGAGATGCTTCCGGGATATATGGAAGTTCGCCCAATGGTTTTTAGTGGGCTGTATCCTGTTGATAGTTCTGACTACCAGAAGCTTAAAGCGGGGCTGGGTAAGCTTCGTTTGAACGACGCCGCCTTCAGTTATCAGAGCGAAAGCTCGCTCGCTCTCGGTTTTGGTTTTCGTTGTGGATTTCTTGGTCTGCTTCACATGGAGATTATCCAGGAGCGCGTACGTCGCGAATATGGAGTAGAAATTATCTCCACTTATCCGAGTGTTGTTTATAAGGTGAAGAAGGCGAATGGGGAGACAATCGAGGTTGATAACCCGGTTAACTTGCCAGATCCGTCTGCGATTGAAATCATTCAGGAGCCGACGATTCGAGCGATGATTCACGTTCCGAACGAATCCGTTGGAGATATGCTCAATCTCGTCATGGAGAAACGTGGACTTTGTGTGCGTACGGACACCTTGGATGGTGCTCGTTTGATGCTGGAGTGCGTTTTGCCGCTTAATGAAATCCTTGTCGATTTTAACGATCGGCTAAAGAGTATTACTCGCGGATATGGTTCGATGGATTACGAATTGGACGAATACCGCGAAGCGAAACTCGTTAAGATGGATATTCTTGTTAACAGTGAGCCTGTTGACGCCTTTTCATCTATTGTGCACGAGGAAAAAGCCCCCGCTAAAGGTCGCGACTTGTGTGAGCGATTAGCGGAGATCATCCCTTCGCACCTTTTCAAAATTGCGGTTCAGGCAGCAATCGGAGGCAAGATCATTGGTCGTGCCAACGTGAGTGCGATGCGTAAGGACGTAACGGCAAAGTGTTACGGCGGTGATATTTCCCGTAAGCGCAAACTCCTCGATAAGCAGAAGGAAGGTAAGAAGAAGATGAAGAATATCGGTAATGTATCGATCCCGCCTGATGCCTTTATCAAGGTCCTTAAGAGCGGGGACTAGGTCGCTTTTCTCTTTCGGAATATTGAAATTTTAGGAACCCCTTCGTTTTGTCTTTGACGAATGGGGTTCTCGTGTCGTCAATGCCGCCACTACTCCCTTACTATGTTTAGTTTTCTTCAATCGGAACAAAGCAAACTGCGTCAAGCAGCGAAGCACTGGCTTTATATCGCCAGCAAAACTTACAATTTTCGCAAAGACGAACTATCCGATGGAGACGTTAGCGAACTAGAGAGTTCTATCGAGCGACTTCGCTCCAAGATGAAGGACAAGTCTGTGGACTCTGGCACGATGAAGCTCGCTCTCGATGACATCGAAGCTGTTATGCGTCGATTGGGTGGGGTGTTTTATCCGCGTTCTTCGATTGGCGAGAACGTTGATTTCTTTTTTGTCGCTCTCATTATCTATCTCGGAGTGACGACTTTCTTCGTTAAACCCTTCAAGATTCCGACTAACTCAATGTGGCCCACTTATCATGGGATGACTGCTGAGGTGTGGAAATCAGAGGAGGAGAAGCCTTCGCTTTTAGCACGACCACTCCGTTTAGCGGCGTTTGGTGCGACACGGTATGAGGTAAGGGCTCCCGCCGATGGCGAGTTGATGATGCCGGTTTACGGAAGTGCCGGTAGCGGTTATGACTTTTTTCATGATGTTGTCTCGAAGCGACGATTTTTTGTGCTACCAGGACAGGGTTATCGCTATACCTTTCAGGTGGGGGCAGAGCCCGTTGAACTCATTGTTCCCCGAGATTTCTCGTTGGGGAAGCAAGTTGTTCTTCCTGCTCTGTTTCCGGAAGAAGAGAGTCCGAGTTATTTGATATCTAAGTTGCGTGCTACAAACGGTTCGGGAGGACGCTTAAAGGCGAACGTGGCACGAGCAAATGGGACTATGAGAGCGATTGAGGTCCCTCTCGTTAAAACTGGAAAGTTCTTCAAAAAAGGAGAGACGATCTTTTCTTTTGATATTTTGACCGGTGACCAGCTTTTTGTTGATCGTATGTCCTACAATTTTGTGAGCCCGAAAACGGGGGATGGCTTCGTCTTTCGCACAAACAACATCGATGGTATTGGTAAGGATTCATTCTACATTAAGCGTCTAGTTGGGACTCCTGGTGACCAGATTCGAATTGAAGAGGGTGGTCTTGTTGTTAACGGCGAAGATGCATCGGGCTCGATTGCTTTTGACTACAACCGAGACAAAACGCCGCCCTATGCTGGATATAATGCAATTAAAAACCTCGCTCCAGGGCGGGATGTGAGCGTTCCGGATGATCGTTATTACGCTTTGGGTGATAATAGCTACAACAGCTTAGATAGTCGTTATTGGGGATTTGTCCCTGAGGAAGATGTCGTTGGGAGACCCCTGGTCATTTACTATCCGTTTACGAAGCGATTCGGTCCGGTTAAGTAGTAGAATTGCATTAGCAGTCAGGGAGCAAATGATGTGCTCCGCAGAAAAACTGTTTCTAATTGAGTTCAAGGTGCTTGCGATGCCTATTTATCCTTGACAAGGGGGTGCTTCAAAAGGGTATTACACTGCCTTTTGGCCGTGATTGTTTACTCTAATAAGGAACAATTGCAGTCATTTATCAAAAACTAATTTAGCAAATTATCTCGTTCTACTGATTTGTATTAGAAACAATAATACATTTTAGGCTAGCGACTCCTTTCAAAAACTCATTTTCTGGCATTAGATCACTCAATAAAATGAAAAACGCATCTAAGAAAACATTCATCACGAATTCTATTAAGGCGATCGCACTCGTTGCGATGGCTTTTGGCTATGCCAGTGTAGTTCAAGCGGACGAACGCGGAAAACAGCTCTATACGAACTGTATCGCATGTCACCAGCCAGATGGTTTGGGCAACCAGTTGCTCAATGCTCCTGCAATCGCGGGTCTCTCTCAGAAGTACACCGCGTCTCAACTTGAGAAATTCCACTCCGGCGTACGTGGAGGAGTGGTTGAAGATACGACAGGTCTTCTTATGCGTCCATTTGGACAAGTTATACAGACTGAGGAAGATCGCCAAGCGATCGGCGCTTATATCGCGACTCTGGAGTCCAAGGCACAGCCCGTGACCATCGAAGGAGGGGATGCCGAAAAGGGCAAGATGCTTTACATGGTTTGCCAAGCATGTCACGGAGCGAATGGAGAAGGGAACGACCTGATGAATTCACCTAGTCTTTCGAACCAACATGACTGGTACCTCGCTCGTCAATTGCATAATTTCAAGGACGGTATCCGTGGAAGTAACCCTAAGGATATCACTGGGGCTCAGATGCGCCCGATGGCGATGATGCTCGCCGATGAACAAGCGATTAACGACGTAGTCGCTTATATTCAGTCACTGAGTAAGTAATCCTTTTTCTTTCAATATAACTCTTCGAACACGACACCCAACAAACATGAGCAACACAGATAGCGACCCAGAATTCGATCAAGAAGCGGAGACTCACGCGTATAAGATCACGCGTAAGCTTTTCGTAATCACCTTAATCGGAACCGCTATTTGGTCCGGTGTCGTGGCGATTTTCTTTATTCTATAAGTTAGATATCACGAGCCTTCCTCTTTCACATAACGCACTTTCACCATGTTAGAATACCTCGTACCTAGAGCATCCTCTTATGCTGCGGACATCGATTTCCTATTCGACCTGATTACTTATCTGGTTGGATTTTGGTTTATCCTGACCCTCGGTTATTTCTTCTACCTCATTTTTCGCTATAGAGCAAAAGATGGTCAAAAGGCAGAGTACATCACCGGTGAGACTCACAAGCAGAAGATGGCGATCGAGATCCCGCACTATTTGATTCTTGTGTGCGATGCGGCGATCATCGTCTTCACTTTCATCGTATGGACCGATGTTAAGATCACTCAGCCAGAGCCTGACGAAGAAATACGTATCGTTGCACAACAGTGGGCATGGTCGTTTTATCACGCTGGCCCTGATGGGTTACTCGGTACGGATGATGATATCGCGAGGGTCGATGAGCTTCATGTTGAAGTAGGGAAGACCTATCGTTTCCATCTGGAGTCTACGGATGTAATGCATAGCTTCTCGGTTCCTGTATTCCGTCTTAAACAAGACGCGGTACCTGGGCGCGTGATCCAAGGCTGGTTCAAGCCAATCAAGACGGGCGAGTGGGATATCCAATGTGCAGAAATGTGCGGAGTGGCTCACGGTATCATGGCAGCAAGAATTTTTATTGAGGATGCGGAAACGCATACTGCTTGGGTGGCGGCGAATGCCCCAACTATGGTGGCAAATACCCCAATTCAAGATGGTTCGATGATCGCATCGAACCTTTCTATTGATCTTCAATTGAAGGAGGATATATAACATGGCTGATTCGGCTCATTCCCACGACGACCACCACGAACAAAGTTTTTGGAGCAAGTATTGCTTCTCAACTGACCATAAGATTATTGGTTTCCAGTATCTATTTACTGGGATGCTAATGGCTTTGATTGGCGGATTTTTCGCCTATGTTTTCCGTATGCAGCTCGCATTCCCGGGCTCTAGCGTTCCTTTCTTTGGGATCGTTTCGCCAGCGGCCTATAATTCTTTGGTTACCAATCACGGTACTATCATGATCTTCTGGGTAGCGATGCCTGTTCTGATCGCAGCAATGGGTAACTATTTGATCCCGTTGATGATCGGATGTGACGATATGGTCTTTCCAAAGATCAACCGTCTTTCCTACCAGATCTTCTTGATTAGTGCGATTATCCTTATCGCTTCTTTCTTCGTCCCAGGTGGCGGATTTGGAGGAGCTTGGACCGCGTACCCACCTCTTTCGGCGGAAGCGAAATATAACTCGACGGTCTTCGGAGCGCCCATGTGGTTGCTCGCTGTCACTCTGGAAATTGTCGCCTTCCTTTTAGGCGGGATTAATTTCATCACGACAGTGATGAATGCCCGTGCGAAGGGGATGAAAATGTATCAAATTCCAATGATTGTTTGGATGATCGTTCTCGCGAGTATTCTCTTCATGGCATCAGTGGGACCCTTGGTTGCGGGAGCGGTAATGCTCTTTTTTGACCAGACTTTGGGGACGGCCTTCTTTGATCCGACCGCAGGTGGAGACCCCGTTCTCTGGCAGCACTTGTTCTGGTTTTTCGGTCACCCAGAAGTGTATGTTGTTCTTCTTCCTGCGATGGGAATCGTCGCTGAAATCATCTGTACCTTCTCTCGTAAGAAGCTCTTCGGATACAACATGATCCTTTATTCTTCAGTTGGCTTGGGTATTTTGAGTTTCTTCGTATGGGCTCACCACCAGTTCATCTCTGGGGTCGATCCTCGAATGAGCTACGTCTTTACGACGACGACGCTCCTGATCTCCATTCCAGTTGCTATTATGCTCTTCGCATACATCGGCACTTTGTACGGTGGAGCAATTCGCCTGACTACACCGATGTTGTTCGCTTTGGCGTTTATCGCTGAGTTCTTGCTCGGTGGTGTCACAGGTATCTGGCTCGGTTCTAGTGGAACGGATATTTACTTGCATGATACGTATTTCGTACTCGCTCACTTCCACTATACTTTCGTGCCGATTGCGATCATTGCGACGTTCGCAGCGATCTACTACTGGTTCCCGAAGATGTTTGGTCGTAAGATGAACGAACTTTGGGGCAAGATTCACTTTTGGGGAACGATCATCGGATTCAACGGAATTTTTATCCCACTTTTCGTTCTCGGTGCGGCCGGTCAGCATCGTCGTATCTACAACTACCAGCACTTCCCGGATTTGGCGGGGCAGAATATGCAGGATTTGCGCATTTTCGCGACACTGTCCTTGGTCTTCATGCTCCTTTTTCAGATCGTTTTTATCGTCAACTTCATCGTAAGTCTACGAAAGGGCGAGAAGGTCGGAAACAATCCTTGGAAAGCGAATACCCTCGAGTGGGTTGCGGCCTCTCCTCCTCCACATGGCAACTTCGGTGAGAACCTTCCTGTTGTTTATCGCGGACCTTACGAGTACTCGTCACCCGATCACGACAAGGATTACTGGCCACAGAACGAACCACCTGTAGTGAAGCAGAGTGACACCCCAGCCTAACTTTTAGAGGACTTTATATAATGGGACACAAAATAGTAGCTACTGGCCGTAGTGCCACAGGAATTCCAACTGGACGCCTCGCAGTCTGGTGGGTTATCGGTTCGGAAATCGCAATCTTTGGCGGGCTTATTGGATCTTATCTGATGAACCGTTTTCTGCATGGTGCCTGGGCTAATGATTCAGCTCTCACCAACACCTTTATCGGTGGTATTAATACCTTCTGGCTGTTGACCTCAAGTTTCTTCGTTGTTCTCGCTCACTCCGCTTCTGAGAAGCGGGATGCTAAGGAGACGCGGAAGTGGATTTGGTTAACCATTTTATTGGGTGGGTTCTTCATGGTTTTTAAGAGCTATGAGTATTGGACTGAGATTTCTCATGGAAAGACGCTTTTCACCAATAATTTCTGGTCCTTCTACTATGTCGCAACGGGGCTCCACGGATTCCACGTTCTCTGTGGCATGGTGATCATGGCTATCATCGCGGAGCGGGATATCAAGCATGGGAAGAATTGGCATCGCGTTGAGAACATCGGCCTTTATTGGCACTTTGTTGATATCGTATGGATCTTCCTTTTCCCCCTTCTCTACATCGCGAAATAAGCGGAAACTCTAAAAAGTAATTACGATGTCAGGACACAAAAAACACTATTTTAAGGTATATATCCTATTGCTAGTATTGTTTGCTATAAGCGTTACTGGGCCGGAGGTCGCAGAGTGGCTTCACTTGGAAGGCGGCATTAGACTCGCCCTCGTCCTAAGTACGGCCTTTGGAATCGCCCTCGTAAAAGCTTACTACGTTTGCGTGCATTTCATGCATTTGAAGGGAGAGAAGATCTACGCTCCGTACATTCTTATGACTTGTATTGCTGTTGTCGTTATTTTCTTTTTCGGAACTGCTACGGACTCAATGAAGGCAGAAGGACACAATTGGCATAAAACATACGTCGAGCCGGCTATTCTAGATAATCCCGGTCATGGTGATGCTCATGATGACCACGGTGCTGCTGACGCGGCACATGACGATCATGGAACTGCTGACTCGCACGAAGGCAACGATCACCACTAATCGTATTCTTTCGATAATATTTAGAATCAAAAGATGAGTACAGATATTCAATTAACAGCATTGGACTTGGTGGGACCTCGTCCGTCGCGTAGTAAAGACGCTATTCCAAGCAGCGTCTTGGGTATTTTGATATTTATCGCTGCTGAGGTTATGTTTTTCGCTTCTTTTGTAAGTGCGTACATGATCATTTCCTCCCAGGCGGAAAATTGGCCTTCTCCAGATTTACCACGCCTTCCAGTTGAGGCGACGGCCCTCAATTCACTCTTTTTGATCGCGAGTGCCGCAACTATGTGGTTTGCATATCGAAATCGTAGTGGGAGTAAATGCGGGCCTTTGATTGCATTGACCGTTCTTCTTGGTGCTGTATTTGTCGGTGCTCAAGGAATAGAGTGGGCGAAGTTAATCGCACACGGTCTGAAAGTGAATACCGATGTGTACGGCAGCTTCTTCTATGCGATTATTGGAGCTCACGCTGTACACGCTATTGGAGCGTTGCTCGCGTTGGTTCGTATGTTTGTTCACTTCAAAAAAGGGAAATTGACCACGGATTCGTTTTTGGCTCATTCGATTTTCTGGTATTTTGTGGTGGGAATCTGGCCAGTGCTCTACGTGCTCGTCTATTTATAGGTTTGGTTTGATGAAGCGATTGATACGACAGGCTTTGTTTTTGTTTTCAGTATTCGTACTAGGAACTGTATCTGCCCAAGCGTGTTCGGTGTGTTTTATTGGCGATGAGAATTCTCGTTTCGCTTATTACTTTACGACTGGTTTGCTGAGCTTACTTCCTCTCGCGATGATCGGGAGTTTGGCATTTTATATCGCCAAAAAGTACCGGTAGATTGGCCATTGTAGGTGTTTACTTGGTGCTTATTCCTAATAGAATAGGGCGTAGATCAAGATTGTTAATATAACGGCTTCTAATTCCTGACTAAGTTGTCT
Source organism: uncultured Puniceicoccaceae bacterium (assembly GCA_963933925.1). Lineage (GTDB taxonomy): Bacteria > Verrucomicrobiota > Verrucomicrobiia > Opitutales > Opitutaceae > JAKYXN01. The sequence continues at coordinate 9,032 of CAWVWU010000114.1, forward strand.
TTATTGCCGGCAACTTATGAAGACCTTAATCTTTATTCTATTTGTTTCGTTAATTGCACGATCTGCATCGATGGGAGAGGGTGTCGATGATGGCGACAAGCTCTTGTTGGATATATTGCTGGAGAATGGGCAGATAACCGAATCTCAAAAAAATGCGGTACTTGCTGAGTACGAGAAACGTTTGGCAAAGAAAAGTGCTGAGGTCTCGGCCAATTCAGAAAAATCGACGGTGAATGAACCGGTGTTATCGGTGCAGAAAAAGCGCCAATCGACAAAGAGTTTAACGCTGAGTGGACGCCTGCACCCGCAATACGATTCACTGTCATCACGCTTAAGCAACACCGACAGAGCAGATCCTTCGTCGAATAATCGCTTCCATATTCGACGTGCGTTTGTGGGCATCAGTGCAGTATTGGATGATCAATGGAAGGCGACTTACTTGACTGATTTTTCCGATAGTAAAGTGGTTACGCAAGTTGCTCGAATCACGTGGACGTTGAATGATTCAAATTCTCTACAATTTGGTTATCAAAAGGCTCCTTTTGGATATGAGGAGACTACGATTAGTTCTATTGTGATCCCAATCGAGCGTTCAGCTTCGACTCGTTATTGGAATGAGAGTGGCAGTGTTGGGAGTTGGCATACGGGAGTGTATTACCACCGAACTTGGGGAAGCGGGTGGAAATCCGTTTTCGCAGTAACTAACAATGATAAAGGCGAAGCGGACAGGTCGACGAGTGCGACGAACGATTTAGCGGTGTATCTTCGCCTACAGAATTCGCTATCTGTTTTCGGAGAGGACAAACTCGTGTATGGTCTAGACCTTGCTCAGCAGACCAATGGAAACGGGAATGGCTACGACGTGAGTGCATGTGCGGTTCATGGAGATTGGACGATCGGTAGAAATCGAATGATCGGCGAATTTGTCCAAGGAGAATTGGATCGGGCTATGGGTGGTGATTCTCGCCCGTCATCTTGGTTCCTTCAAGGATCTCGAAAGCTGGGAGAGAAACTTGAGCTAGTTGGACGTGTTTCATCCGTTGATACGGATGGAGAAGGAGCCAAATTGTCTACAGTAATTCGAAGAGCTCCATTTTCAGGGTTTTGGTATGACGAGGTCGATTCATTGTACTTGGGAGCGAATTGGTTCTTTAAGGGCAATAACGTAAAGTTCTCATTAGGTTATGAGTACGCAGAGGGCAGTGAGTCCACGAATGCGACAGGAGCGGATAACGATGTTGAAGAGACGATCGATGGGGTTCGGTCTCGCTTTCAGATTCTTTTCTAGGCAAAAAGTAAGTAACGTGATGAAGCAAACGCCTAATTCAAATACCCGAGGAGATATCGAAAACGAGGCGGATGTACGTCGACTCGTTGATACCTTCTATGAGAACGTCCGCGAGGATGCATTAATCGGTCCGATCTTTGACGACATGGTGAAAGATTGGAACACGCATTTGCCTACTATGTATGCGTTTTGGTCGCGTTTACTACTGGGCAAAGAAGGCTATGCTGGTAATCCGTGGATGAAGCACGCTCAGTTACCTGTCGAAAAAGCCCATTTTACGAAGTGGTTGGAGCTTTTTATGTTTACGATCGAATCTCTGTTTGAAGGCCCTTGTGCGGAGCATGCGAAGGGCTCTGCCAAGAGTATCGCCCATAGCTTTCAAGTGCGGATGGGAATCGATCCCTTTATTACTGTCGCCGAATAGTGAAAGCAATTTATAGGATCGGATGTTATCTGGACTTGAGGTGTCTGGATGGCCTTTCGGCTTTACTCAAAAGTTTCGGCATCCGGACCTAAAACAATCCTCTTGTTGCTGGGAAAAATCGATTTATTCAGCTGATTGGTCTGCTTGTTCCATCTTTGTAGAGACGTTTTGCATCTCCTTGTAGAGGGATTCGAGTTGGTTGTAGAGGACACCGACTTCTTTTGCTGAAAGGTTGTCCACGTTGTTTTCTTTTGCTGTGGAAAGTTGGGATTCCAGGGTGTTCTTTTTGGCTTCTAGTTGATCGATCTCCTTCGACATTCCACCTCCAGATTCTTGATCTTGGTTTTTGAGGTTGTTGAAGGTGTTTTTGACTTTCGCCATGGCGTCGTCGTATTTCCCTTCGTCGAACTTCGCTTTTTCACTCTTTAAGAGTGAGCCAACTGAGGACCCTAGTTCCTTTACTTGTCCAAATACGGCACGCGATCGTTCTTTCTCTTCCTCAGTCCCAAAGAAGAAATTATAACAGAGCAGACCAACGACAACGACTGCTATAAGTTTGAGAAGGAATTTGATCATAATGAGTAACTAGATTGAATTTTGATTAAATTGCAATTGAAGAGACGCACTAGACCTTCGCTTTTCCCCACCTGCGTTTCTTTTCTTTGAGTACAACAGGTTGGGTTTGGATCTGACACCCAATGACGGCTTCATGGTCGCGAATCTTTTTCCAATCCTCGGGAACAATCTTCCACTTGAGAGAGCCCGCTGTTGAAGCTGATATTAGAGTGTTTCCGTCTACCTTGAAAGCGATGTCAGTTGTCGTTTCGCCGCGGCTTCTGTCCAAGACTTCTCTGTAAAGATAAAAGAAACTCTCCGTATCCTTCTCTGGATCAATAATCCAGGTGATATGCTTGATCTGTCCTGGTAGGTTACTCGCGAGTGGAATCACTTCCTGGGCACTGAGTCGCACGCCTTCTTGGTTTCTAAAGACGCTACCTTTTACAATCACGAGAGCTTCATTGACGATATTTGGGCCTGACTCTTCGTAGCCATCCGCGTAGCAATTGATCATAACAGACCCTTGTCGCGTTCCGATATTGAAGAAGGCCCAGGGGCGATTGTCTTTACGAGAGAGCTTTGTGATTACGTTCATCGCAACTCCACAGATCTGGAACTCTACTTTATCGCCGAGTTGATCGAGTTTTT
>CAWVWU010000115.1:0-11650 GCA_963933925.1 uncultured Puniceicoccaceae bacterium
CCCGCCGCAAAATCAATCGCCCAAAAATCCGCCGCCTCCGAATAATTTGAAAATATCCTTAACCACATAAAGCACAGAAGACACAAAATTTCACTATATAACATCCAACCACCACAGAGCCCACAATCTTTTGTGTACCGAGATAGAAGATCGACACTTAAGGAGTTTAACGACGAAACTTTCTGTGCTTCTTGTGGTTAAAAAAACAAAACACTATAACCAATTACCAAATTATAAACATCATGAAAAAAGCACTACTAACCACCACACTCAGCATTATCTCGATCTTCGCGATCTCCTGCACCAAGGAAGCAGACGATCACGCCCAAGCAACCGACTCTCATGATCACTCCGACCATGGGCACTCACACGGAGAACCTGACGCCGCACACACCGCCAAAGTCGCTGGCCCCAACGGCGGACGCATCATCACATCAGTAACACCACATTTCGAATTTTTCGTCACTCCCGAGCGTCAGGTCCAGATCACCTTCCTCGACGAAGCCAACCAAGCCATAGCTCCTGCCCAACAAGAGATCAGTTTCATCGGTGGTGATCGCACCGCACCCACCCTCCTCTCATTCACCAAGCAAAACGGAGTACTCCTCTCAACCGAGAAACTAACCGACCTCTCGACCATCCCAGCGATGCTACAAATCAAAACCAACCCGACCTCAGAAACCCACCGCGAAAAGTTCAACCTAAATTTCGCCACCTGCCCCGGCTGCTCCAACGCGGAATACGCCTGCATCTGCGACCACGCCCACTAATCCTATCGAAGGGGTCGTTCCTTTTAACCGTTTTTGCCCCCCATTTGACATGAACCAACACGAAAAGATCAACTACGTCGAATTCCCCGCCACGGATATCGAAGCCACCAAAGCCTTCTTTACAGCTGCTTTCGGTTGGTCCTTCACCGACTACGGCCCCGACTATACCGCCTTCTCCAACGAGGGCCTCGACGGTGGCTTTTTCAAATCCGACCTCTCCGCCACGACTAAAAAAGGCAGTGCCCTCATAGTCTTCTACAGCTCCGAACTCGAAATGACTCAGACCAAGGTCGTCACCTCCGGAGGCACTTTATCGATGCCAATATTCGACTTCCCCGGCGGACGTCGCTTCCACTTCACCGACCCCAGCGGCAACGAACTTGCTGTCTGGTCAGACCTCTAACCCTGGAGGCTTATCCTCTTGTTCCACGTATCCTTAATTTCTTATGGAGAAAAATGTAATGTTAAACAAACCTATTGGGCACGAATTTAAATCGGCCGGGGTGGAGTCTATCGCACCCAGTCAAAGACTACACCTCATCCTACTGGGGGTTGCTAATGTATCTAAATCAGCACTATTTTATGAGTCCCTTGGATGGAAACGATCCCCGACAAGCAATGATGGCTTTGTAAAGTTCAATTTGGGAGGGTATGCACTAAGCCTAATTTCCAGAGAGGATTTTTCTAAAGATGCGATGTCGGACACATCAGAAGGCTCCGGATTTTCGGGGGTTGCCCTCATCTATTTAGCAAAAACAGCAGAGGAGGTTCCCCAAATATTATCAAGAGCAGTTGCGGCGGGAGGTACGTTGGTGAAGCCTGCCACAAGAACACACTGGGGAATCGCTGGATACTTTAAAGACCCAGATGGTCACCTCTTCGAAGTAGACTATGAGAAACCTTGGAAATTCGATAGTGAGCATAAGCTTATAGTCGATGAAATAAACTAAACCTAAGGCAAAGAGCAGCCTTAGACCGGACCTCGATACAGTTCATTAAAAACGAATTAGTTATCCCAAAACCTTCCTTATCAATCCTAACAAGTACCGACCTCCCCTCCGCGTGGGGCTTCAGCGATTCACCAAAGAAAATTTGACTCAACCGCGTCTTGTGCGAGACTTCGCACATGGCAACAAACATTGAATTAAACGAAGATCTCCTATCCAAAGCGATGTCGCTGGGAGGAATGAAAACAAAAAAGGAGGCAGTGAACCAAGCACTTACCGAGTATGTCCAACGTAGAGAACAACTTAAAGTCCTCGATTTCTTTGGAACGGTCGAATTAGACCCTGATTACGACTACAAAAACCAAAGAAAGACAAAGTGAAAGTATTGGCCGACACCGACGTATGGTCGGAAGCCCTCCGAAAGAAAAAAGGGACAAAATCGGGCTACGTCCTCGAATTGGTCGATTTGATCCAAGAGGGACGCATTGAGATGATCGGACCAATCAGAATGGAAATTCTTTCCGGAATTCGAGAAATGAATACCTTCGAAGCGTTTTCTGAAAAACTATCAGCCTTCCCCGACCGACCGATGGGCAGCAGCATATACGTCATGGCAGCACGTTTCTACAATATCTGCAGAAGCAAGGGCATTCAAGGCTCGAACACAGACTTCCAGATCTGTGCCTGCTCAGTCGAATGGAATATACCAATCCTTTCTAAGGATAAGGACTATGAACTATACAAAAAATTCATTCCAATCGACCTGATCAAACCTAGAAAAAAGTGAACCAGACGCCATAAACCACAAGTACAAGCACACATCGCCTCCACTCACCGTTCTCTTCCAAAGAACTCATCAACCAATTCCCTAATTAGCCGCCCTCCAACTTCTGAATTTTCTTTGGTACATACGCTTTTCAATCCAACAGGGAAAACTTCGATACAGATCGACGAAAACAGAACGTCCCTGATCCCTCTTCCTAGCCGTCCGTCAATAAATCATAGCGTAAATAACTTCCCATTAGATACTTAGACTCTATTTAGAGATCCTCAACTGTAATCTATCACCTACTCTTCATCGGAACGTTAGCGAAAGTTTCAACGTCTTCCCTACAAGACTAGTCCTCGACCTCATCCTGCAAACGTGCATTCTCCGCCGTCACGTCCACAGTGAAAAAGCACACATCATTCAAATTCACCCTTCCGCTCTTTAAGTTTCTAAAAGGCTACAAGCGAAAGGATCTCCTAGCGGACACTAAGGCGGGAGCCAACGTCGCCCTCCTCGATTTCCCACAAGGCATGGCCTACGCCATGATCGCAGGACTTCCCGTCAATTTCGGTATCTACTCGAGTGCCATCGGCTCGATCCTTGGTAGCTCGCGCTTCCTTATGCTGGGCCCGACAAACGCCAGTGCCGTCCTCCTCCTCAGTGGATTTCTCTCTCTCAATTGGCCAGAAGCCAGCCGTATCGCCGCGATGCCTCTGCTTCTCCTCATGATCGCAGCCATCATGATAGCCGGAGCCCTCATCCGAGCCGACATAGTTATCCGCTACGTGTCTCGAAGCGTCGTAACGGGCTACGTCAGTGCCGCCGCGATGCTAATCATTATCAACCAACTCCGCCCAGCCCTCGCGATCGAAGCCCCGCGAGCTGCCACGTTCTGGGAGTCACTCATCGCCATTCTCCAAAATATCAATACATTCTCCCCCGCCGCCCTCACTCTATCAGCAGGGACCATCGTCATCGCACTCGCTCTTAAACGCTGGCTCAAATCCATCCCCTACGTGGCCGTAACACTCGGACTCGCCACCCTCGCCACATGGTTCGCCAAGGATCATGGCTATGTCCTTGAAACCCTCCAAGCGGTTCCCGCCGGACGTTGGCCCATAAGTATCCCCACCTTTAGTCTCCCCCAAATTCACGATCTCCTCGGAGTCGCCTTCGCCATTGCCTTTCTCTCCCTCCTCGAAAGTGCCTCGATAGCCAAAGCACTCGCATCTCAAGCGGGAGACACCGTAGACATCCGCCAACAAATGATCAGTATGGGAGTCGCCGATGCCGTCAATGCCATTGGTTCAGGAATGCCCGTATCGGGTTCCCTCACACGATCCACCTTGAACTATAACAGCGGAGCACGCTCTCCTATTTCCAGTCTCACGAGCGGGATCATCCTTGTCGCAGGAGCCCTTCTACTCGGCCCGATCATCGGCTACATCCCCAAGGGAGCCCTCGCCATCGGCGATTTTGCCCGCCTCGCCGGTGAACGCGGCATCCATGTTATCATCGGCGGAGCAATGCCGGAGTTTATGCAGGTCCTTACCAACACCGGAGTCGTCGAAGCCATGGGACCGGAAAACATTTTCCCACACACCCCAGAGAACGTAACCCTCAGCACGCGATACGCTCTAAAACGGGCTCAAAGCCTTCTAGGCGTCAGCAGTGCCGACATCCTGCTCTTCGGAAAAAAGGTAGATTCATCTTCACTCGCTTAACCGAGTCAACGAAGTCGTTGACCGCAGGTCTCACTCCCAACTCTCGGCGTCAGGCTACGATTGACCTCAAAGAATACATTTGAGAAACCCAATCAAAACACATGTCAGCACTTCGTAAAACCCAAGCCCAAGTATTCCGCTTTCTCATCGTTAGCGGTGTTTCCCTGCTGATCGACTCCTCGGTTTACATACTACTGACCAACAACTTAGATCTAAGCAGTTCATGGGCCAAACGCATTAGCTTTGCCTGTATCGTCTGCTGGGGGTTCATAGCACACAAGCGATTCACTTTTCGCCAAAAACGCATCCGCTCCAGCGAACTCATTAAATTCGGCTGTCTCTACCTTCTCGGACTAGGACTAAATAGCCTTGTCCACGATCTTACGGCCTCAGACTCAGCAGCCTCTACCGCAGCATTTCTCACGGCAACTGCCGCCTGGGCATGCCTCAACTTTGTAGGCCAGAAATACTTCGTCTTTACAGCGAAGGCCCCCGCCAAGATTCCAGCACAAAACAACCAGTAAAGTCCCATAAGGTTAAGGCTTTCAAAATCAAAGCCTTACAAACGAACTGGACAAGGGTCAGTCGATTTCCTTACTTTCTCCCCCATGGACTTGGATAAAACACTACTGGATGCCCTCAACGATCAAATGGGCATGGAATTCGGCGCCTCCCACTCATACCTTTCTATGGCTGCCTACTTTGAGCGCGAAGCATGGGATGGCTTCGCTCAATGGATGACCTTGCAGAGCGAAGAGGAACGTACCCACGCCATGAAGTTCTACACCTACATAAACGATCGTGGTGGGAAAGTAGTGCTTCCAGAAATACCTGCTCCCGCAGTCGACTTCGAATCGACTCTCGATGTCTTCCAATCAAGCCTCTCCCAAGAGCAGGAAGTATCCCAAAGCATCTACTCTCTATATAAATTGGCCAACGACTCAGCCGACTTCGCAACTGTTTCCTTCCTGAAATGGTTTATCGACGAACAAGTCGAAGAAGAGAAAAACGTTTCGGACATGATCGATAAGCTAAAGCGGGCGACCAACAACCCAGAAGCCATGCTCATGCTCGATCGCTACGCAAGCGAACGAACCGCAGAACCGGGAGCGTAAACGATTCCAATCGATTCCCCTCCCAGAGCGGATCACTCAAAATAAGGTCGCGGTCAATCGAGTGCCGGCGTAGCCCAGAGCTCCCCTTCAACCAAGCCCACCTTTTGGACACAAAAAAGCGGATCTTCCAAAAAGAAAGATCCGCCCATTTTATTCGACTAAGAAGGAGCATGACTTAGTCGAAAATTTTGTAGAATCGTTGGTAGCCTTCATACCCATAACGATCCTCAGAAAGTGATTCCTAGCACCGCCAGCTCTATTCGAGTCGGCGTCGCTTTGCATTTAGCTAATCGAATTGAAAACATCCAATGCGAGATCCCAGATCGAATTCGCAGCGAAAATCCAAACGAACATTGTGCAGACCATAAAGGAGACGAGACTGAATGCGTTAAACTTCATGATCCTAATTTACGTCTTTTTTACTTCTCAGCAAAGTACGAATTAGCATTCTATTTACGTTTCGGAGAACGCACCATCCCCCACTAGGGGCAGCACTTGAGCTCTATTACTCAGTCTCTTGACCAAATTCATAAGCACTGTCCGCAAAACAGAAAAACAGGGCTCCAAAACGCCACGAAACCGATTCAAAAAAAACCAATTCGAACAGCTCCCCCGACCTCAAAAATCAAAAAAGGCCGCGAAAGACTCCGCGACCTCAATCATTAGCATTCATCTACGCTTACTCATCGTAGCACGAAGTTGCGATTCAACTAGCGAACTTCCACTGACGAGACATCGCCCTCTCATCATTCAAAACACGAATCAATGGAGAGTTTGCAATCTCTACGACGTCCTCTCTCCAAGAGCAGATCAACTGCACGACCTTGGATTCCATCGTCAATTCGCCATAGCCGAGAACAACAGCCTCTAATCCAGTAACCAATTCCTCGAGATACCTTACATCACAATCGAGAGCACTTGCCTCTTTGCTCAACTGCATAACATCCTCAGCGACTTGACTACGGAGCCCAATCGGTAGCCAAGACTCGTTAACCAACTCTCGGCAGATGAGAGCAATCCTCTTACGAGTTCGAACGGATGCTCCAAGGGAAACCTGACTCACCTGCGAATTTCCACAAGCAGACGCATGCGAATTAGCAGGTATTCTAGAATCAGTTTTCAGCGTGTTCATAGTATTTAGGTTTCAGTGATGGATTGAAATCGATAAGAATTCTTATCGATTTACCTATTAGCACAGTCTGTGCCAGCTCATCGGATTGATCCAATTCGACCACTAGACCAGCAAGATCAAGCAGCACGCCGCAATCATAACACAACCAAATCAGCAGTTCCCAACCACCTCTCCCAAAACAATAGGAACCTGACGCATCAATGTAGGACCGGATGCTATCCGGTCACAAAGTCACAACCCAACCACCTCCCCAATCGCGATCAAATCCCCGCATGCCCATCGTAGCCTGCCATTCGACCGTGTCCGCCATAGCCTTAGCGAAGGTGGAAGCTCAAAATCCCTAGTTGGGAGTAACCAAACCAAATTCCACACACCATAACCTCCCCCCCTCACCGATAAACGCAGACTTGCAGCCCCCAATCCCCTTCTTCAAGTTCTGAACAAAATTCGTACCGCCCCCATTCATGGTCTTCAGCTCAGCAATCTTTATCTTCTTCTTCCTCCCTCTGGTACTCCTCGCCTACTACGCGTTTCCGCAGCGAACACGTAACGCCCTCCTACTGATCGCGAGCTACACCTTCTACGCCTGGGGCGAACCCAGAGTAGTCGCCATCTTACTCATTGGTAGTCTCGTCGACTACTTCGCCGGTAACCAAATCGCGGCCGCCTCCCCCTCAAGCACAAAGGCCAAATCCTACCTCGCCGCCGCCATCACGCTCAATCTCGGCGCCCTCATCTATTTCAAATACGCCAATTTCTTCATATCCGAAAGTAAGCCCCTTCTCGGAGAACTCCCCTTCTTTCCCCACGAATGGCAACACATCGCCCTCCCCATCGGCATCTCATTCTTCACCTTCCAAAAACTCTCCTACCTGATCGACATCTACCGTACCTCCGTACGCCCCGCCGCCAGCTTCACCAACTACGCCCTTTACGTCGCCTTCTTCCCTCAACTCATCGCAGGCCCTATCGTCCGCTATCACGATATCGATAAACAAATCGAATCCAGACCCCAATCCTTCACCAACATTAGCGAAGGGTTCACCCGCTTCGCAATCGGCCTGGGAAAAAAGGTCCTCCTTGCCAACACCATGGCCGAAATAGCTGATAGCCTTTTCGCTCAACCCATCGCAGAACTCCCAGCCCACTACCTCTGGGTCGCCATATTCGCCTACACACTACAAATCTATTTCGACTTCTCCGGCTACTCAGATATGGCGATCGGGCTCGCTCGCATGTTCGGATTTAATCTACTGGAAAACTTCAACCGTCCCTACACGGCAACGACCATCACAGAATTCTGGAAACGATGGCACATCTCCCTCACCAACTGGATGCGCCAATACATCTACCTGCCTCTCGGCGGAAATAGAGTATCCACCATCCGGATCTACACCAACCTCTGGATCGTATTTCTCATTTCCGGATTCTGGCACGGGGCCAGCTGGAATTTCCTCGTCTGGGGATCCCTCCACGGGGCACTCCTCTCCGCCGAACGCATCATCGGACCCAAAAAGCTCGAAGCCCTTCCTCGCATACTCATGCAACCGATCACCCTCCTACTCGTGATGATCGCCTGGGTCTTCTTTCGTCTCGAGTCCCTCCCGGATGCCCTCCTCTGCATCCAACGCATGTTCAGCCCCGACGCCTTCCAGGACAACTACCCCAGTCTCCTCCTCGCTGAAATCCTCAACCCTCGGGCTCTATTCTGGATAAGCATCTCCAGTGCCCTCGCATTCATTCACATCTCACCCAAATGGTCTCCCATCGCCGCACGCTTCCAATGGATCGCCCTGCCCGCCACCCATCTCATATTCCTCCTATCCATTCTCAGCCTCGCAAGCTCCAGCCACAACCCCTTCATCTACTTCCGCTTCTAATGACCGACCGTAGCAAAAAAGTCCACGGAGCGCTCTTCCTCACCTTCCTCATCACCTTCGCCCTCCAAACCACCGTTCCCCTCTTCCCCAACGGCTCGCTCACGGGGGCCGTCGATTCAAACCAACCCGTAGAACTCTCCGTAGAAAACGTCATTAACGGCAGCTATACCAACTACATCAACACCCTCTGCATCGAACGCCTAGGATTCAAAGCCCACCTCGCCAGAACTCACAACCAAATCAACTACAGCCTCTTCAACTACGTTCGCCCCACCAATTCAAATCTCATCAACGGAATAGAAGGCTGGCTCTACGAAGGGTACTACCTCTACGACAAAATCAAACCCAACTGGATGACTGACTCAGACATTCAATCCTTCGCCACCGACTTCAAACAAATCCAAGACTACTTCCATTCCAGACAAGCCGAGATATTCATCATCATCGCTCCCACTAAAATATCAGTATATCCCGAATACACCCCTACTCACTTTCAAACGAGATTCGAAAAGAACAAACCCCATCTAGACTACCCCAAACTCGCTCCCGTCCTCACCGCGAACAACATCAACCTCATCGATGGTGTGAAATGGTTTTCCCAGCGAAAAGAGGAAAACCCCGATTACCTCCTCTTTAGCCGAGCAGGAACCCACTGGGGAGAATTCGCCGCCTTCGAATTTCTCCAATACGCCATTCAACAAATCAACACATCCCCCTACGTCGAATTAGCCGACCTAGAAGCCTCTGGAAAAACCACCCAACTCAGCCGAGGATACGACAACGACATCGCCATCATGCTCAACATCCTAGACCAGAATGCCCCCAAAGACATGATGCCGTACCCAACACTCATCAAACACGATCTCGATTCAACCCAAAGCCCCAAAACAAAGATCTTTGGAGATAGTTTCTCATGGATCTTTAACCGGTACCTCGTAGAGTCTAACATCCTCCCCTCACTAGACATGCAGTATTCCAACGTATGCGACATCGAATACCGCAACGGATCTGAAACACGAACCCCCATAAAACCACTCGACCTCGACCAACTCGCCCAACCCGGCCAACTCGTCCTCATCGTCTACAACGAAGCCTTCGTCCACAATCGCTTCACAGGCTTCATCGACAAAGCCCTCCAACAAATTCAAACACCCTCCGACAAAAACTAAAGAGCTGGTCCTAAACCACCTCAAGTTTAGGAAGTGAGGCAGCTCCTCTGCAAAAACGCTTTAAGAAACTTTGTTAGAGTTCTTCTCATTTCATTTGTACGTCCCCCTGTTCAGGATCGAAGCTTGTCTCCACTTTCGCAATAACGGCCAATTATCTTGATAATAAAAAATGGCTTCTTCTTTGTTCTCATTAAGGATTTCTATGAAGCCATCAAAGATGGTCCTCTCATTCGACTGTCCACGGCAAGTCGAGTGAAACACTAACACAATAAACAGTAGTCTAATTATAATGACACCTGTTCATAGAATTATACTCTAGCCTGTTTCACCAACGCATCAGATAAACACATACGTATGCTGCAGTTATTCTCAATCTGTTTGTTCAGATTTTTGATGCGTATTTTTGTCTTTTACGAAAGGTGAATTCTCGTTTATCTTAGGAGAGTTTTCATGGTGAATAATCCATTTCCCGTTTTCATCGATATAGATCACCGCTCCAAAGATACCGTCGTTACTTCCGACTTTAGAGACCCACAGGTCCCCATAAATGATGGTTTGAGCCTTATTCGAAAGCATTATCCCAGTTAGAGATGTCACCAAATGCTCTCCCATAAGAGGAATTTTCGCACCCGCCCGGTATCTTAGAGTATCCTCATCTTCTTCCACATAAAAAGGAACGTCTTCATCAGGGATTGAGTCTTTTACGAGATCGACAACCTGCTGCGTTTGGACTTGTTGAACAGCGATGTTCTTACTCGCCAATTCGATCGGCTTTTCGTTTCGTATTTTCGCACGACTTTGAACGAAGGCCAACTCACTCTTCAGCTCTGCGAGCTCTTTGCTTTGATCATCGAATCGCGACTCATAAAAATAAACTAACACAGCTGCGATTAAAATAGTGAAGCTAAGTATGATGTAGGGTCTCATTACTTTTAGTGAAGCCTAATGCGGCAAGAGGTTATATTGAGGTTCGCACCGAGTCCCGTTGCGGGACGACGCCTGAGGAGTCTCTCGACGAAGCACTAGTAAGGTTAATCTGGGGTGCGAAGAACAATGCTGATTCAAATCCTAGCATTTCCCTAGTCTCGTCTCTGCTTCAGAAAGCTGCCAATCGCTTGGATCCATATTCCATAGCCCTTTGCGTTCATATGATCGCCATCCTCCACGAATATATCCTGCAGGACGACTCCGTTTTCATCAACCATAAGATCCCAAACGTCGACGAAATCGAGATCATCGTGATCCCCGCAGTAGCTCCCTAGTTTGGAGTTTAGTTTGATATAGTTCTCCCGCTTATTCCAGTTCTTGATACAGGGCTTGGGAGCGATGATGACAATCTCTGTTTGAGGAAGATCTTCTCGAATCATCCCGATGAGATCCTTTGCTTGTTGGAAAACGAGATTTGGGTCTTTCCCGGATGCAATATCATTGTCGCCTTCGTAAATGAAGAGGATATCCGGGGCCGGCTTTCGCACGAGCACATCGTAGTAGAAAATCAGATCACTAAACTGAGACCCTCCGAATCCGTGATTGATCACATTGTACTGAGGATAATCTGATACAAGGGTCCCCCATCGCACAATACTCGAGCTTCCCGTGAAAACGATAAGCTCCTTGTTCGGGGCGAAAGAATGCTCTTCGCTTAGAAGTCCCTGGATTTGCTTCTCAAATCGAGTCGGGTCTTGTGCGCTTACCGTTAACGAAAGCACTGTGAGTGAAATTATGGCAGCTAATATTTTTCCCATATCATTTGTTTCCAACGTCCTAATGAGTTCAGTACAGTCGTACTCAATCAGTTTGTTCGACCTTTCTGTCTTTCATGATTTCTGGCTCTATATGTTTCCAGATCTTCTTCAGCCGAGGAATGGGGTCTGCTGCATGAAAAGAGGAACACATAATCGAGCAGGTGTCGATGAAGGCTTCAACTAGAGACTTAGTATCTTCCGATCTCAACCTGATCTCAATATTTTGGATGTCATTACTCTTTAGCACCAAAAGAGCTTCGAAGTCTTCCCTAACAACCATGTTCACGCTGTATTTGTAAATAGACTCGGTCGAAATTTTAAATATCTTACCTATGTCATCTGAATCTGGGGATGTCCCACTTCTTGTTAAAACTTCAGGTGGTATAGTTCTGTGTTAGG
>CAWVWU010000116.1:0-11486 GCA_963933925.1 uncultured Puniceicoccaceae bacterium
AAGAGGGGAGGACTATTTCAACGAATGAAATAAAGTGCCCCGTAGAGGGGGCGGCCTTAGGGGCGGGTGGCGAGGTTGGCCACTCTAGGACGCCGAAACAGTTTCGTAGTGAACTTTGAGGTGTTTGCGGGCACGATAGAGTCGTGTTTCTATTCCTCGAACTGAACAGTTGGATACGATGCTAATTTCTTTGTAGGACATGCCTTCGTAGTAGTGAAGGAGTAGAACTACTTTTAGGTCGTGGGGAAGTTGTTCGATCGAAATCTTTAGAAGCTGGTGGGATTCGTTGCGTTCCGTTTCTTCGATTGGAGTGGGTGCATCCGAGCTGATCTTGTCCTCCCATGTTGTGCTCTCTTTACTCCCATCTGGTTGGTGTTCCCAAGGGTGTTCAGGGTGACGTTTTTTCCACCGAGCATGGTTCTTACAAAGATTTGAGGCTATTGTGAAGAGCCATGTGGAAAGAGGGTATTCGGGGTTGTATCGGTCGCGTTTTGAGAAGAGTCGAACGATGGTTTCTTCGACGATGTCCCTAGCAGTTTGCTCGTTCTGAACATAGCGGTAGCTAAAGCTGTAGAGAGGGCGTTCCCAGCGTTTAATTAAAAGGGGTAGTACAGATTCGTCGCCTCGCTGTAGGGCGACCATTAGTAACGAATCGTCTGATGGGGTTTCAGGCATTTGTATGGTGTGTCTGAGTAGGAGGTGGGAGTTCTTCTTTTATCAGGTTTTTGAAGATGATTTGTTGGTTTGTATCCAAAATTGTAGAAATTTTTAGGATGATTTCTTCAGTCAAATTTACCGATTGCTCTCTTATTGCTTTTTGGTTTTGGAGGAGGTCGTAGTAGGCAAGAAAGTCTATTGGGTTTTCGGAGTGCCGTAGGGTTTCGAATTCGTCGTAGTTTTGTCTTAGGGTCGTAAGTTGAACAAATAGAAGATTGAGGGATTCTTCATAGGATTCGTGTAGATTAGAAAAACGGTTGGTTTGTGGTTTTTCGAGGTGGAGTTCGCTCTCGAGCCAAAGGAGTGCTTTGCTTGAATTTAGGCTGGTTTTTAGGAAATCATTGGATCCTTGTCGCTCAAATCCCTCTGTTGTAGAGAGGCGATAGAGGGGGTCGATGGTAGATCTATAGATGACTATGTATTGGGTGTCGGTGGGACGGGAACTAGCATCCCATAGTTGTGAAAGTCCGACTCCGATGGCGATCATGGCTGCCGCGGCGATAGCTATGTTCAAGGGGCGAGCGAGTACCCTAAGGAGAGAGCTTTGGCGTCCTTTTTGGCTACGTATGCGATATCGGGCTCGTTCTTCTAGGAGCGGGTCTTCTTTAAAGTCGAGTTCCCAATCGTCGAGGAGTTTGTCCAATTCTTTGTCGAATTTCATGCGTAGGAATAGTGAGCCTTGATGGCGATGGTAAGTTGTGTGTGCCTTATTGGGTTACTCCGGTTATGATGGAAACCCTTCAAAGTCGTTTGAATTGTTTTTTAGAAGTAGCTCGGGCGTTTGTGGAGTATAGTTATTAAAACCAAAACAATTAATAAAATAGCTAATGAAAAATGTAAATTTAATCAATTCGTTTAGACTCTTTATTAAAGGCAGCAACTGGGAGAGCATTTGTGCTTTGTTACTGTGTTGCGGCATGTTTTCTGGTCCTTTGTTAGGTCAAGAGAGTGCTGATGTAGTTGATGCGGTGTTTAGGATCGAGGTCGTGCATGAACCAATCTATCCAAATTCGCTCAAGAATTTGGGTGTGATGGAGGGGCAGTTACGCGTTTTAATAGCGGTTGATTCGACTGGGACGCTACGAGATTGGCTTGTTGTTGAGGCGACTCATCGAGATTTGGGGAAGGCGTTGGATCGCGTTATTGAAAGTTGGCGTTTCATTCCTGAAGTCATAAATGGAGTGGCGTATTCGAGTACGGTTTATGTGGATGTCGACATGCGGGTTAGTGGACTCGTTTTAGGAAATCCAAGTATGCTATCCGTTATGATTAACTTTTTTCATCTTGATATTATCGATGAACGCGATCGGATTAGCGTTTATTCTGTCCGAGATCTCGATGAGATTCCTGAACCGATTTATGTGGAGAAACCAATTGTACCCGCTGAATTCTTTTCGGACACCCCTCAGAATGCAGTGTTTGAATTTTTGATAGACACTAATGGGAATGTTCACGTTCCGTTATTGAAGGAGCGAGAGGATGTTGAAGTTGACGAGAGGATACTTGTAATTACGCAAAATGCGTTGATGAAATGGAAGTTTGAACCGCCTACAGTTAGGGGAAGAAAGGTGATCGTTAAGGTGGCACAACCGTTTGATTTTTCGAATGAAGAGAAGTCGGAATAGTCTGTAATACTGGTGTAGTTGAGGCTTCTGTGGATTTGGGTTGGCATTGAATTCGATTGTTGCGAATGTTGCGGAATGTTGGGGGAGGGTGTCGGGGGTGAAGGACCGGAAGAGCTTCATGTTGGATCTGGCTCGATTTTTGAGTTGGAGACAGGTGTACGTGTAGTACGACTTGCAATCCCTCGGCCGATATCGGTTGTGCGTGGGCTTATTATCTATGGGAATGGGAGTGACATGGATGCTACAGCGTATGCGACCGATCCTGAATTGTATGCGTTTGCCGCACGTATTGGATTTGCGGTGATTGGTACAGCCTATTGGGAGAATTTCAGTGATTCCGATGATGAGGAGTTGAGACTGTTTGAATCCTTTTTAGAGAGACTTTCAGTTTTGTCGGGACATGGTGAGCTGGTCCATGTCCCGTGGTTGCCGATGGGGTATTCTAATGGGGGGCAAATGTCGTTTGGACTTGCTGCGAAGCGTCCGGAGAAGGTCCTCGCGTTTGCGGCGAGTAAGGGATGCTGCTATAATACGTTTGCTCCTTGTGCGGAGACTTTAGGAATTCCGGGGTTGTTAGTGGCTGGAGAGTTGGATACGGATTTGAGGCGGCGAAATATTCGAAAACTATATGCGGAAAATCGAACGCGTGGTGCGTTGTGGGCATGGACCGAGGAATCAGGGACGGACCACGATGATCATAATACGCCACGTCTTCTGTTATTATTCTTTGCGGAGTGCTATCGATTGAGGTATCCGATGGATTCTAAGCCTGAGGTGGGGCCAGTCATCTTAAAGGCTATTGATGAGGAGGAGGGATGGCTTGTCTCGATGGAAGGTGATTGTCAGATATCACCTTTTTCTGCCATTGTTGAAGATGAACGTGGTAGATGGGGCTGGGTTCCTAGTCGAAAGGTTGCTGAATGCTTCAGGGTGTTTTCGTTACCCCTTAAAGTGTTTGAGGATCGCCGTATGGTTGTGAGTCCGGTTCAGGCGAAAGAGTGGATCGATTATGAACCTGTGATATGTGCCGATATACGCTGGGTGAGTTGTGAAGGGTTCCTAGATGGGTATTCATTAGGTGAAATCCGATTTGGGGATCTTTTGTGCTGGAGGGGGCGTTTTTTGCGAGGAGGTTTCTATAGCTTCTATTGTGAGTTGATTTTGGAAGATGGTTCAGCGGCTTGCAGTTATTTAGAGACGCTTTTCGTCGATGGGCCAATTTCTGATGATTGTGGAGAAGCCGGTTTAAGTTCTATTTTTGAGCGATGAACCCCTATGAAAAATAACGAGATCTCTCTGTTCGTTTTAATGAATGATATACCCTGTGTCTACGTGAGGGGTTTTTGTTTATAAAAATTCATTAAATTAATGATAAACCCTGATTATTCTGTGGATGGGGTCGAGCATGAAAGGACTGATCAAAGCATTCATTCCCTTTGGGGTAGCAACGTCATGACACCATCCCACCCTCTTTCCTATTCCAATTTCAAAACGCTATTAGACGGCTGTTGCCGCCAGCGTGAACGTGTATGGTCTCATTCTGTTGTTGGAAAGGATAAGCAATGAGTGGGGAGACGGTAGAAATGGAGAGTTATCGTTCTCGGTCTCTTAAGAGCAATTTGACCTTTTGGTTTTTGCTCTTGGCTTTGTTGCCGATGGGCTTGGTTTCTTGGATCAGTTTTGATCAAGCGAGTGAAAATCTCACTGATGCTGCGAATCGACGCCTCGAGCAGGCGGCAGATGCGAAGACGGCATTTATCCACAATTGGTTCGATTATCGATTTATGGATCTTCAGGCACAGGCTGAAAACGAGAACAATAGTGCGTTTCTTTCTGATTTAAAAGGAGGGTACGAAGCGAGTGGAGAATCTCTGCAGGACTACGTTAAGAGTATGGATTGGATTCAACGGGTCGAGGGAAAGCACAACGATTTAGTTACGGTTTTACGCGGATATGACTACATCTATGATCTGTTTCTTATCGATGCTGAAGGGAATGTTTTGTACACGGTGATGAATGAGTCCGATTTGGGGACTAATTTGTTTACTGGAGAATATTCCGAGACGAAATTTGCATCGTCCGTCCGACGATCACTCCGGACAGGTCGCTCCTTGTTTTCTGACTTTGAATACTATGCTCCATCCAATGGTGCCTTGGACGGTTTTTTGACCGCTCCGCTTCTAGACGAAAAGGGGAACCGAATTGGGGTATTCGCGATTCAAATAGAGCCGCATCGTATTTTTGAAAATATGATGGGGGACGACGTTTCTGAAAGTAGTGTGAGGCATTATCTTGTGGGTGAAGACGGTCGCTTACGTTCAGGTTTGGGGAATGATAACGAAATTTTAAAACAGGAAATTGATACTGAACAGGTCGCTCGATGGTCTGCCGAGCATGGTGATGGTGGAGTGGAAATAAGTGAAATGGATGAGCCACTTTGGGAATATGATGGTCCCGATGGAGCACGAGTTTTAGGAAAACATCATGATATCGTTTTGCCGGGAGTTCACTGGGCTCTTGTTAGCGAGATCGACCGAGATGAGACCTTGGCGTCTGCGAGTTGGTTGGGACGTTTGATGCTATGTTTAGTTACTGTTACCGGTTTACTATCAATCGGATTGGGGCTGTTTTTGGCCCGACGCATCACCGATCCCATTTTGAACCTAGTAGAGGCGAGCAAGGCTGCTGCTGCGGGAGAGGTTGATCAACAGGTTGATGTATCTTCGACACGAGAGATCGGTGAACTCGGTAATGCATTTAATGATATGTTGGCATCTCGCCATCGGTATGAACGAGAGATTCAAGAGGCGAGTTTACAAGCGAAAAAAGCCTTGATTGATCTTGAAGAACAGAAGTTTGCTCTCGATCAACATGCGATTGTTGCGATCACCAATGTGAGAGGGGATATAACCTTTGTTAATGAGAAATTTAGCGAAATTAGCGGATATTCTAAAGATGAGCTTTTGGGGAAAAATCACCGTTTGTTAAATTCAGATTATCACGACAAATCCTTTTTTGAGGATATGTATCAGACTATTGTTCATGGCGATGTATGGCATGGTGAGGTCTGTAATCGTGCGAAGGACGGAAGTATATATTGGTTGGAGACAACCATTACCCCTTTTATGGGAGAAAAAGGGAAACCTGAAAGCTACATCGCTATTCGCACGGATATAACCGAACGTATTGTGGCCGAGCAGGCTATGTTGGAAGCGAAGCTCGTTGCAGAAGAAGCGAGTCAGGCGAAGAGCGACTTTTTGGCGAACATGAGCCACGAAATTCGTACTCCGATGAATGGAGTGATTGGAATGACAAATCTCTTGCTGGATAGTAGTCTGAATAGTGAGCAATTCAATTTTGCGCAAACGGTTAAGAACAGTGCTGAGTCGTTGTTGAGTTTGATTAATGATATTCTCGATTTCTCTAAGGTAGAGGCTGGGAAATTGGATCTTGAGGCGGTAGATTTTGAAATAGGTGAACTCTTTCAAGACTTAGGTGCTACGATTGCTTTTAAGGCTCAGGAGAAGGGTGTTGAACTTATTTGTCCGGCAAATCCAGTCCGTGATCTTTGGTTAAGTGCTGATCCCGGTCGTATCCGTCAGATTCTTACGAATCTAATAGGTAATGCCGTGAAGTTTACAGAGGATGGTGAAGTCGCTGTGTGGTACTCCATCGTAACGCAGGAGGACGGACGAGCAACTATTAGGGTCGAAATAGTCGATACGGGGATAGGCCTTTCGCCAGAACAACAGGGGAACTTGTTTGGGCGCTTTAATCAGGCGGATGGATCTACGACAAGGCTCTATGGAGGAACCGGTTTGGGGTTGGCGATATGCAAGCAACTTGTCGAGTTGATGGGAGGAGAGATCGGTGTAGAAAGCGAGCCAGGACAAGGCTCAACATTCTGGTTTACTCTAGACCTCGAAAAATCTGCGAGTCAGCAACCTATTCCGGCAATGAAGGACTTGGTCGGACAAAAGATTTTAGTCGTAGATGACAATGCAACGAATCGGGAGTTAATGGACCATTTGTTAACTAATTGGCGCGTTGAGCATGACTTAGTTGATAGTGGTCAGGCGGGATTGGATGCTCTACACGACGCTACCACTGGTGGTCGTCCTTACGATATAGCTATTCTCGATATGCAGATGCCGCATATGGATGGCTTTGAAATGGGGAGACATATTAAGTCTTCACCTGAATTATCGGATACGCGAATGCTAATGTTTACGTCCCAGGCGAAGCGGGGCGATACACAGAGGTATAAGGAAGCTGGATTTTCTGGGTATTTAAGTAAGCCTGTAAATCAGACTGAGCTGTATAGTGTGCTCTTGCAAGTGGCGGGAATCAGTTCGAACGATCCTCGTCTGGTGAGCCGGTATTCAACTCGGGAACGTGCCCATTTTAAGGCTAGAGTACTTGTTGTAGATGATAATGCCACCAACCAGGCGGTTGCGAAGGGAGTCCTTGAGAAGTTTGGGGTTCGGGTAGGGCTTGCGGCTAATGGCGAGGAGGCTTTGCGAGCATTGGAGCAAATCTCTTATGATATGGTTTTTATGGATTGTCAGATGCCTGTTATGGATGGGTTTGAAGCGAGTCGGTTGATTCGTGATCCAAAATCTCGAGTCCTCGATCCCAAGGTAAAGGTGATCGCTATGACGGCGAATGCTATGCAAGGGGATAGAGAACGCTGCCTCGAGGCGGGAATGGACGACTATATTTCTAAGCCAGTAGATCAGGAAAAGTTGGAACAGGTTTTGATTAAATATTTGGAGTCAAAGCGCATTGAACGAGGAGCTGATAAGGGACGATCTTCCAAATCTAAGGAAATTGAACCAGAGTCGAAATCGATCAATTCAAACACTGAGGAAGACCCCGTTTTTGATTTTGAGGGGTACCGTGAACTGTTGATGGAAGACGAGGATTTGATGAAAGCCGTGGGGGAATCCTTTTTAGCTGATATGACGGCTCAGTTTGAATTGCTCCCCAAGGTTCTGTCAGAGGACGATGCACGTCAGATTCATGTTTTGGGGCATTCTATCAAAGGGGCGGCTGCCAATGTTCGAGGTGTGGCCTTAAGTAAGCAGGCGAATGTTTTGGAACAAGCAGGGAAGGCGAAAGATTTGGAGAAGGCTAAGGAATGTCTGCCTGAATTAGAGCGTCGTTATGCTGAATTGAAAGTGGAGATAGAGACAGCTCTTTCTTTGTAGATCGGCGAATTACGATTGGTAATCGCTGGCTCGTTGTTGCCCTTGTGAACGAGTCCTAGCGATTTTTGCGGATCTCTCTTGCCAAGGCGGTCTGAGTGTTTGGTATTCGTTCCTGTATGAGTACCCCTATTTGGCCTGTTGTTACAGAGAACTTAGCCGAACAAATCGCGGCGACGCAAGCAGGACGCGTTCATCCTGTACAGTTGCTCCCTTATTTACCAATGAGTTTAGAACTCATTGAATCTACACTCGACGAGATGTTGATTTCGGATCGGATCGAGAAGGACCACATCGATGGCTTAGTTTGCTACACGTTTTTGGAGTATCTCGATCGGCCTGTAACGCGATTTCGTCCGCAGCATGGAGTCTATTCGGATGACCCTTTGGAGAAGCAATCCTTTGCGGCCGTTAGTGAAGACGTAAGGTATAAGCTCGAAGGTGAGTTGGGGGCTCTGGCTGCACGTGATCCTTGGCCCTCGGATGCTAATTGGCAGCATGAATTGATCTATTTGATCCAGAACCTACCTGATCCTACGGTATTGAGTGCTCTTTCGGGACACTCTCGGTCGCCATTTCGCAAGGTGGATGAGAGGGTGAAGTTTTTGCAGAAGATGGGGGCGATTCAATTTAGTTTGGATACTATGAGTTTTTCAATTCCTCCTCTCGAGTATCCTAAGGCGGCTTATCGCCGGCAGGATGCGTTTATCCGACAATTTCCAGGTGCTCGAAAAGAGGAGGATGAAGTGCGGTTGGTGAAGGCATTGGTTGGAGTATGCGTTATTCTTGGCGTTTGTGCCTTGGTGGCTGTGACAGCTAAAATTCCCTTTATCTTACTTTTAATTGTCGGGTCGGTGGCATCTGTAATCAATTTTTTGAGAATCATGAAAGCCGCTCCTAAACCCTTACCAGAACTTTAAGTAATCTACATATGACTATGCAAAATTATCATAACTCACCACAGCAGCGACTTGAGTCGATGTTATCCAACTTTAAGGGGCCTTTGAGTTTAGTCCTTCTTGCGGTTGTATGTTTGGCTATATTTTTTCTCGTGACGTTTCGCGTCCAGCGTGTGTCTGGTACGGAGGTAGGGGTTAAGATAAATAACCTCACCGGTGACATAACTGTGATCGAGGATTCCGGAACTAACATCTACAACGGCCTTCTTAATTCATTCTATTTGCTCGATCTTACGGTGCAACGTCTCGAGATGACGGCTGATCCGACGCGAGGAGACCGAAATGTGAAAGACGATCTTCGTATTAAGACAGTGGACGGAAGTGATGTCTTTCTGGATCTAACGATCAATTACGTGATTCGTCGCGATATGATAGGGGAAATTGTGAAGTCTTCGGGGCTTGATGAATCGTATAAATTCAAGTGGGTTCGTGATTATTCCAGATCTGTTGGGCGTACTGTTTTTGGCGAAATGACAACGGAAGAGTTTTACGACGCGAGCGTTCGTAATGAAAAAGCGGGGAAGGCGAGTGATGAACTTAATAAGCTCTTAAATCCGTTTGGAATCGAGATCACGGGAGTGATTGCTGAGAAGTTTCGTTTCCATCCTGAGTACGAGGAGCGTATTCGTGCGAAGAAGCTAGCCGACCAAGAAGTTGAAGAACAGGTGTCTAAGGCAAATGCTGCTCGTCAGAATCAGATCTTTAGAGAAGTTGAAGCGACCAAAAAGAAGGAAGTTGTATTGGCAACCTTCGAGGGGCAGATGCGTCAGCTCGTGGTCGAAGCGACTGCTGAGGCTGAGCGTAGGGTTAAGGATTCGGAGGCTTACGTGATTGATAAGCAGCTCGGTGCGGATGCAAGCCTCTATAAGCAGGAGAAAAACTCGGAGGCGATTCTAGTAAAGGCAAAGGCTGAAGGCGAGGCTCTCACGGCCCTGGCCAATGCGTTTGCTGGTGAAGGGGGACAAAACCTCATCAAGCGTGCCTATGCGGAAAAGGTCGGAGATATGAATATTTCAGGACAACCGTTTAGTCTTGAGAGTACGACGGAGCGCCTTTCTCACATCGAGGAATCGGCGGTCATAAAGAAGAAACAATAGAATCATTAGCAAATATCTAAGATGAAAATTATTAAAATACTTTCTCTGCTTACCATCTTTGCGGTTCTTTCCGTTTTTGTCGTGGCCAAGTTTTTTCTTATAGAAATTGCGCCAGGCACCGTTGGCGTTCGTACGCAGCAATATGCGTTTTTAGGTGATAAGGGTGTTGTTGAAGAAGACTTTGCAGCGGGTTTTCACCGTAACCTACCCTTGTTGGATACGTGGAATGTCTTTGATTCGACCGTTCAAACGACTGAGTTTACAACAGTTGAACAACGTCAGCAAACGCGCCGGATGTATAGTTTTCTCTCCTCATCATCATCGAGACGGAATCTTGATCTCGACCGAGGGCCAAAGCAAATTGAGTTAAAGTCGAAGGATGGTTATACGGTCCGTCTCGATATTACGGTGAAGTACCGGATTCAGAGTCAGGAGGCTTATCAGTTGTATCGAAAGTTCAATTCGGAGTCTGGATACAAGAAGATCGTTGGGGATAAAGTCCAGGATGCAGTGAGAAATGCCTTTGGTAGTATGCTTACCGAGCAGTTTTATAATCCCGAAGTTCGTAGAGAGAAGACAGAGGAGTCATTTGAATTTCTTTCGCTCGAACTGGATCAGAACCACGTCGAGCTTGTTCAAATCCTAATTCGCGATATTGCGTTTGATCCTTCCTATGAGCGGAAGATTTTGGACAAGAAACTCGCTGACCAAGATGTAGAGCTGAATAAGTCTCGTGCATTGGCTGAAGGTAAAAAGGGAGAAACCAATCGTATTGGTGCTGAAACTGAAGCGAAAGTTAAGATTATTGCCCAAGAGCTTAAGGCGGATCAGCTTACCATTAAGGCGGAAACCGATAAGACGATCGCTCAGATCAATGCGGATGCTCGCCTAACAGCGGCTCGCCTGACAGCGGATGCTGATCTTTATGCAGCTGGGCTTGCGGCCAAGGGGCAACTCTTGGAGAAGGAAGCGACTGCTGAAGGGGAGCGCCTTAAGGCGGTGGCTTTGGATGCTGAAGGTGGTGCGAATCTTGTGGCCTATGAGGTTGTTAAAAACCTTAACGTTGGTGACGTAAGTGTATCCACACTCAAGTACGATTTTCTCGATGTTGAAGCGATGATCAAACGTGTTGGGGCTAAGGATTAATAGACGTTTATTTTGAGTCGTTCCGCTTTGTCGGATAATGACTATTCTTTTGGAAGGTCCGAGCGGTTTATTCGTTCGGGCCTTTTTGTTTTCAAAATCGAGTAACACGCCCTGGGGAGGATGGCGGCGGTCTTGATGGGTCGCTTTTTCGAAGCCGAATCGTATTGGTTTGTTTGGATGCTTTCGGATATTATGTCTGCGTTGTTGAACGCGGGGTTGGCGATTAAGCTTTTTAAGGAATACGAGAAGGATATCTCAGCCTCACACGCGAGAAATCAGAATGCGGGGATTTCGATTCCATTGAGCTATATTCTTGTCGCGGGAAACGGGAGTTGAGGTCGAGTGGTTAGGACCTGTTGGCAAGCGTAGGCCTTTAGGCTATAGAATAAGGGAGTACTCTCTTGATCGATGGCGCTGGGGGCGTAAGTATTTGAGGATGAAATTGTTTTTATCCTACCCCTTGTTTCTTTTTGTTCTGCTTACTTCGGCCTTTGGGGAACCGAGTTCGGTTATGATTCGCTTGGTGGATCCGCTGGATGAGCCTGAATTTTACTGTGTGGATGTTCCGGGTTACGGGAAGAATGTGCAGTTGGAGGCTCCAGTGATGGCTCATACGCTAAAGCACTTTGGTTCGGCGGATGAGATGTGGACGATGGACTATCCGTCTGAGGGACAGATATAGGAAGAGTCCCATAAGTTGTTAAAATAAAAAGGTGGTTTCCCGCTTCTGCAGCG
>CAWVWU010000117.1:0-11427 GCA_963933925.1 uncultured Puniceicoccaceae bacterium
CGCCTCCGCGAACGTACCTCTATCGGCCTATGGGGTGGCGGAAACGAATTCAACCCAGACAACCACGAAAACCGTCCGATCATCAACCTCATCGATGACCTCGTAGACGAGCTCGATGGCACACGCGAATTCCGTCGTGGATCTCCTTATCGCGGTGACCGTCATGGCGGTCTAGTATCCACTCCTTACCGCACGACCAACAAGTACCGCGATCTTCTACCAGGCCGTAAACGCCTCGTACTTCTCAGATCCGAGTGTGCTGTAGGGCGCTCACCTACACGTCCTTCTAATATCAAGAAGTTCATGCCAGAGAAAAGCCTCTGGCCTATCGACTGGAAGCTCTACCAAAACCACCACGCTCAAAAGCCTGAGTGGGAAACAATAACAAAACCATTTGGTAAAGCGGCAAACTGGGAACGCGAACTCATCCATTCATCCATATTCCATTGTATCGACAGTCGTCTCAACATGGAGCACGCCCGTGCGAGCAAGTACGAGAGTTCAGGATGCTGGACATGGCAAATCAACGCATCATGGCCCTCTTTTCACCGCGAGCACGTCGATTGGTACGGTGATCCAAAGCCTGTGTATTACTGGTACAAGAACGCCTGTAAGCCAGTCATCACGATGGTCGACCTCGAACGTTTCGTCTACCACCCAGGCGAGCCTCTCAATCCACTCATCGTAGCGGTCAACGACACCCATAAAGGCGTCACAACTTCAATCGACATCAAGGTCATCACTGTCGACGGCAAGGTAATCCACGAAGAACACCACGAAGCAATGATCGCTCCAGATGATCGTACGATCCTTGGAAGACTCAGTGCAGTAGTTCCCGAGAAGCTATCCGAAGACTCACTCTACATCTCGGTCAACACGACCCAGGGTAAGGAAGTTGTTCATCGCAACACCTATTATGTCGCGATTTCTGCGGACAACGTCTTCAAGACCGGCCAAGAAATCGGAAACGACATGACGCTCGATTACATCGGGACGACTAAGACAGTATCCGCTCCACACTACTACACATTAGCGGAAATAGTTGATGAACCAACCGAGCACGACAAGGAGACTCAAAGTGCACGCGGCAGCCAACTCGACGCCGTCTACACCAAGACCTTCGATCTCGACTCTGCTCTCGCTGGCAAGGAACTCGAGCTCTACCTTCCCGGCTTCTCTGCCGAAGATAGCGTTTTCCTTAACGGTAAGAAGATCGGTAGCGGAACTTTGGATCCAAAGAAGGATCGCAACTACGAAGCCGATCCCCTCATCTGGCCAACGCTTCCCGTACGTCACTACGAGGTACCGGCTAAGTTGATCAAAGAAACAGGCAACAAGGTGGAAATCAAACTCACGGGTCGTAACATCGCCGCTCAAACCGACAAGCGTTTCGGAATGACGGAAATGATCTATATCCGCGAAGCCACTCCAAAGGCACTCCAAAAGAAGATCCTCTCCTACAACAAGAAGCAGGAATTCTTCACCGCGATCAGCCAAGGCACCGATGCGAAGGTTTCACTCTCAGCGGAAGCAACCAAGGGTGGATTCAACGTAACAGTGAGTAACACAGGCAAACGTTCCGCAGCATTCCTCGTCCTCGACGTTGAAGGCGAAGGTACTGCACGCTTCACCTACGACGAAGGTGCTCCATCTGGACTCCACGCTGGCGAAACCATCACGATCTTCCTCAAGATCGAAGGCGACCTCGCAAAGAGTGCCAAAACGATCATTCGCGGACTCAATATTAAGACAAAATCCATCAAACTCGGATAAACATGCTTAAGACAGCCGTAATTCACCCAACGATCATGGAAGCCCTCGGGCGTTCCGGACACTTCGCTCAAGTCGTAATCGCCGACGGGAACCTTCCCGTAGGTGCTATGACTGGACCGAACTCCACAACTGTTCATCTTAACTTCCGTCCTGGATTGTTGGATGCTCTCACAGTTCTAGAAGGAATCCTAGAAGTCTGCCCCATCCAAGGAGCAACCGTCATGGAAAAACCAGCCGAAGCGAACGCCGAGATCCACGATGAATACAAAAAGCTCCTCGGTGAGGTTACCTGGGACGAAATGGAACGCTGGGCCTTCTACGACAAAATCCGCGAACCCGCGACCACCCTCATCATCCAAACCGGTGAGCAACGTCGTTTCGCCAATCTAATCCTCTCCGTCGGAGTGGTCAAGATGGCCGAAGAAAGCGGATTCTAAGAAATCGATCGACAACCCAATCTAAACAAAAGGCCCGTCTCACGACGGGCCTTTTTTTTCAAATACTTTAGAAATAAATCACTCCAAACCAAGGATCTTACGTCCTTCGTCAGAAATCATCTGTGGATTCCAGACGGGATCCCAGACGATTTGAACTTCTGCGCTAGAGACTTCGTCGATCATTTCAATACGTGTCTTAGCATCTTCAGCGATCACTGGTCCCATTCCACAGCCTTGTGCGGTAAGCGTCATCTTAACGTAAACGCTCTTTGAGCCATCTTCCTCGTTGTTGACGTGAAGATCGTAGATTAGTCCCAAATCCACAATATTGATAGGGATTTCAGGATCGAAACACTGACGCAATGCCTCCCAAACCGAGGCCTCCGAGAACTCACCTTCACTCGTAGGAGCATTCGAATCTTCGCCAAGATCAACGTCCCCCAAGGCTTCGACATCGACATTCGCGATACGAAAAAGCCCCGCCGCAGTACGCACGGTTACATTGCCACCAAGGGTCTGGGTAATAAATACTTCCGTTCCCTCATCCAAAGTAACGACATCCCCCGCAGGGATCGCTGTAGCACTACAGTCTCTTACTAGCTTTGTTTCCATAAACCTTGCCTAGGGAAGGTTTTATTGGATTTCGATCTTAAAAGGGAGAATTGAGTACGCCCCCATTGGATCGTTGAAATTCGACAAGGAATCCAACTCCTCCAAAACCTGACCTGCCGGAGCATAGGTTTCGCCCACCATGCTCGAAATACTAGACTTCATCAGGTTCTTCTTCAGTTCCTCAAAGAAGTCCTTGGCCTTAGGATAATCACGCACAGCAGGATCATCCTCTAAACCGGCCAGCACTCCCGCATGTGCGATCGCATCACTCAACCCGCCAAGCTCATCGACCAAGCCTATTTTCAAAGCAGCCGTTCCCGACCAAACACGTCCTTCGGCAATTTTCTCCACTTCTTCCACAGGCATCGAACGTCCACCCGACACTTTATCAAGAAAGTCCTGATAAGTCTGATCCACAAATGCTTGAATAATATCCATCTCCTCATCCGTCTTCGGACGAGCAACTGTCATGATGTCTGCAAATTTTCCAGTCTTCACCGTATCGACATTCAAACCATGACGGTTCGCCAAGCTCTCAAAATTAAAGAACACACCGAAAACGCCAATTGATCCGGT
This sequence comes from uncultured Puniceicoccaceae bacterium, assembly GCA_963933925.1. GTDB lineage: Bacteria > Verrucomicrobiota > Verrucomicrobiia > Opitutales > Opitutaceae > JAKYXN01. The sequence continues at coordinate 3,399 of CAWVWU010000117.1, forward strand.
AATAGTATTAGGTTCTGCGAAAATATGATCCGAATACGCGGAAATCCAGTACCCACCCGACGCTGCCACTGTCCCCATAGAAATCACTACAGGCATTTTCTCACGAGCAAGATCGAGCTCATGGGCAATCACTTCACTCGCCAAACTACTTCCGCCAGGAGAGTTAACTCTTAATACAATGGCTTTAACCGATTCGTCGTTACGCAACTTTCGAATTTCCCGTGCCAGTCCATCACCTCCAATTTTACCTTCCGAGCTTTCCCCAACAACGATACTCCCCTCGGCATAAACGACCGCAACATGCTCCTTACGGGCACTTTTTCCCATATCCAAACTACGAATATAGCTACTCATGCCAGTAGCTGAAAATTCAGCCTCGTCATCCCCCGGACCTCCCAAAGCAACCAGCTCATGCAATACTTTATCAGTAAAGGCCAGTTCGTCTACGAGCCCGATCTCCACCGCATCACGTGCCAACAAAAAGCCCTTACTGTCCACAAGCCCCTGAAATTCGTCATAGCTCATCCCTGTCTTTTCGCTGATTGCTGAAACATACTCCTTCCACAAATCGCCAAGTAGAACCGTAGCCTGCTCGCGTGCAGGCTCACTCATATTCTCACGAACGAGGGGTTCAGTAGCTGACTTGTATTCGCCCGCCTTAGTCACTTGGACGCCGATGCCATACTTCTCAAAAAAACCGGCAAAAAATATCGGCTGCGAAACCATCCCCGAGTTCATCACCATGCCCTCTGGATTCATAAAAACCTTATCGGCAGCAGAAATTAAATACAGATCACGAGCATTAGGCGCGACCACGTTGGCGATCACGGGTTTTCCAGATGCTTTAAAAGCCACGATCGCATCGCGCACTTCCCGCAAAGCAGCAAAACCACTCGCATATCCACTCGGCCGATTACTTCCCTTTAAATAGAGTCCTGTAATTCGGGAATCACTTCCCGCTTCTTCGATCGCTCGCAAGGTTTCACGTAATGACATTCGAAGGGAAACGTTCTTCCCCATCGCTTCATTAAATATTTCCTGCTGAGTTAATCCAACTGGCGAGTCCTGGATGTTCGCCGTCATATCAAACACCAAAACGCTTTTTTCTGGAACAATGGGTACCGGATCAGCCATCGAACCGATCCCAATCAAAACCATTATCATAAACAGGCTTCCACCTACAAAAACCACGCCAATTGCCAAGGCAGAGGCGAAAAACATTTTAAAGAAATCTTTCATAAATAAAAAAGTACTGTCTTATCCCAAGATCGCATAGGGGATCTAAGTTTGTCGCAAACTATTTGTCTCTGAACGTCACCCAAATCCTGCGCCTTTAGCTCTAAGCGAATTCTTGCTCCAAAAGGACATAAAACCAAGACTCTCTTTCAATGAAATCGTCAAACCAGACTAACAATACCCCACTCCTCACATTCCTTATTGGATTCGCAATCTTCCTTTCGTCGATCACTCACGCTCAAAACGATTCAGAAAGTCTTTCATTTTCAGGCCTCTTCGATCCCAAACCAGAATATCCCTACTTCCAGAACACTCAGACCTGCCCACTTAAAAACTCCGTTTTCTTCTCTTTCACCAACGCACAGTTCCTCGCAGAACTCAGCATGCTCAGTTACGTCCGAGAAAAAGAAATAACCATCTCCCATCTCAACCAAATCGGCTTCAAACACGTCACCATTTTAGACAAAAACGGAACCTACGCCATAATAGCCAACGATGAAAAACACACCATTATCGCCTTTCGCGGCACCGAAGCGGGGGACAAAATGGATTTCCTCACCGACGTCAAAATTGGCACAACCAACTTCGGGAAGAAGGGATCAGCCCACCAAGGATTCGTCGAAGCCCTCACTCAAGTACAAGCCGAACTCGACGCCTTCCTCCAGAGCCACCACAAGCCGAAAACCATGCACCTTTGGATAACCGGACACAGTATGGGTGGAGCACTGGCAACCCTCTACTCCGTAGAAAACGCAAAGCTAAGACCTAACACATACACGCTTGGAACACCACGCACCGTTGGTCAGGCAATCTCTGAGATGCCTCTCGAATTCCCATTTTTTCGCATTGTTAACGACAATGACATTGTACCAAAACTCCTACCAAAACCCTTCTACGCCCACATAGGGACTACCATTTTCATAAGCTCCGAAGCCAAAATCCTCGTAAATCCTCCCGCTTTGGAGAAATGGAAAAGCCATCTTAACGGACACGGTAACCACCTCAAAGAGGTTTACCACCGCTACTGGAAACGCGGAAAGTTTAATGCAATCCCCTCCGACTATCTCGCCGACCATGCCCCGATCAACTACATCAAAATGCTCAACCAAGCCGAGGAAGAGAGTGCCCCCTCCACAAGCCCCTAATCCACTTACTTCCGTTCGAGAGGAGGGAGTTCTTCCTCCAAAATGCCCTTCGCTTTCGGCCATGCCAAGAAAGCCTCGACGATCATCCACGCTTCCAGCGCTAAGGTGGCAATCGCGATAACGATCAATGCCCAGTTTTTGTTTTCTTCGCCGAGCCACCCCACTTCCTTACCGATTCCTTCCACAAACAATTGATAACTCATCGCCCAAGCCGGCATCACCAACATAAAAATCGTTGGTAACACAACAAACCACACCGGCAAACGACGACGCCACATCCAGAACGCTAATACCAAAAAGGCCAATCCTCCCAAAAGCTGATTCGTCGCCCCGAACATCGGCCATAAAATCAAGCCGCCCTTACCAACGTTTGCCCATGACCACTCCTGACCAGACAAAGGCATCGCCGCCATGACAAAGGCGATAACGATAGCAAAGACCGTCGCCCCATGCTTCCCAGTAAGCCAAGAGAATGGATTCACGCTCAGTTTTCCAGAACGCCGCGTCTCTTCGGAAACAAATGTGCTCGCCAACTCCTGCACAACATAACGTTGTAAACGACAAGCCGTATCCAAAGTCGTCGCCGCAAACGAGGCCACCAAAACACCCATCAACGCAATCGAGAACCCACTAGGAAGTCCCAGAGCTTTTAGGAAATTTGCAGACCCATCGACAAAGGCTCCGACCTTTGCTGGCAAACCGCCCAAGCTCGACCAATTTTCATAACGCAACAACCAAGCCGCCTCGCCCAAAACAGACGATCCATCCGGCCCCGCAATACCAAGACCAAGACCAGCCACACAGGCTAAAATAACAATCGTCGCCAGAAAGCCCTCCGTCAGCATCGAACCATATCCAATAAACTGAGCATCCGTCTCACACTCGACTTGCTTGCTAGAAGTTCCACTGGAAACCAAACAATGGAATCCACTGATCGCACCACAGGCGATTGTGATAAACAAAAACGGAAACAACATAGGAGCACCCAATGCATCGAGACGAAACGCCGGAGCGACGATCTCCAAACTAGGCCGAACGTCCAAGCCTTCAACCGGAGCACCACCCATAAACGCCGCCCAAACCAAACCTAGAACGACCAATCCCAAAGCCGTGATAAGTTGTAGACTATTAATAAAATCACGCGGTTGCAACAAAGCCCACACCGGCAAGACCGAAGCAACATACGAATACACCAATAAAACCGCGACCCACACCGAAAGCGGCCAAGCGGCCAATGTTGAATTAAAACTGTGCAGCAATCCCCAATCTCCCAAAGCCACGCTCAAATACATCAAACCCAAGGCCATCAGAGATGGAATCAATAAGTCGATCCCCTTTCTATGGAGCCAAAGTCCAATCACCACCGCCAAGGGGATCTGGACCATGCAGGGAAATATCGAACTGGGGTACATCTTAAACACCGCCGCAATCACCAATCCAAAAATCGCCAATACAATGGTCAGAGCCATAAAAAGGATGAGCAAAAACAAAACACGCACTCGAGGATTCAATACTCGGCCTGCTATGTCGCCTACCGTCTGGCCACGATTTCGCATCGAAACAACCAATGCTCCAAAATCATGCACAGCACCAATCAAGATCGAACCAAACAACACCCACAACAGAGCAGGAACCCACCCCCAAATAACCGCAATCGCCGGTCCCACTATTGGACCCGTGCCTGCAATCGAAGTGAAATGGTGACCGAACACTACAAACTTCTTCGTCGGCACGAAATCCTGATCGTCATTCAGCTCAACACTCGGAACTGTTGCCTGTGGATCCAATTTAAAAATCCGGCGAGCGAGATATCGACCATAAGTGTGGTAAGCCACGAGATAAAGAACGCCTGCGCCAAGTGCTACGAAGAGTGTTTCCATAGTGAATTGTAGAAAAGAATGTTGTTGGGGTAAGGCCAGTTCAACGCAGGCGAAAAACTCCTCCCGTCAACGCACTAAAACCACTTATCCCCAAGGAATAAGCAATAGAGCCCATGGCAACTGTTTTCGAGAAACGGGAAGCACCCTCAATTGGTAAAAACCTAAAGAACTCACTTAAATCTGTTCAATGGTACGTTGCCTGCTTGCCATTCATCAGCCACTATTCCCAATTTCAGAACCACAAAAATGTCCGATACCGAAAACAAAGAAATCCTCACGTCAGATCAAAAGGCTCTTACGATCAATCTAGACGATGCAAAATACGGAACCTTCGCCGAAATCGGAGCCGGCCAAGAAACCGCACGTATCTTTTTCCAAGCCGGTGGAGCCGCGGGGACCATAGCGAAAACCATGTCCGCTTACGACATGACTTTTAGCGACAAGATCTACGGTAAAAGCGGCCGCTACGTCTCACGCGAACGCGTCACGACGATGCTCGAACATGAATACGATCTTCTCGACGAACGGCTCCACGAAGAGAGTAAATCTAAAATTTTCTTCGCCTTCGCTAATACCGTAAAAGCAAAGTCGTATCGAGGCCCCAACGATGCACACGGTTGGCTCGGCATCCGGTTTCAACTCAATCCCCAATCTCCCCCCAACGAGATCATTATACATGCTCGCATGTGGGACTCCGAAAACGTGCAACAACAGCACGCCCTAGGAATTCTCGGGACAAACCTCATTCACGGAGCATTCTATAAATCAAACGATCCAGGAACTCTCATCCGATCGCTCATCGACAACATCGGAAGCGATCGAGTCGAAGTCGATCTCATCCACTTCAGCGGCCCAGATTTCGAAGACGTTGACAACCGTATCATGAACCTAAAGCTGGTGCGGCACGGACTCACCAACGCAGTTCTCTTCTGCCCTAACGGACAAGTTGAGCATGCTTCAGAAGTGCTCTATAAAAAGGCGATTCTTGTCGAGCGTGGAAGTTTTCGCCCCGTATCCAAAGTCAATATCGACATGCTCCGCTGTGCCCGAACTCAGTTTCTCCAAGAACCAGGTCTTCAAGGAAAAGACGTCATGGTTCTCGCAGAAATCACCATGAACAACTTACTCCGTACCGGAGAACTAGATCATCGAGATTTCCTCGACCGCATCGATACCCTAGCAGCCACAGGCAACTACGTTCTCATATCAAACTACTTCGAGTTCTACCGCCTATCCTCCTACTTCCGCCGCTATACCAAAGAAATGATCGGCGTCGCAATGGGCATTACCAACCTACTCGAAGTCTTCAATGCCAAATATTACGCTCATCTCGAAGGTGGGATCCTCGAAAACTTCGGACGCCTTTTCCTCAACGCGGTTAAACTTTACATCTACCCCATAAAACAAAAAGCCTATCTCAATTACCTAAAGCCAAGCAAAGAGGAAGAATCAACAGCTGCGAGTACCATCGCCCCCCCTACAGACGATATTCCCATAATCAGTTGTAAGAACCTTCAAGTAGACGATTCCCTCAAGCACCTCTACCAACATTTGCTCGAAAACGGCCTCATCGAACACATAAACGGAATTGACGAATCTCTTCTCGAAATTTTCTCTAAAAATGCCCTAGAGTGCATCGCCAATGGCGACCCATGCTGGGAAGAGATGGTTCCTGCAAGTGCCGTTGAGAAAATAAAAAAAGACGGCCTCTTTGGATACAACAGCCCCCCCCCAAAGAAACTCTAAAAAAAAGAAAATCTCCTCCTTTTAAAGGGCATTAAAGATCCCAAATTAATCTCTCGAAAAAATTCGATTTAAGAGATAACAATAATCTAGAAAGAAGTAGCAAACTTCTACGCTGCACCGCTTTATTGACGCATATCATGAGTGACATTCCTCCAAAAAAATCGCCCAAACATAAAGACCACCTCAAAGAGCTCGCCATAAAACTCGGTGTGGTTCAACGCGAAGCGAGAGATCTCAAAATCCCAGCACTCGTCGTTATCGAAGGGCACGATGCCTCCTATAAAGGGCAACTCCTAACGCAAATGGTTTTAGAAATCGATTCGCGGGCCTATAAAATACACTCAACCCATACCGAGGACCCACTCGCAAAAAAACATTCCCTCCTTTGGCAATACTGGAACAACACTCCAGCCAAAGGCATGATACAATTCTACGACCGCAGTGCCTACTACCTCGTATCCGAAGCCCATGCGGATAAAACTATCAAAAAGAGCGAACGAAACCACTATCTCGAACAAATTGGTCAATTCGAACAACAACTCAGCGACGACGGAGTTGAAATAATTAAGGTCTTTCTAAAAATCTCAAAACGCGAACAAACTAAGCGTTTAGAAAAACTCGAAAGTAATCCCAAGACAAGTTGGCGCGTCACCCCCAAGGATTGGAAACGGAATCAAGACTACAAAATTCGCCTCGAAGCGATCGACGACATGATAGAACACAGCAATCACGCCTGTGCTCCATGGACCGAAATCGACGCAACAGACTTCAAATCAGCTAGTATTGAACTCTACGAAACAGTAATAAGCAGACTTGAAATAGCGGTTGCGAAAGCTCGTGTAAAAGCACAGGAACCCAAAGCGTCACGAGAATGGATTCCATACCAACGCACTAGTCACATTTCTCAAAGCAAAGATCTCGGACCAATGGACCGAAGCGATTACAAAACGGTGCTCAAAGAGCTCCAAGCAGAAATCCGCGATCTCTCACACGATATCCACTACCACAAAATCCCTGTCATCCTCATCTATTGCGGCTGGGATGCAGCGGGCAAAGGAGGCTGTATTAAACGCCTCTTGCACGGTATGGATCCTCGCGGGTACGAAGTAGTCCCCATAGGGGCCCCAACAAAGATCGAATTAAATCACCACTACCTCTGGCGCTTCTGGAAAGAACTACCGCATAAAGGAAAGATGACCATCTTCGATCGCTCCTGGTACGGCCGGGTCCTCGTTGAACGCACAGAAGCCCTCTGCTCCAACGAAGAATGGCAACGTGCCTATCAAGAAATCAGCGACACTGAGAAACATCTTGCAGACTCCGGAACTGCTATCCTCAAATTTTGGTTAGATATCGATAAAGACGTACAGTTGGAAAGATTCGAAGCCCGACAAAATAATCTCCACAAACAATGGAAGATCACCGATGAAGATTGGCGCAACCGGGAAAAGTGGGAGCATTACGTCGAGGCCGTCAATGAGATGATCGATAGGACTAACACCTCCTACGCCCCATGGGTTATCGTAGACGCCAATTGCAAAATGAGAGCCCGCCTTCAAACCTTAAGAAGCATCATCGAAACGCTCCGCGAAACCATCGAGAACTACCGCAAGCCGGCTCTCTAACAAACAACGCTACAATCAAGAATCACCTTTGTTTGCCACTTCACAAACTATCGAGTGCTCCTCTTGCCGTTTCAGTCAAGTGTCGTCACTTCGTTTCTGGTACGTCGATAACAAGTGAACTATTTCGAGGAATGGACCGTATTACTATTCTAAGTTGTTATTTAGATACGAACGACTAAAGCCGCTTTTTCCAACTCGGGGTGCAAAAAAAAGCCGAAGCATAACGCTTCGGCTTTTGAAATTTTAAAGATCGAGAAAGAAGATTACTTCTTCTTTTTCGCGACCTTCTTTGCAGCTTTCTTCGCGACCTTCTTAGGTGCGACCTTCGCTGCTGGCTTCTTCGCTGCTGGCTTCTTAGCTGCTGGCTTCTTAGCTGCTGGCTTCTTAGCTGCTGGCT
>CAWVWU010000118.1:0-11408 GCA_963933925.1 uncultured Puniceicoccaceae bacterium
TGAATTAGATTTTTCAGCCAAAATATCGGATTGCGTACCGAGGAACGGAGTGACGACACTTTGAAGTGTGCCAAGCGGCACATTGACGTAGCGAAGCGAAGATGGCGAAGTAAATGAGCAAACGAAATTTGGGCGAAAAAGATACGAACATACGAAGAAGCCTACTTATTTAACAGTCTCTAAGACACGAACAGTAAGTAAATTTCCAAAGAACAAAAAAAAGGTTCATCGTCACTTTTCGGGGAGTTATTGAAACTCAAAAGAGTGTCGCCAGCAGCAGGGGCATTTACACAATCCACAAAAGAATAAGAACCAAACAGAGACGTCCTACATTCATCGCCAACCACGGAAAAAGCATTACCATTCGCATGAAATAGCATTCATTGCTTCGCCATCTCCGCTTCGCTCCGTCGCGGTAAAAATGAACATTCGAAACAACAGTGCCTACCTCAACTCAGCAGTTTCATAAAAGCCAAGCAATACCTAACGCAATCTATTCGTGGTAATATACATACAACTATTTCGATCCCAAATCATAACATCACTTCAGATGAGCTTACGATCGATGGATATATTAAGACAAAAAAATGAATACCAACATTAGCTTACACGACTGAAATCGAACAAAATTCGCGTTCATTCGCGGTTCCAAAAACTCAATTTATTGAAACGTTTAGGTCAACACGCAAGAAGGTCGGATCAACCGTCCTCCGATTTCCCAGAAAGTGACGATGAATCAAAAAAAAGGGGCCGCCCGAACCAATGTCAGACAACCCCGATAAAATATCTTCTAACAATAACGACTAATCACGCTCAATCTCCACATCGAGCTCAGCCCCATCAAGCTCAAGAGAAACACTCCAATCGTCACCTTTAACCAGCCAAGAATGAGACGAAGTCGCCTCAACCGACTTCACGTTTATCACATCTGATTGCAACGAACGCTCATACACCGCAACAAATGGACGCTTCCAAGCTTCTCCGCTTTGCCTAACCACAAGAGCGGGAATATTTTTATTCCAATACTTTTCTTCGACGTAGTGACGAGCCGCCCTATTAGCGGGAGCATCAACCAAGAAGATCTGGCGTCCCTCTCCGCCAATCAACCAGAGATCCATAGCTATCTTGACATCCCCCATCTCCAACGGGAAACGAGCGTGTAAATCAGAATCCGTAGCGACAGACGTCTCATAATTGAAGTAATCGTAGCCCTTCATGTTTCCTGCCTCAGAGGTCAGAAGTGAGCTGGCTTCCAATTTCAAGGAACCGAGATCCGCCGTATCCGCCATCGCATGATACAACCAATCATGATACTCTCCCTTGCTCTTCTTAATCGAGCGAGAACGCATTACATCGAAGAAGAATGCTGTAGTTTCATCGATTCGAATCAAAGCAAGCGTGCGCTGCTGAGAAACCGCAGGCTTTTCATATTCAAAACCTGACGTTACGTAGCTGTAATCATTCTGATCCGAATCCACATCAAAGGCAGGTTCGACCGCTAGAACATCCATAGCAATCATGCCTTTCCCATGGTTTCTATAATCTGCATTCCCATTTGGAATCACAGTATTGTGGGAAGGAAGGGTCCGGTAATACTCTCTTTGCTCTTTTTGCCAATAACTTGAGCCACGACCAGAATCTACCCCCAATACATGGCCAGCCCCATAAAGTTCAACTGAAAGACCATTCGTATGCATATGTCCTCCCTTCGTACCAAACATCGAAGCACCCAAGGCGTATTCAGGGTTCCCATTCCCAGATAAGTTCTGCTGCATCGCTAAGTCGATAGGCTCAGCAAAATAAGTAGGCGTCTGCCGCAGTGCATTTTTATCAGACTCCGGTAATTCCGAAACATAACGGGTCAAAGCCACTAAACTCGTAAGAGTCTCACGAGAATACTCACCCGAATCGACCTCCCTCTGAATCATCGCGGCAAAGGGATTAGCCGCTTCACTGTTCCCCTCCGACATAAACCAACTCAACATCATCTCCGCAGCACGAACATGTACTCGAGTATAGCTCGTATCACCCATTCCATGAGAACCTCCCGAAGGGTAGGTTTGCTTAATCTGGTTCAAGACCGCTTGGCCAACAACGGGATCCTCCAAAACCTTTCGACCATTGGGATAGTTAGACAACAAGGCCGCGATCTCTACGATATTCGCAGTCGTACTGAAGGCGTAACCAGGGGCCTCCGCCCAAACTGCCGACTCTTTTTTATACCCTTGGCGAATTACATGCATAAGCCCCAACTGATGAGGGAGATCCGCATTCAAAGCGATATCCACAAAATACTCGCGACCTTTACCGTCCTCATATTTCGCATTGGGACCGAGAACAAGTCCGCCGTAAGCAATCTTCTTCGCCTGGTGTAAATTCCAATTCCCCGAACGCCCACCGCCCACAACAATCCGATCAACAATTATTTTAACACTCTGCTCGATAACATCTCCATCCATATCAGAGTGATCTGCAATGTAGTCTCTCAAAAAGTCATAGGCAACCGCAATACTATGCAAAATTCCGTCATGAATAACTTCATACGAAGTGCTTCCAATATTCTGACGCAAATGTTCAATCTGACGCAAATTTCCACCCTCATCACTCACATAAGGAGGCTCAACAAAAGAAAACCCGTGCATGTAAGTCCATAAAATTGGGGCTGCAAACTCCGCATAACGCACATCCCCTGTGACCCAGTAAACAAAAGCAGCATCGGCAGCCAGTTGCATAATTTCGCTATTAGTACGCTCAATAGCATGCCCAGTGATCGAAACATCAACCCACTCCTCTTGACCCGTCTTGATATTGATCAACGAAATTTCACCATCCCTATCATTATACGGCTTCAGTGCATCAATCGGCGTTTGTCGTACATAGTCCGTCTTCCAGTCACGAGCTCCTGCGAATCGTGGAGTCGGAACGGGTGCCTTACCACTACCACCGACTGTACGTGCTCTTTTAGTAATCGCCTGTGTGTAGTGAGTATCCCAATTCATCGCCAATCGAGACGTCATCCAATCCGGCTCCTCCGCGACCTTTTCCAAATACACGTCAACACGGCCCTTCAAGAGCTCATAAGACGCTTTCGCCCATCCCACCGACTCTACCTTATTAACAATCTCCTCATGTTGCTCACCCACAACCATCAGGCGAGGCGAAGAATAAGCCGGCACCAACACCGTCACCAAGGGGCATAACCACAATACGAATTTACTGCCTAATTTCATAACTCTATTTTTTATTGTTATATGGTATTTCTAAATAATAAAAATAATGACCACCAAAAGACTAAATACGTTCCAACAAGACCAGTCGTCCCGAAAACACACTCAACCCCATTTGCAAGACTCCCTCAAACCGACAAAGACACACTCACCCACCTTCGAAGCAGGAACTAACTCGTCAAAACAATCGCTCGCCAAAATACTCATATCATCCAACACAAACAAGGGGGGGGGGGCACTCAAATACGGGAGGATTCGACCAGACTCCGTTAAAAAACAAAACTAAAGGATTGATTACAGTGGTAAGCAATACCGAGACGCATCCGTATTACCACCCAAACCACCTAGATTCACCAGTGTAACTTAGTTTATGGCCGAATTTAATATTGCATATAACGATTACTCTTTTTTTACATATATACCGTAGCTTTGACCCACCAAACATTGGCAACAAATGACTCGAATTATAATCGAAAAGTTTGAACCTATGATTGCCAAAGCAACGAAGAAACACTCGTTTTCAACTCTCGTACTATCCACAACTAGCTTACTCTAGTTTAAAACAAACTCATTAATTTTGAATGCAGCCTCTGCATACAGAATCGATGAATTCACGAAAGTTATTAAATTCCCTCTACCTAATATGAAATTATTGTTCTCGTTCGTAAATCTCATTGAATCGATCAACATTCCAGTAATCTCCGCTCCTAGAGAAAACAATATCACAGCGATCTTTGGCGATCGTCGTGACGGAACCGGATCTTCCGAACAGGGCACAATTAGTCTAGAACAGATCAAGTTGATGGAGCACGCACTCGGCAACACGACCTGCTACCGCAACCATTTTCTCGCTGCAGAAGATTCACGCGAAATTCAACTTCTCCAAGACCTAGAAACCAAAAGTCTCGTCTCTGGAAGAAAACCTCCTCTAAACGCACAAGGCACCCTATTTCACGTTACCGAAGAAGGCAAAAAACAGTGCTTCCTCCATGCAGGAAAACGCGCCTCTTAATTGAGAGAATTTTCATAAAGACGAATCTGAGAAGGCATCCGCTTTCTCAAACGTGAGAAAACTCACCCTTCGCAACCTTTCCCTAACATCCCTTGCAACCGCAAGGGATGTTTTTTTTTTGCTCAATCAATCCGCATCGATCGCTTTTAACAGCAAAAGTCTCCCCCATCATCACAGAAAAAAATCGACGCCCCAACAACTTCACTACACTCATACTCACAACAAACGACTAAACAAAACTCCGAACCGTATACTCAATTTGAAAAACCAACTAACGATGAAGTACCCTGCCTCTTGGTGGGGAGCGAAATGGCGCGAAGCTCTTCCCGCAGGAAACGGAATAATCGGAGCCGCCGTCTATGGTGCTGTCCACAACGAGACTGTACTCATCACCCACGACGACCTCTGGCACGAAGTCGTCACCCCCGAGCTTCCAGACGTTAGCGATACACTAGCCGAAACCCGACGTCTCCTCCTCGAAAACAAAGCCTACGACGCCGACCTCGTACTTTCCAACGCACTAAAAGACGCCGGATACCAAGCCGACATCGGAGCCCCACTCCCTCTCGCCGACCTAAAGATCAGCACCCCGGTAAATCTCGGATTCACCAACTACCGCCGCATTCTAGACATGGAAACGGGCGAAATCAAAGTCACTTGGAACGACGGCGACACCGCCTACCAACGCAAACTCTTCGTGTCACGATCCCACGACTACGTGGTGATGGAATTCACAGCCAGCGGAGACAACACCCTACTAACAGATATCAGCCTCGACCTACACGACAGAGACGACGCACACCTCTGCCACGAAACCGACCCAAAACTCCCTAGCGAATTAGAAGTCACATCGACAGCCGACGGCATCATCCGCTATGCCGCAAAGAACGATGACGGCACTGACTTCGGAGCAGTCGCACGCATCATCGCACCCAAAGAAACACTCTCCCAAATCGAAGGAGGAATACAAATATCCAAAGGTACCCAAGCCCTCGTCGTCCTAAAAGTATTCATAAAAGGCGATAGGCACCAAGACTGGGCTCGCCTAGAAAAAGAACTAGTAGCTGCCCCCGAATCCTACGACACTCTCCTCGCCCCACACGTCGCCCTTCACCAAGAACTCTTCAATCGAGTATCCCTCGACCTCGGTAGCTCTGAAGAAGCTCTCCAACTTTCCAACGAAGAACTCCTACTCGACGCCTATCAAGGCGAAGTGCCAACCGCCATGGTCCAGAAAATGTGGGCCTACGGACGCTATCTCTTAATATCAAGCTCCAAGGAAGGCGGCCAACCATGCCCACTACAAGGCAAATGGTGCGGATCCTACAGAGGCTACTGGACATTCAACATGGCCAACGAAAACCTGCAAATGAACTACTGGCAGGCCATGTCCGGAAACCTCACCGAGACCTTCCTCCCCGTATTCGACTACGTCGAACGCCTCATGGACGACTTCCGCGAAAACGCCAAAAAACTCTACGGCTGCCGCGGAATCCTCATCTCATGTATCACGACTCCCCCGTCTGGACTCTACAAAGACATCCAACCTCATATCCTCCATTGGACTGGAGCCGCCGCATGGATAGGCCAACACTTCTACGACTACTATCTCCACACCGGAGATAAAGAACTTCTAAAAAAACGCGTCCTCCCATTCCTCAAAGAAGTCGCCCTCTTCTACGAAGACTTTTTCACCATCGATGAAAACGGCTATTTCCTAAGTGCCCCATCGAACTCGCCGGAAAACAATCCTGGAAACCACACTGACAAAGCACAGAACCTCGTCGGCATGGAAACGACCATGAATGCGACCATGGATTTCGCCCTCGCCAAGGAAGTCCTCACTCATCTCATCGATGGCTCAAACGACACAGGCGAGAACCAAACGGAAATCGAAAAGTGGCAATCCATGCTCGCTAAGATTCCTCCGTACCAAATCAACGAAGACGGAGCGATCAAAGAATGGATGCATCCATTCTACACTGACAATTACAGCCATCGCCACCAATCACACATCTACCCTGTATTCCCAGGAACAGAAGTCACGCGTGAGTCCGATCCGGAAACATACAAAGCATTCGAGATCGCGATTCGCAAACGCCTCGACATCGGCATTACGTCTCAAACCGGCTGGTCACTCGCCCACATGGCTAACGTCTATGCTCGTATGAATGAAGGCGACAGAGCTCTAAACTGTCTCAGTCTCCTATCACGGGCCACGGTGATGAACAACTTCTACACCACCCACAACGACTGGCGAGAATGCGGAATTGGTGGAAATTTCCATGCCGCCCCTTACCAAATCGACGCTAACCTTGGTTGGACTGCGGCAATTCAGGAAATGCTCCTCTTTTCCGTCCCCGGAAAAATCACCGTCCTACCCGCCCTTCCGAAAAAATGGACCAAAGGCTCTGTTACTGGCCTCCTCGCACGCGGCGGTATTCTAGTATCCGTTTCCTGGAACCAGGACGAAAATTCAACAAACATCGAGCTCTGTTCACTCAACAGCGATCAAACCGTAGTACTCTACGGACCATTCGGAACAGACCATTCACAGGTCGTCGAACTCCTTGCAAACGAAACGAAAACGATCACGATCTAATTGAATAGACGCGCTACAGGGAATATCACCGAAATGACAACCATCACCGGAATACTTCCCTGCAGCACCACTCATGCTGCCCCCAATATCAAATGCGTTCTCCCCCAAGGAAACGCAAACGGCACCGCCCTCATAATCTTCGCTGGTGGGGGCTACTACCAACGCGTCGACCACGAAGGGATTGGATACGCCAACTATTTCTCTCAACACGGCATCGCCTGCTTCGTCGTCGACTATCGCCTTGGCTCCGCGGGCTACCGACATCCCTCGATGTTAGAAGATGCCCTAGCCGCGCTCTACACGATCCGATCCCAAGCAGAACGTTTCGGTATCCATACCAACAAAATTGGCCTCATCGGATCCTCCGCTGGAGGCCACCTTGCCGCCAGTGCCCTCACCCTCTGGGATCGCTACCATTGCGACCTATCTCTACGCCCAGACTTCGGAGTCCTTTGCTACCCCGTCATAATGTCTCAAGGGCCGCACATTAATGAAGGCTCAATCATCAACCTGCTCGGCGAAGAACCCAAGCAAGACTCACTCGATTTACTCGACTGCCACAAACACGTCAGCTCCGAAACCCCACCATGCTTCCTATGGTCAACGGGAGAAGACAAGGTCGTCCCAGTCGAAAACTGCCTAAATTTTGCCGCAGCCCTTAGCCGCAATCAAGTACCCTACGACCTCCATATCTACGACAAAGGCCGGCACGGCCTCGGTCTAGACACTCCTTACCAATGGGAAAAGGAATGCCTCAACTGGATCCATAGAATCACAAACTAAGCAAAAACTAAATTTAACTCTACACAGAGGCTCAGCTTAATAGCCCTCAACAACCAACCTCAAATAACGGATCGGATACTCCTCCTTCGTCTTAGTATCCACAACAGTCACCGGACCAGCAACATTTCCTTCACCCGTACTCGTCCAAATAGTTGACCACTCTTCTTTTGCGAGATCCTCCGTAGCCTCGACGCTATAAACCAAATCGGGATCGGCCACTCGATCAAAACTCAAAGTCAGGTAGTCTCCATCCTCCGATTCACCCATCATAACCACCTCATCGAAATCAAGATCGAAAGGATCAGTGCCGACTGCATATTCCATCAAATTGGCCCGAAGGTCTAAATCTGGATTAGATCCATTCGCAGCATCCCCCGCGTTCGCTAGAGTCCCAAACTGGCCTAGTCGCCACTTATCCAAAGCTCCGTAATCAGCTTCGTCGTCGACAACATATTCGAACCAATTAATGGCAGCCGTATCTCCAACGTCTCCGTCTAAAATGAAATAAAGCTGACTAACACCAATAAGCTCATCCGTGACCCCACTTATCGTCACCCATTCCTGCTCTCCTCCAGTACTTGGTATTTCAATACTTCCAACCGTGGAATCAGCGGAACGGTCCGTGCGCAGAATCACTCTCGTCTCAGGTCCTGAATTGGAAACCCGCATTCGAAATAAGGAACACCCTTCCTCAAAATCCAAATCATTATAAAGATACCAACTCCCCAGCTGTGAAAAAACGATATTCAAACCTCCCTCAGAACAAGATTCAAGATCAGCACTTGAGCTAAATTCGTAACTCTCTGCTTCTACAATTCTCACATTTTGAGCGTCGTCACTCCCACCCACTGTAACGTTATCAAATGTGGCTATTGCCAAGTTTAAAGGATCAAACGAAGACACAGTTAAACCAACATACACTTCTTCCTCGAATGAGATATTCACCTGCCCCAATGTATCCCAGTCAACCCCATCATCAGAGAGGAAAGCCGAAAACTGAGTTCCCACTCGAAGCAAGCGTAACCACACAGGCAAACTGACACCTCCCGAAGCAACATTCGAAGCAGTTGAGTCTACCGCCGAGCGCGTATAAAAAGTTCCGGTTCCACCTTCATCAACAACCAAGTTCACCCCCTTCGAATCGGGCTCCAGAGAGTCCCTTATCGAAACACCCGCAAGGGCACCGATCTCACCATCAATTCCCATAACGCGAGCGATCACCTCGCAGTCGCCGATTGCTGTAAAATATGTAAAGTTATACGCATCCTCTGCACCAGTAACACCAAGTCCCGACCCCGATATCGTAAAAGCCCCGCCTTCTCCAACTACGCTACCAGACCTGCCTAATGTTCCAACATCATCATTCCTCCACATGCTGCTATTCACCGACGCAGAATTCTGTTCACTACCTGGAGATTCATAGCCGGAACGATCCACCGCGGTTACATAATAATAACTCTGTCGCCCAGTTGTCACGCTACGGTCGACGTACTCCGAATCTATCACAGGAATTTCGTTTAATTTCTCGAACGGTCCTGACTCACGGTAAGAACGATACACATAATATCCCCTGAGATCCATTTCGACATTATCTCTCCAGTCCAAATTCATGTATCCATTTCGTGCACTCGAATATAGTCTCGATGGAGGAGCAGGGGGCGTAGCCCCTGTCGTGCGCTCGGGCTGAACCAAATACCATGCATCTTCCGGATACCCTTCAATCATCGCAATTTGATCATAATAAATGACACGCTTCTCACCATCAATATATGCACTCGTATCATGGCAATACATTCCAAACTTCAAATGAGTCCCTGAAACCAAAGCATCATTCTCCCAACAATCTAACCCCAACGGGGTATCATATACGGCGTAGGTAGGCTCTCCCTTCTCACCCCAACAATCTTCATCTACCCAAACCTCCATTAAGCCTTCGTTTTTCTCCGAATACTTCATGTGAAAGATCATATCAACCCAGCGACCGGCGGGGATTTCGTCCGTCAAATACACCTCAGTGGTTCCGCCCCCTCCATAGCGATGGGAAAGGTGCAAGCCCTTCGCTTTCGCGTCTAGAATCCATGTCCAAGAAACGAAGCAATCAGGTCTCGACGGAGTAGCAGTTCCCCCGTTCGCTAATGCTTGAGCAATCCCGATATCAGAATCCAAACGAAATTTATTATCGCCCTCAGCATTCACCCAAAAACTAAACCCGTACCAACCTTCCTTATTTATTCGAATATGCTTTTCGCTGGTATACTCAATCCCTCGGGACGATCGGTTATTCTGGTAGTTATTTTCCCACCATTGAAGCTTCGCGACCTTCGATCCACCTCGAGCTTGGTCCCCCCAATCAACAACGACTGCAGTATTACCACAGCACCTCTGGGGATGAAAGGGATCCAACGTCGAGTCCTCAAAACCAGATTCGATCATTTGAGCACCTAAGCTCCTCACCAATAAACAAAGAACAACTAAACTGAAAAACTGCTTCACAACGAATACTCCCGAAAACTATTTATACTCCGCACGCTTACTCGTAAGAAAGAAAGCTCCCTTGAGCGAGGAGCTCCTTCTGAAGCTGCGGGACGTCAATATCTCCCACAGGTCGATCACTGTGCACTGCAATTGCAGCCGCAATACCGCCCGCTTGACCAACCGCTCCCATAGTAGGCGTCGTACGCACCCCTCCTTGAGCCTCAAAATCGACCGAGATACAACGTCCTACCGTAATCAAATTTCCGATCTGATCATTAACCAAGCATTGAAAAGGTATGCTACAATAGCTTCCCCATTCAACTTTTTGGGCCGCTGTACCTGCTCCATCTGGACTATGAATATCGATAGGATAACCGGTATGTGCAATCGTATCCGAAAATACCCTTCGCTCCACAACATCCTGCCCCGTTAATGTATAACGCCCCTTGATCTGACGAGAACTGCGAACCCCAATTTGAGGTCCAGTATATACCATCACTGCATTTTCGAATCCCGCCACCCACTTAATCAAGAAACGCTCAACCTCATGGGCCTGTCTCCGTCCCTCCATCTCAGCAAGACTCATACTCCACGGATCAGTTGAATCAAAACCATTGATACGCGTCGTATTCACAATGACCTCTCCTGCACTATTTGCCTCGAAAAACAGAATATCTTCGCGCGGGAAAGTAAAATCTCCCGCCGCTCGCCCTTTTTCCAAGGTCTTAACAAATCCACCAATCGATAAACGCGAAGCCTTGTCGATCTTATCAACATCCCCCTTCAAACGAGGAAATTCATCCGGATTAGCCTTAATATAGGACCGCACCTTCTGCATATCCACATTCATCATGCGCATTTTCATCGTCATCGGCTGACAAGCCCCATCCGATGGACGCCCTGATGTACATTCGACTCCAGCGTGCAAAGCCAAGTCCGCATCACCGGTCGCGTCTACAAATACCTTCGCTCGCAACGTAATCAACCCCGCCTTCGTACAAACGGTTATCGACTTCACCTGCCCATCTTCCGCTTCCACCGAAGCCAACATTGCATGATAAAGCATCTCTCCGTCTGCCTCAGTCAACATCAACTCCAATTCGCGTTTCATCCCTTCAACATCAAATGGGGTCACTGTGTAGGTAAATCCAGTCGTATCGAAAATATGCCCAGGAGATAGTTTCTTCTTAACAAGACGATCAATAAGCTCTCCCGTCGTCCCTTTGACGACTTGCTCATCACCAGCATGAAACGTCATCTGAAGTGGACCCCATTAGTGAGACAGGGGTAGCCGAGTTGTTAGTTGGTT
>CAWVWU010000119.1:0-11169 GCA_963933925.1 uncultured Puniceicoccaceae bacterium
CAGGCGCAGAGGATGATGTCGGCTCCGTTTTCTAGGGCGTATTCGATACCGGAGTACGCTTGTTTTAGGTAGGTGGTTGGGCTGGCGTCGGAGAGGGTCTTTATTGGCATGATTTGGAGGACCTTTGTGGCCTCCTTGCCGTAGGCTTCTTGGGCGATGCGTGTTATGATACTGGCGATGTGGGTGCCGTGGTAGAAGTCGGCCGTACGGTGTGAGGGGGCTGCTACGTCGGGATCGTTGTCGCCGAAGTCCCACCCGTGTATGTCGTCGATGTGGCCGTTACCGTCGTCGTCACGGCGGTTGCCGGGGATTTCGCGTGGGTTGGTCCAGATGAAGCCTTGGAGGGTTTGGTGAGTGAGGCGTATGCCGTCGTCGACGATGGCGATGGTTAAAGGAGTGGTGTCTGGGGATACGTTAAGATTTCCCGGAATCCGGATATCTTGCAGATACCAGCTGTCTTCAGCGTATGATGTGGGTGGGGATAGGAGGAGCAGGGTGAGCGTGAGTAGGCAAGGGATGGAGTGCATCAAAAAAAGGGGATGAGGTGGGACCTTCATGGTGTGTTATGAAGGTCCCTCACTGAATGTATTAAATTAGTGACTGTGGGATGAGCTTTCGGTGCCTTTTTTTTGTCCCCAGCTGTTTGGTGATAGTCCTGGCCCTGTTCCGGGGTTGAGGGCGACGCGGCCTCTGAGGTCTGGTAAGCCGAAGCTTGTGCGTCCGTCTCCGCCATAAGTGGTTCCTAGGAGGGAAAATAGGGCTGTGTTTTGGTTAATGGCTAGGAGCTGACCGTTGCAATGGGCCCAGCTTCGCGGTGCGAAGTTGAATCCGACCATCATTATTTCGCCAACAAGTGGATCTACCGAGCTGCGTGAGGGGAAGGTTCCAAAGAGTGCTATGACGTGATAGACTCCGAGGGAGGGTTGCATGTGGCTAACGGTGGCGGCGGTGATTGGTTGAATGACTGGGGGGGCTGCGATCCAGTTTTCGCCGTCGAAGGTGAGGACGTCGCCGGCGTTTTGGCTGACGAGGTTGAGGCCGATTTCGTTGAACTCATCAATGACGATGGGGGCGGCGGCGGTGTATGTTTGACCGTCGCTGCCATCGCTGCCGTCTATACCATCGCTGCCGGTGAGTCCTTGGATGCCTTGGAGTCCCTGTGGGCCTTCGATTCCTTGTTCACCTTGTGGGCCTTGTTCGCCTTGGAGGCCGGTGGTTCCTTGAATGCCCTGCGGGCCTTGGATACCTTGTTCGCCTTGGATGCCTTGCGGGCCGACTTGACCTTGGGGTCCTTCGGGACCTATGGCGGCGACGTTGGAGGGGTCTCCGTTTGTGTCGAGTCGGTAGAAGGCTTTTTCAAAATTGCGGGTGGAGACGAGTACGCTGAGGGTGCCTCCGGTGCCTTGAACTGAGTAGGACTCGTTGTCCCAGGTTATGGGTTCGCTGAGACTGTTTGTGATTTGTATTTGGTAGTAGGTGTCGACTTCGGAATCGAACTCGAGTTGGACCGCACCTTTTATGCCTGGGATGACGGTTACCGGTTCGATTGGGTCGATTATTATAGGAACCGCTGTTAATGAGGTTACAATAAAGGCTGTCAGTAGGATTAAGAGGGAATGTTTCATGGCTATTAGAGTTGGTTGTTAGGGTGTTTTTTTAGCTAATAATCATGAGAGGTCGACCTTAATTGAGGTCTTTGGGGCTAATGGGTGTCGTTTTGGACCATCAGTTATCCCTTTTTATTGGAAGAGGTTTTCACAGATTGAGATATGCTTTAATCGGATCGAGGTTGAGATGTTGTTCTAGGGCGTTGCCCATGGCGTCGTAAATGTCGGTCCGATGTTGCTTCCAGTTGGTTGGAGAGATCGTTACGGAGGCGGAAAGGCCTCCTATGAGGTTGATGAGGCGCTGACGTTGACTGGGGTGATCGAAGAGGCCGTGCTGGTAGGTTCCCCAGATTTTGTTGTGTTCGATACCTTCGGGTTGGGGGATGTTTTGGGAATCTTGGATGTGGATGAGAGGGCTGTGTTGGGTGTTTCCGTGGGAGGTTTGGCCCATGTGAATTTCGTAGGTTTCCCAGTTCGCTCCACTGTGGGTGGCTGTTTGGCGGGTTACTGTTTTGGTTGTGGAGTAGACGGTGTGGTGGGGAAGGAGTCCGAGGGCGTTGACGGAGGCGGCGGTTCCTGAGTGGCCGCTGGGGTCGGATATCGTTTTGCCGAGCATTTGGTATCCGCCGCAGATACCGATGATCGGGGTTCCGGAACTGGCTTTTTGTTGGATGAGGGCAGCGAGGCCGATTTCTTTAAGCCATTGGAGGTCGGCGAGTGTGTCTTTGGTGCCAGGCAGGATGATTGCTGAGGCATTTTGGAGAACATTTGGCGAGATTGTCCATTGTTGTTGAATACCACTATCTGGGATCCAGGGGAGTTGGTCTTGGGAGTTTGAGAGTCGGGGAAAGCGTATCCAAGCAATGGTGGGATTTCCGTTTGATCGGGAATGGGCTGTGGAGTCTGCGGTGACGAGACTGTCTTCGTCGTCTATATAGAGTTCTGGAGTGAGGGGGAGTGTGCCGAGATGTGTGAGAGGGGTGTGACGTTGGAAATGGGGAGCAGCGTTGGCGAATAGCTCGGGATCACCACGGAACTTGTTTACGATGAAACCGAGGCCGTTAGCTTGGTCTGCGGTTGGGAGGAGGTTCCAGGTGCCAATCACTTGTGGGAAAATTCCGCCGCGCTCGATGTCGGCGACGAGGATCCATTTCCCTTGGACGTGGCGGATAGGTTTTAGGTTGGCAATGTCGCGTTCCATGAGGTTGAGCTCAACGGGGCTGCCTGCTCCCTCCATGACGAGGACGTCGCAGTGCTTGGGCCAGTAGTGATCGAGTGTGTGGGTGATGGTTTGCCAGGATTTGTCGAGGGTTTGGTAGTAGTCCTTGGCAGCAATGTGAGCGACGGGGCTTCCCATGCGCACGAGTTGTGAGCGGGAATCGCCGCTGGGTTTGAGGAGTATCGGGTTCATCTCCGCGATGGGGCGTCGGCCGCATGCTTCGGCTTGTACGGCTTGGGCGACGCCGATTTCCCCGCCTTCGAGAGTGGCGTAGGCGTTGTTGGACATGTTTTGACTTTTAAAGGGGGCGACGTTGACACCTTGTTGTCGTAGCCATGAGCAGAGGGCGGTCGCCATCCAGCTTTTTCCGGCATTGGAGGACGTTCCTAGAATCGATATGGCCTTCATTGTCAGCTGATTAAATGGGAGGAAGATCTGAAAATCAATGAGTCATTGCTCTGATTTTATTGACGAGTGCTCTTCAGATTTGAGCACAAAAAAGCCGTAACTTACAGTGTTGTAAAAAGAAAGCTCTAGATTCCCCTAATCCGATTGAACCTTGCAACCCCACCATAAGTTACGGTGACGCGTAAAAAAACATCTGAGTCGCAAAAGTAAAATTTAATTTGTGTAAAGTATGCATTTTTTTCGTGTAAGGTAGATTTTGATGTCGTGTCGCGAATTGAATTGCTCGGATTTCCGAGCCTGTTTGATTGGTCGCGATGGAGTATGAATGGTGGCAATGGGCATTTTTCGCACTCGCCGCCATGATCGTGGGGGCGAGCAAGAGTAGCGTGCCTGGGATCGGGATGCTTAATGTAGTGATTTTTCAGACTCTGCTTCTGGCCAAAGATGCGACGGGATTTGGGCTGCCACTTCTTATTGTGGGAGACGTTTGTGCTTTGTTTGCCTACCGCAGTCACGCTGATTGGGGTAAGTTGCTAAAGCTGTTTCCGTGGACAGCGGTAGGAGTCGTTGGAGGGTATTTTGCTTTGGGGCGAATTGATGATCGTGAGGCTAGGGCGGTAATTGCTGCGGTGCTGTTGGTTTTGCTTGTCTTTCATTTGGTCAAGAAACTTAGGCCGGGTGCTTACGATCCGGATCGAGATCGTGGACAATTGATGGCTCCTGTGAGTGGCTTTTTGGCGGGGTTTATCTCGTTGGTTGCTAATGCTGCGGGGCCAGTCATGGCACTGTATTTGTTGGCAATGAAGATGCCTAAAATGAAGTTCATGGGGACGTCGGTTTTTTTCTTCTTTGTGATGAATGTCTTTAAGATGCCTTTTCTCGTGGATTTGGGGTTGGTGAATGCTTCGAGTTTGAAGGCTAATTTGTTTTTGGTGCCTTTTGTTGTTTTGGGCTCTTGGGCTGGATATCGATTTGCCCGTAATCTTAGCCAGAAGTGGTTTGATGGTCTTGTGTTTTGGCTGACAGCGGCGTCTGTGCTGCACATGGTTTGGACTGTAATCTAATGGCACGAAAAGGAACGAGACAGTTGTGGAAGGATAAAATCGAAGGACGTTCGACGGGAGCGAAAGCGATAGCGTCTTATGGGCGCACTCAGTTCAAGGGGGTTATCCTTGGAATCGACCCTAGTTTGCGAGGAATGGGGGTCGCTGTGGTGGAATTTATCCGCCCGGATTCGCCAGTCTTGATTCACAGTAATACTTTGAAGCAGAAAGCAAAGGTGTCGATGGCTCAATGTTTGGGATCAATTTACAGTGAAGTTAAACGGATTTTGGATACGTATCCGATTGATGCGATTGCTCTAGAGCAAACGATTTATGTGCAGAACTTTCAAACAGCTCAAATTTTAGGAGCGGCGAGGGGAGCGGCAATTGCGGCAGCTGCTGTGAAGGGATTTGAGGTTTTCGAGTATGCTCCGCTTCGCGTTAAACAGGCGGTCGTTGGTGTGGGGAGGGCGAGTAAAGAGCAGGTTGCTGGAACAGTTAAATCGCTCCTGGGGCATGGGGCACTTTTAGAGCTCGATGAATCTGATGCGGCAGCGGTTGCTTTTACTCATGCGTATACCCACAAGGGGTAGGGCTTATTAGGACGTTCGTTCCAACCAAGCTTCAAGAGCCCGTTTTATAGAGTGAGGTTGTATTGGTTTGCTAATGTAGTCATCCATGCCCGAGCTTAAGAATTTTTCGCGGTCTTCTTCGAGTGCGTTAGCGTTGGCGGTAAGTGCTATTATGGTGACCTCTTTATTTTGCTTACCACCTTCTCCTTCTCGGATAGCCTGAGTTGCCTCGTAACCATCCATGTTGGGCATCATGCAATCCATCAATATAAGATCGTACTTTTGAGTTCTTAAGGCTTGGAGTGCTTCGAGGCCGTCGTTGACGCTCTCTGCGCTTATGTTGTGGCGTTGTGCAAGTAGTTTGGACGAGACGAGGCGATTGATTGGGTTGTCGTCTACGAGAAGGACCGTGTAGTCGCTCAAATCCGCAGTTGTGTCGGTGTCAGGTTTAAGAGGGGTTGTTGCGTTGTCTATCGCCTTCTTGAGTTCGTTAAGACTTAATGGAGCTTTGATCGATGAATACACCTTTGTCGATGGGAGGTCGATGTGAGATTCTGTTAATCGATCTAAGAGGAAAATCTTTGCGTCTTTTAGAGGCGTTTTCTCGTAGAGGCCTTGATTAGAAAAAAATGAATTGTTTGTAGGGTTTGTTAAGACGATATCGAAATCTTTACCGTCGATCAGAGCACAGTTATATTCAGATCCTTTCTGGGGGTCGCTGATATGGGTTACGTCGCACTTCCATTGTCGAAGCCATAGACGCAGGTGCTCAGCATAGGAGGGGTTGCTTTCTATGAGGAGTGCTTGCTTCGGGAAGATTTCTGGTGGTGAAATTAGAAGGGAATCTAGTGGGCGGGATCCCGTGGTAGAAATTCTAACCCAAAAAGTAGAGCCTTCACCTAGAACGCTTTCATAACCGATTTCGGCGTTCATTCGGTCAGTTATGCTTTTGCAAATAGAGAGTCCAAGTCCAGTTCCTTCGTATTGCCTCGTCGATGACGCATTGACTTGAGTGAAGGCCTCAAAAAGTTTTTGATCGCTGGTGTCTGCTATGCCAATGCCGGAGTCTTTAACGAAGAACTCGACATATGTACTGTCTTTAGAGCATCGAGCACCAATTTCTACTGCTCCGGTAGCGGTGAACTTGATGGCGTTGCTCATTAAGTTTGAAAGAACTTGCTGAACGCGGTGCTCGTCTCCGTACAGGAGTCGTGCAGCCTCGGGAGAACAGGTGCAATATAGCTCTAGGTTTTTGTCACTCGCTTCAGGTGCGTATTTTTGGGCAACATTTTCAATCAGTGTATCAATAGGGAAGTGTCGCTTTTCAAATTCAATCTTGTCTGCTTCGATTTTTGAGAAATCTAGGATATCGTTTATCAGGGCCATTAGAGTTTTTGCACTACTATGAGCTAACTGAAGATACTTCGCATTTTCTTCCGGAGGAATTGACTCCATAATATGAAGGACTCCGATCAATCCATTCATTGGAGTTCGGATTTCATGACTCATCGTTGAGAGGAACTGACTTTTGGAATTGTTTGCTTGTTCGGCCTCGATTCGAGCGAGGGCGATCTCACCTGAGATTCGTTTTCGTTCCGATATATCGACTACGCTTGAAATTTCTTGGTATTGACTTTTATCAGCATTCCATTTCCGTAGCCATGATATGGCGACGTGAATGATATCTCCACTATCTCGAATATATCGTTTTTCCATCGAGAATGAGCCATCGCCTTTGGATAGATTTTCTTCGACGCCTTTATGTTGAATGGGTAAGTCATCGGGATGGGTTATTTTTCCGAAGCTTCCGCGCTGCCCACTTTTCTCGAAACTAAGGCCAGTAATGGCCATATGGGCAGGGTTTATTAGTCGTTCAGTGAAGATGGGCTTTTTAGAAGGTCCCTTGATTTCTGTGTCAGTCCAGAGCAATCCGATAGGACAGTTTTCGAAGATAAAGCGAAGTTGAGATTCCTTTTCTGAAAGAGCAATGGATGTCTCTTTGAATGCAGTTATGTCTGTTATTGTTCCCACACCTTCGAAACCATTGCCGTCACTGGTCCATTTTCGTGTCCAAGTAGATCTAACCCATATCGTTTTGCCACTTTTTCGGATGTACCGCTTTTCCATGGTAACGGCTGTTGCTTTCTTCTTTGTTATTGAGCTTGTTACTTCCTTTTGACGGATTAGGTCTTCAGGGTGAGTTATCTTTTGATAGTTCTCAACCTTTTTGGATTCTTCTCGTGTTAATCCGGTTATGTCGAGATGAGCTTGGTTTACGTATCGTTGAACTATTTTTTTGCCTTTAGAGTCTTTGTGTTCAGAATACCAACTGAACCCAACTGGTGCTGTTTCAAGAATGAATCGCATTTGCTCTTCTTGAAGGGACGGTACCTTATCGTTGACTGCACTGTTTGATGTTCTGTCACTCGCTATAAATACTCGGAATTCTGAATTGTTAGCGAGTTGTTTTGAATTGCCCCAAATTTCCAGTTCTCTGATCGTTCCGTCGTCGCGAACGATACTCTTCTTGAAGTGCTTTATATTGTTGGGGGAGGCCTTTTGATTCGGATTGTTGCCTTCTTCATCTTCTTGAAGATTAGCTAGGGCTTCTTTGGGCGGGGCTCCAAGTAGTTCAAACATCTGATTGTTTGTATGTTTGTCATTTTCGTATTCATAGAAAATTCCAATGGGAGCGGCTTCCAGTATGAGATCAAGCTGTGTTTGTTTGATGTTTAAGGCATGGAGTTTGTAGGCATGAAGTCTCCATGCTGCGTAATTGAAAAGTAGGATGTTTAGTAATGTGAATACTATGTTGATTTCTGTCCCGATGCAGAACGCTAGGAACAGTGCATTGCAGCCCAAGACGAATAGACCTATTCTCTTGGAGAATCGCTGGTCTTTAGTCGTCTTGGATAATGCTTCGTTCATAAATGGTTTTTCGTTTTTGGATTATTGCTCTTGATGTGAGCTTCTTATCCATCTTTCGAGGTGGCGTTTTAGTGCATCGGGTTGAATTGGTTTTGAAAGGTAGTCGTCCATTCCAGCGCTAAGGCACTTTTCTTTATCTCCTTCCATGGCATTTGCTGTTAGTGCAACTATGGATATGTTTCTATTGGTTTCACCCGTCGCACCTTCCCTTATCGCTTTGGTTGCATCGTATCCATCCATCTCTGGCATCATGCAATCCATTAGGACAAGATCGTATTTTCTAGATCTAAGTGCTTCTAGGGCTTGGATTCCGTCATTGGCGTTATCGGCCACTATTTTATGTCTTTCGAATAGGAGCTTTGTAGTCACTATTCTATTAATTGAATTATCGTCGACCAACAAGACTGAGTAGGCCTTTAGATCGTTAGTCCAATCTAGATCTTGGTCTTCTCCATTTGAGCTCGAATTATTAGAGGAGGGCGTTCCACCTATTGCTGATCGGAGTTGTCTTAACTGGGTCGGGGAATCGATGGTTTTGTGTACGTTAAATTGGAGGTCTATGGGGCTTTTTGAGTTGTTAGGGTTTGCTATTATTACCAATTTAGTCTTATTGAAGTTGAACTGACTCAGTCGTTTGGTTTCGAGGTCGGTTGGCTTTGTTAGGAGGATGTCCTTTTCAACAAGAGCATAGTCATAACCTTCGTCTTTGAGAGTTAGGATCTCATTTGTATTCTCTATGCGGGTAATCTGAACCCCCCACTGGGTGAGCCATGACTCTAGGTGTTCGGATACAATTGGGTTTGAATGTATTAGAAGGGCCGATTTTGATGGGTGCGGCGACTTTAGGAGGTCTTCGATCGGCTGCATGTCCTCTTGATGCGGAATTCTGACCCAGAATGTGGATCCATTGCCGGGATCGCTTTCGATGCCGATCTCTCCATTTATATTAGATATTATGCTTTTGCATATGGAAAGGCCTAAGCCTGTGCCTCCAAATTGTCGTGTTGTTGAAGCGTTGGCTTGAGTGAAGGGCTGGAATAATTTGTCTTGAGAGTCTAGGTCGATTCCTATGCCAGAGTCCTTTACGTAGAGTTCAATGAATTTGTTTTCTGTGGAGTTGTTTCGGACGCCAACTTCGATTTCACCAGATTCAGTGAATTTTACCGCATTGCTAATTAGGTTAGAAAGGACCTGACGGAGGCGGTTTTTGTCGCCTAGGTAGTCTGTTGCAGCACTCGGAGGAATAATGGTTATGACGTTTAGGCCTTTTTGATAGGCACTATTTGCGTGTGCTTCAACGGAGTCTTCGATTAGTTCATGGATTGCAAAACGTTGGTTGTTGAACCTAATTTTTCCTGACTCGATTTTGGAAAAATCGAGAATGTCATTAATTAAATTTAGCAAGTCGTTTGCACTTTTCTGAGCGATTCGGAGATATTTCTCATTTTCCTTGGGAGTGCTCGAATCCATGATGTGGAGAACTCCAATCAGTCCGTTCATCGGTGTTCGGATTTCGTGGCTCATGGTTGATAAAAACTGACTCTTTGCTTTGTTGGCCTCTTCGGCAGCAATTCTTGCTTTTACTATGTCTTCGGAACTTCGTTTTTCTTCAGTGATGTCTATCAATGTAGAGAGTTCCTGATAGCGGTGTGTGATTCTATTCCATTTACGTAGCCAAGTTATTGATACCCATATGATTTTTCCGTCTGGTCGAATGTAGCGCTTTCCATTGAAAAAGCTCCATCGTTGTAACCCATGTTTTGCTTTTCTCCGAAGACTTGAAGTGAGAGGTCATCGGGATGTGTTATCTTTTTGAAAATGCCCAGTGTATCAGTTTCTTCAGCTGTTAGTCCGGTTATTTTTAGGTGTGCTGGATTTGTGAGCCTTTCAATGTAGTTTAAGGGACTGTCTTTTGTCAGTTGTTCAACATAGCACCAGCGTAAACCGATAGGAGATGCTTCAAATATGAACCTTAGTTGTGCTTCCTTTCTTCTTAATTCTTTCTCGGCCTTCTTGAGCTCTGTGATGTCTTCGATGCTATTGACTTCTTCGAAGCCTTTACCATCTGGGTCCCATCTTCGGTTCCACGATGCATTTACCCAAATTGTTCGACCATCTTTTCTCAGATATCGTTTTTCCATGGATACGTGAGTAGTCTCTTTGTTATTGAGAGGTTTTCGTGTTTCTTGCTGTAGAAAGGTATCGTCAGGGTGTGTTATCGCTCCAAATATCCCTCGGACCGTCATTTCTTCATCACTTAGGCCAGTTATCTTTTTATGGGCCGTGTTGTGGAATTTTGTTATTGATGCTTTTCTATCAGTTTCCTCGCGATCTGTATACCAGTGAAACCCAATAGGTGCGGTATCAATGATGAAATGCATTTGGGCTTCGTTTAGGGCAAAATCATCTTTTTCTTTAATCAGAGAGGTTATGTCTGAAACTGTGAGGATCATCTAGATGGTGACTGTCTTTTATATTGGTTGTTTTGTGTTTACTGACTTCTAGCCATCTGGTGGGGCTGCCACTGCGTTCAATTTTTTTTGTCCAAACCTGAGCCTTCGCAGGATAATGGTTGTCCGATTTGAAGTATTCTACTTCATCTTCTGTTTGGATCTTAGAAATTAGATCCGAAATAGATTCCCCATTTTTTTCGTTTTCTAATAGCTCGTAGAACTTTTGGTTTAAGTGACGGGATTTCTCATTTTCATCGACAGTAAGAGCAATACCAATGGGGGATGTTTCTAGGATCAAGTCGATCTGGGATTGTCTCGCCTGTATTTTTCGATCGAGTTTTTGCTTAAAGACGAAAAGGAATACGGCCAAAATAGAAGTAGCCGCTATGGGTGCGAAGCCAAAGCCTTCTATTGCGAAATTGGTAATAAGAAGAAGAATGCCGATGGCAGAGGACCAATATAGATCACTTGGTATAGACTGATGTAGCTTGGGGCTAACTCCTGGGGAAAGGGGCATAGGTATAGTCCATTTCAATTTCGTGGATTCGTCAAATATAGTCTACCTCGATTTTGGTAATGTTTTGAAATAGAATAGAGCTGGTAGGCTTTCTGCTTATTCTTTTGTAGTCGGAATTAGCTAGCTTCGACCGTCTATCCATGCAGCCAGTAAGCGTTTGAGAGCTTGGGGCTGGATTGGCTTGGATAGGTGGTCGTCCATTCCTGCATTGATGCATTTTTTACGATCTCCCTCCATGGCATTAGCTGTTAGTGCGATGATTGGTACTTTTTGGTTGAGGGGTCCAGCAACACCGCTGCGTATGGCTTTAGTCGCATCGTATCCATCCATCTCTGGCATCATGCAGTCCATCAAGACTAGGTCGTATTTTTGTGATTTTTAACTTTATTCGATATAATTTTTATAGCATTCACCAATTCTTG
>CAWVWU010000120.1:0-11075 GCA_963933925.1 uncultured Puniceicoccaceae bacterium
AATAAACCAACTAACAACTCGGCTACCCCTGTCTCACTAATGGGGTCCACTTCACGATTCGCACTGTCGCCGCCACAACGCGGCGATTATCCATACTCGTCGGAGTAATCTCCAATTCTCTGATCCTAAAGGTCTCGTTCAACACAGGCATGCGCCCTAATTCCAAAGTAATGTATCCTCCAAATGTTGACACCTCCTCAGCCTCGATCTCAATACCGATCACTTCCGATAAATCATGCAGCGGGGTCAATCCATCAACCACATAGGTATCGTCATCGATCGCAGCAACCATCTCCATATCCTTGTCGAACTCATCTTGGATCTCACCAACCAGCTCCTCCAAGACATCTTCCAAAGTTATAGCACCAACTGTACCCCCAAATTCATCACGCAATAAACCGAAGTGCTTCTTCTGTTTCAAGAATCTCTGAAGAACGCGCTCCAAGGACTCGTCCATCGAAAACCGAAGCATCGGGCGTTTGATATTCTGTAAGTTCAAGAGCTCTGGCTTTATCTTGCTCCTAAAAACATCCTTCGTGTGAATAATCCCCACACAGTGATCCAAATCATCCACACATAAAGGGAACCGTGTGTGCCCAGAATCTCGTGCAATCTCCAAGCTCTCCTCGATCGTATCGTTCACGTCAATAAATCGGAGCTGATTCCGAGGAATCATAATATCATGAGCCACGCGCTTCCGAAGCTCTAAGGCATTATTAACAATGCTCTCGGAAAACTCCGCCAATTCATCCCCTTCGCTCACCATCGACCGGATCTGAGCCTCAACATCCAGCAGGTTCAAATCCGAAGACGGATCAAGACGCATTAACTTCAAAAGCAATGTAGAAAACCAACTAATGGGAAGAGCCACGGGCTTAGAAAAGAAACGAAAAATACTAATAATCGGCAAAGATAGCTTCAACGATTCCACGGGATACTGAAGAGCCAACACACGCGGCACCATTTCCCCAATAGCGAAATGCACAGAAACCGCCGCCAATAACCCAAAGACCCAGCTCAGCCAAATATAAGCCTCAGTGATCGCAAAACTAACCTGCACACTATGCACCAATGGCACCAAGACGAACCCTAAGGCCATGGTACACATCACAATACCCAAGCGGACAAGCTTCACGCTCCCGCTCATATCTTCCAACATGGCAGAGATCTTCTTCGACTGCTTAGCCTCCTTCATCCGCCCCGTTCCAAAACGGGTAAAACGCAGCTTCACCAAACTAAACTCGGCGGCAACAAAGGTTGCATTCAAAAAAATCAGAATGCATATAACCGCCACGGACAAAACCAATTCGGAAGAGGAAAAACTCACAGGCTCGTTATAATATTATTCACGCTAGAGAATAGTCTCACGTAGTCAGCCTCGAACTCAAGAAAGAACTAAGGGCCTCTAAAGCACGTGCATTCTCAGACTCAGCCCCAACTGTAATCCGAACCCAGTCCGCCAATCCATAAGGAGCCAAAGGCCTCACTATAACACCTTCGCGTTGCAGCGCCTCAAAAACTTCGCCTCCATTACCCACTTTAACTGTCAGAAAATTGGCTGCACTTGGGATGTATTCTAAATTCAATGATTTAAAACCTACTGCCAACTGCTCAAGCCCTGCTTTATTGTCCTTCCGACACTTTAACACCCACTCAGTATCTTGCAATGCCGCACACGCCGCCGCTTGAGCGACCGAATTCACATTGAACGGCTCGCGAGCACGATTGAGCAATGCTACAAAATCAGCAGCCCCATAGCCATACCCTACGCGTAAACCAGCCAATCCATAAATCTTAGAAAATGTTCGCGTGCAAAAAACGTTCCGCCCTTCTGCGATCAAGGCTCTCAAATCAGGAGCCTCCTCGAGGTACTCCGCATAGGCTTCATCCAAGACAAACAAAACGTGATCCGGCAAAGCCTTTGCAAAGGCTATAATATCGTCCTCCGAATTCTCAGTCCCGCTAGGATTATTCGGGCTGGCTAGAAAAACGACCTTAGTTCGCTCAGTCACGGCGGCCGCCATGGCGACTAAATCATGACGGAAGTCCTGCATCGGCACCTCGATGGGAACTCCCCCAAACAATAAAGTGACAAGCTTATAGACGATAAACGCCCCATCACCCATCACAACCTCGTCCCCTTTATCAATCAAGGCATGACCGATCAACTCGAGGACTTCATTCGAACCATTACCGACAATAAACTGATCCGGGGACATCTCGAAGCGTTTCGATAAAAGTTCCTTTAGCTGGAAACATCCCCCGTCTGGATACAATTGGATTGTATCTAGCGAAGCCTTCCCTGCCTCGATTGCTCGCGGCGAAGCCCCCAAGGGATTCTCATTCGAAGCGAGCTTTAGAATAGAATCGGGATCCAGTCCCAAATCACGGGCTACATCTTCGATGGGCTTTCCGGGTTGATAAGTCGGCTGAGAAAGGAGTTCAGGCTTAACGAGGTCGTTGTATTGCGATGCCATAATAATAGAGAGCGTTATAGAGACAGGTGCCTCAGGGTCAAACGCTTGCAAGGAAATTTTGCTGGTTCTCATTTCATTCCTACCGCCTGGTCCAGGCACAAAAAACCCGGGCAGATCCCCATCCGCCCGGGCCCTCCTCTAGTATTTCTGGGGTTCCTCAAATACACACCAGAAAATTCTGAAACTCATTACGCACAAATGAAACGAATAGATTCACATATTGATTGAGACCTTTCTCATCCATCGATGTTTCACTATTATTTGCACTATTTTCCAATCAGTCTCGATTTTCACGATTTGTTTCTCTAAAACAGTTCTAAGTCCTTCTCTATGAACTCTTCCAATAGCCCCCTCATGCGAACCTTCCTCTGGCTCGCGATCACTGTAATTTCGTTCTACATTCTTTCTATTGGGAAAGACCTGATCATCCCTCTCCTGCTCGCGGTCTTCATTTGGTACCTCATCAACGTGCTTTCCTTCGCGATTATGAAGATTAGAATCTTCGGAAAAGCCATCCCCGCCTCCCTACGCTATATCGCTTCGGGCCTAGTAATCGCAGCAGCCCTTGGGTTCCTCTTCAATTTCATCACCCAAAACGTCAGCGAAGTCATCCGGATCGCCCCAACCTACGAGGCAAAAATCCAACCGCTCATCGACAAGGCCTACACCATCCTCCCTTTCGAACAACCCCCCAGCCTCTCCGAATTCATATCCCAATTCAATTTTAGCGGCATGATCGGCCAAGTAGCAACCGCCCTCACAGGACTCGCAGGGAACGCTGGCATCATCTGCATCTACATAATGTTCCTCTTTCTGGAACAACGGAGCTTCGGCCCAAAACTCGAGGCAATGGCCAAGGGAAGCCTCGGACAACAAGAACTTCGCACCATTATCGGCCAAATCGATAAAGACACACGCACCTACATCGGAATAAAAACCTTATCGAGCATCCTTACCGGGAGTATCAGCTACGGCATAATGGCCGGCATGGGTCTCGACCTCGCCGGGTTCTGGGGAATGCTCATCTTTTTCCTCAATTTCATTCCGACTGTCGGCTCCATTCTCGCCACTCTTTTTCCCTCCCTCCTCGCCCTCGTCGCATTCGAGCAAGCTCTTCCGATCGCCATCGTGATCGGTGGCGTAGCGGGTACCCAAGTCCTCGTCGGAAATCTGCTCGAACCCAGACTCATGGGGAATTCGCTCAATCTCAGCCCTCTCGTCATCCTTCTTTCATTAAGCCTCTGGGGTACCCTCTGGGGAGTTCCGGGAATGTTTCTCTGCGTACCCTTCACGGTAATCGCCATGATCATCTTTTCTCACTTCCCGCAGACGCGCCCCATTGCAGTCTTCCTCTCTGCCAACGGAAAAATCAAAGGATCACCCCAGAGCCAATAGCATTCCCAAACAATAAAGGGGCGAATGATATTTCATTCGCCCCCATTTCATTCGATTGAATCAATAAAACTCAAAGTTAACTCGAAACCTACGTTTCCCTTCTAATCACCAACGTACGATCGCTTCCCTTGAAAAAGGCATGCTCAACCTTTTCCAACTGACACGAGTAACCAAAACGCTCCAACTCAGACATCAACGGATCGAGGAATTCGTGCAAACATCCGGAAGAATCTACGATTGGGTGAATTCTAACCTCCTTGCGCGACACACGACACAACTCCAACAGCGACTGAAGATGGAACTGAAAATCGAACGCATAAACAAAGAACAAGTGCCCGCAAAGCACGACATCGAACGCCCTATCATCGAAGGGTAATTCTGGCAAACTCCCAGCAACGTATCGCCCTGTCGGGTAACTGTCTCGATAGTCATTCAAAAATCGATTTAAGGCACCATACCGATCCGCTTCGGCCTCCTCAAATGATTTATAATAGTCGAATCGGAACAACTCCGGCTTCGCTCTCATTTTTCTAAACATCTTTTCGTAGTCAACCTCGCCCAAAGCTTTCAGCGTCGATGACGAACGGTAATAAACCGGATCAACGGCAGTCACCGAAATTCCTCGAGCATTGGCATCAGCGGTGAAACTGGAAGGACCGGAAGCACAGTTGAGAATCATCTTCCCCTCTAACTCCGATTGATTAAAGCCAAAGCAACGAAGAGTTTCCGAGTAAGAGCGGCCAAAGAAATAAGTCTGTGTAGTATCAAGTAATTTATTCATAATAATGCGTTTTTTTGAAAGTGAGTGTTGTAGAAACAAAAAAGCCTGAATCTCTTTCGAAGATTCAGGCCCAACATACGATTTATGGATACGAAGCTATACTCAGCTACGCCATCGTTGAGCCTTCAAAAAACGCCACCAAGACGCCACATTCGATTGAATGGTCGGCGTAAGCACTGTCTTGGAATTTATGGATCTGTTTTTCATATTCAGTTAAGACTTTAGCAGAAGGATCGATAAATGCAACCCTAGTGTTTCATCGGGCTATCCCCTTCAAACCTTAGAGACTGTTAAATAGCCTCTAAGATCTACTCGCCTGAACTCTCCTTGAGAGGTATGCTAACTTCGAAGCCAGCCCCACCCATAGGAGACTCAACGACCCGAATGGTCCCACCGTGCTTTTCAATAATCTCTTTCGAGATCGACAGCCCTAACCCCAATCCGAAAGAACCACTTTGATTCTTCGTCGTGTAGTTAGCCTCAAAAACTCGACTGCGCTTTTCTTCAGAAATGCCGGGGCCAGAGTCTTCCACCCTAACAAATATATAGCCATCACAGAGACCACAGCCAATTCGAATCTTCGCCCGCAAAGGCGTCGCATCCATCGCGTTGGTCAAGAGATTCGTCCACACTTGGTTGATCTCACCCAAATTACAATTGAACAACGGGCAATCCTCGAGAACGACCTCGACCTCGTAGTTTCTCAAACGGTTTCCCAAAACAGTGAGCGTATCCTGAATCCCCTGCTTTATATCGGAGTGATCCCACGCATCTCCCGTTTGCCTACCATAATTTTTCAACCCCTTAACGATCGTCTCAATTCGCGTGGATGATATACTCGCACTCCGAAAACAAATCCCGAGTTCATAGATCACCAAATACCGCTCCAAGCGGTCCGCCTTCTTCATCACCTTAGTGGTCACTTCAAGTGCCCTATCAGTCAGCTGAGCAATACGACGAGCTTGGCTGCGCTCTAATTTCGGATACTCATCCATCAGAGACTCCATCCGACGACGTTTTTCATCGGTCGCCCAAAAGGGACAACAAAGCCCCTCCATAATAATGGTCGTCTCGTTTTCATGATCCTTCCCACTCTCACAGATCGAAGTCAAGGCACCACCCGCCATAGCAATACTACGCGTCAATGCCCCTACTGGGTTATTGATTTCATGAGCAATACCAGCAACCAATTGCCCCATCGTCGCGAGCTTTTCTTGATTCACCAATCGGTTCGTCATATGCTCGAGTTTTAAAAGAGTATCCTTTAGGTGGTTACGTTCACGTTCTAACTGCCGACTCAACCGATCCCGCTCAACATGAATCTGGATCATATTGCGATAACGACTCGAAAGGTTACTCACAAACAAGGCCTGAATCGACATCATCAATTTCGGCTCTTTAAGAATAACCTCCTCCCAACGCTGTCTCGAAATCGCTACGCACAACACATCCGAAATTGCTTCTACTCGTGCAAAAACAACCTGTTTACTCCAGAACGATGTAATCCCCAAAATTGAGCCCGAAGCAAACGCATCGACCTCTACCGAATGGGCTCCCTCGTCCGTCCGAATCAGCTTCGCTTCCCCCTCAACCAAGATCAAGAGCTCATCATTGACCTGTCCTTGTTCGAGAATCACCTCCCCTGCTGCAAAATGCTTCTCAACATCGTTCTGGTCAGGGAGGCCACGCAACAACGACCGAATAATGTCCATTCGATCGCCCGCCCCATCTGGGTCGGAATAGTCAAAGTTCGAGGGGTAAGATGTCATGCGTTACGAATCAGTAATGATTCCTTTGCGATAAATCGCAGCAGACAATTTAGCCGCGTCCAAACTCGCTAAATAAGGAAGAGGATCCCGATCCGTACGAATCACGTATTCAGTTAATTGAGCCCTCGCCACGTTAATCAAATTTTCCTTCGTCCACGGCTTCGCCACGAAATGATCGAGACCTCCACGGTTGATAGCCTCAATCGTTGCCTCTTGGCTCGCTTGCCCTGTCAACAAAACCTTGCGCGTTTGTGCCCACGCATCGCTTCCCTCCATAGCCGTCAATAACTCAACACCCGTTTCATCAGGCATCACGTGATCGCAAAAAATGACTCCAAGCTCATCGCCGCTATCCACAATCTTTTTTAGAACCGCACGAGCCTCCGCCGCTGAAGAAGCGATCTCTAGCGGGAACTGATTTTCGAGAGAGGACAAATCCCGCTCCACAGCCTCAAGAACTTCCGCTTCATCATCCACACACAACATGTATATATTTTTACCCATAATATCTATTCCGTTGAAGTTAACCTATCATATGCGGCCACACATACGCAGCACACACAATCGCAATTATAAAGCCCGCGACGCCGACTGCTATACCGACCTTCGCTAAATCTTTTGTCTCAATCACCCCCGTACTCATGGCAATCGCATTAGGAGGGGTCGATATCGGCAAGATCATCGCGAGACTTACCATTACAGTGATCGCTACAATCGCCGCAGGGAGATTAAAGCCGCCCACAGCTGCCAGCCCCGTTCCTACCGTTATAGCCAAGGGCATTAACATCGTCGACGCCACTGTGTGAGAAATCAAATTCGCGATAGCAAACCCTACAAGACTGAATACAATAATAACTGCCAACCCAGAGAAACTATCCCAAGAGACCAGTTCAATCAACCAATAGGCCAAGCCCGTATCTTTCATTGAAAGACCCATCGAAATTCCTCCGCCAACAAGCCAAAGCACCTCCCATGAAAAACCACGTATATCCTTCTTTTCCAAAACACCCAAAGCGGGCAGGACCGCCACAGGAATAAACGCCACCATCGACGTCGAAATTCCGTGCAACTTCTCCGTAACCCATAACAAAATCGTCGCCCCAAATACGATATAGGACAATATCGCCTTCGGAGACTTGTTAAACTCACTGTCCAAATTCACTTCGAAGCGATCAATATTCGGCTTGAAGAACCACATGATCAAACGCCAGGAAATAAACAATAGGATTATCGTAAACGGCACCGCCATCAACATCCACGAAGAGAATGAAATATTGATTCCGCTCTCTTTTAGAGCCGCAAGGGCCACCGCGTTAGGTGGCGTTCCAATCGGAGTCGCTATACCACCAACATTCGCAGCGACCGGAATCGCCAATGCAACGCCTTTCCGAAACGGATCACTCATTGCCATTCCCCCAACGATCGGCAAGACCACCGTCATCATCATCGCCGTAGTCGCAGTGTTGCTCATAAACGCTGACAAGATCGCCGTACAAATCATCAGTCCCAAACACACGTACTGAGGCTTGTTTCCAAAAGGTTTTAGCAATACCCGCGTCATGTTCTTGTCCAACCCAAATTTAACAGCAGATGCCGCCAAAGCGAAACCGCCCAGAAAGAGGATAATGATCGGACTGGCCAACGTTGAATAAAAAGTCGCGTACGAACTCGTTTCCGTAGCCACCGATCGGTGATCCCCATCCTCAATCACACGATCACTCGCACTCAAGGATTTAGACCTAATCAAGACGCTCTCAGCATCTTTCGAAACAATCTCAAATTCACTCAATGGCTTAGCCGCCTTCGCAGTCACCTTAAAGATCTGCCCACTATCGCTCAATGCTTCCAATGGCACACGATAGGCCGGAGCACCCTCGGCCACTTCCTCAACGACCCCCACCTGAGGGGCATATTTCGGCGAAAAGACAAAGCCCTGGCTACTGAGCAAAATCACCTGCAGCAAAATGATCAACATCGAGGTCGCATAGATTGGAATCGGTTCCAAAATCCAAAAAAATGCGGCCATCGCGAAGATCCCCAGCGTGATTTGCCCAGATAAGGACAAGCCCTCCAATGGTATTAAAAGAGCCAAGATAAATGCTCCTATTCCAACGATTAACCCAATTGCTTGTTTAGCTTTCATTAACTTAAAAGAATATTTTGGAAACGAAATGAGACACCTCGAATGATTAATATTTCTTATTTTCTTTGAACATAGAATTAGATTACCTAATTCCAAGTCTATTTTATTTAAATTGCTCTACTTGAGATGCTCTCTCTAACAGCGACACAAACAGCATAGCCTGTGCCTCTCAGCAAAGATTTAACACGATCTAACTTAAATCTTCGATTACATCGTCAATTTCACGAATTTTCGCTTTAGGAAAGAAACTATTTATACGGGCAATGATAGTCTGAAGAATACCATCTGGGCAAGACGCTCCCCCTGTCAGCAATACGTTTACCGATTCAGACGATTGTATAAACGGACGTGTTTCCATTCTTCCCTGCCGTGAGTCCCGAGGATTATACGGAAACACGAAATGCTCAATTTCAGTCGCAGAGAGAATGTTACGCTCTGACTGAATATAAAATGCCTTATCGCCAAACTTGCTCTCACACAGCCGATAGAGCTGATACGTATTCGAGCTATTCTTGCCTCCAACCACTATCGCTACATCTACATCCTCGTCCAACGCTCGAGTGAGGGCATCTTGATTCACCTGTGTCGCATAACAAAGAGTGTCCCCCTTACTGCTCATAGCCATATGCTCTTCAACGTGAGCCTTACCGTACTTGTCCAGCAATGCGGTTTCCAAACACTGAATAATCTTGAGCGTCTCGTTTCGCAATAAAGTCGTTTGGTTAATAATCGCCAATTTCCCCAAATCGTTCTCGAGCTCAAACCCAGACGAACAACGATCGCGAAAAAGCTCAAACAACTGCCTCTTCTCCTCAATCCGCTCGGACCTAATCGCGTCTGCTAAAATCTGAGCTTCTTTTAGATCTCTTACGATCAATGACGGGGCATATTTCGAACTATTGGAAAACGTCGCTTTCGTCTCCTCGTGTTCGGCCTTACCGTGAATAACAACAGTATAGCCTTGCCGCCCATAGCGTCGGGCCGCTTTCCACACCTTCTCCACTAGCATGCAAGTCGCGTCATAACGATTTATCGCGATCCCACTCTCAACAAGACGTACCTTATCCTCATCACGTGCCCCAAACGCTGGAATAATCACGACATCCTCATCAGACAAACTATCCCAATACGTTTCACCAATCGCTTCGTTAACCGCAGGCACCCCTTTATCGCTCTGTAAATACCTCAAACCACGAGCCTTCAAGTCCTCATTAACGAAGGGATTATGGATCAACTCACTGAGCATAAACACGCGACGCCCCGGATTCTCAGCCAAAGTCTCATAAGCACGCTCAATCGCGTTCTGAACCCCAAGGCAAAATCCAAAATGGCTCGGAAGCGCAAAACGTGTCGCACCGAAATCAAGCACCGCCGGCGAAGTGGCCGTCCGTTCCCGCGCTCGCTTAAGCTCCTTAATAGCGAGACAAAGCTTGCTGCGGTACAACGACACAGACTCCTCATCGATGTGATAGATATCCCGGTTGCGCTGCTTCTCAGTCCGGAAACGGTAGACATAGTCATTCTCGCTGAAATACAAATACGGAATCTGAATTACATTACCGCGAACACAACCTAGCAATCCCCGCAAATCGACACCTAAATCCGCCAACGCGTAGAACACACGCAAGGTCATTGCCTCCCACGTACTCCCCTTCAATGCATTCGGCAGCTCGAGCCCTGGCACCGTCGCGAAAAAAACTGCGACCTCTCCCTCAGATGCAATGAAACGAGCATCAACTTCGACTCCAAGTTTCAACGCCATTTCTTCCAATGCCTTACCGGCACCCACACCTGCTTGATCGACTCGAGCGAAGCCGTCTAACAAGCCATCATCTCCTCGAGATAATACAATTTTCCCATTCTCCAGAAACAGCATCAATACTGACACTTTACAGGATGCTAAAGATTCGGCTTCCGCCTGTTGTTTCGCCACGTTTGTAGAGTTCATCTGCGCGGCAACACCCTTGTCAGCTTTAAGCCCGAAGCAATCGCAAAGCGTCAACAAATGATGATTGAAAAGCCTCTCCAATTACGAGAGGCTCAAAAAGAACAATCACCGTACCTTAAACGCAACTTCCCGCCCATGGCCGACACAGCCTCCTCTCAAGACAGGTCACAACTTAAAACATTCAAAAGCATCCTCGGTGCACTCAATCTCTTCCCTCTCAGAAAAACGGTAAAAGGGTACAACCGTTCCAAAGCCGGAGGCGACCTACGCGCCGCATTTAACGTCGCCCTTCTCGCCTTCCCCCAGGGAATGGCCTACGCAGCCATCGCAGGACTCCCCCTCCTATACGGAATTATCGGTTCGGCAATAGCATCTATCGTTGGTATGTTTTTTGCCGGTTCGAAGTTCATCGTCCTAGGCCCCACCAATGCGACCTCCGTCATGCTCCTCAGCTCATTCGCAGCGATTGGCCTCACTGGAGACTCAGCCCTTCCCTACGTGGCCCCACTCATTTTACTTGTTGGAATCCTCCTCGTCATCGGAGCCTACCTTCGCGTTGCCA
>CAWVWU010000121.1:0-11016 GCA_963933925.1 uncultured Puniceicoccaceae bacterium
TGTCCTTGGTTTAAGAACCGCCGCGTATTAGCATAGGACGCCGTATCCACATCAATGGAGAATGTTGAAAGTGGCTGGTTTAACGGTGATAAGAATTCATTTTCTTCTATGAAGTCATAGGCTTCGCGGTTGAATGTAGCAGGAGCAATCGCACTTTGTTGCTTCAAAATCTCTGATCTCATTGCTCGTCGGCCTAAGACTTGCTCCTGTGTGCGTTTCATCCTCCCCCTCACTTCTTCATCAGCCATCGCTACAGGTTCACTCTCTGCCATTCTCACATTATTAACGATGACAGAGGTACCGAACGACGCGTAATCCATCATTGGCTCTTCTAAGGTCTCAAGGCCGGCGAGAGATTCAGTACTTAAATAATTCTCTTCCTTTACGAGTGCGTCGTAGCTTACCGGTGATTCGCCCGATTTAGTCGCCAATGGTTCGGAACTCGGTGTGGTCGCAAGGTTTATGCGAACAAAATCCCCTGCCCCCTCTTCAATCATCCCAACTTTACTATTCTGTATCGTCAGGATACTGACAAATCCAATTGCCAAACAAGCAGCAAGAGAACCTATCCATAGCGGAAATCGAATGATTGGTTTTCCTGATTTCAGAGCCCTATTTCGGATCGCGTACACCTGATCATCCTCAAGAGCCTCCTCTTTATCTTTGTCGTGTAATTCCTGCTTCAATGTTCCGACAAATCCTTGAAGTTCTTCAAATTCACTCAAATCGTCAGATTCAATATTGATTTCGTCTAAAGGAGTGTCGATGGATTCGCCAAGGGCTTTGGCGGTAAAGCGTGGGTCGTTTGCGTCTATTTTTTTCATTTTCGTGATCTCCTGGGTTAGCCTCGTTCTAGGGCGTTCCATTGTTGTTTCAGTTCCTTGATCGCGTGGTGCAGAACATAGCCCACATTGCTCACCGTCATTCCGGTAACTTCGCTAATCTCCTTATAGGAGAGATCTTGTTGGAACTTCAGGAGAACCAACTCTCGTTGCTTGCCAGGCAAGCTACTTACGAGTTCTAGGACTGATCCTATCGTCTCGCCCTTTCGTTGTTCCTCAAGGGCTGAGACCGCTCTTTGGTCATATCCCGTCGCGGTCTCGGGGTCTTCATATAAACTCATGCGTTTTTCCTTTCTTAAGGCATCCAAAGCATGATTTCGGGTTACTCGAAACAACCACGGTACGAGGTGGTCGCCGAGAGATGATTCCTCCTGCTTACAAAGCTTAAAGAAGGTCTCCTGTACGACGTCTTTCGAACGTTCGAGATCTCGGAGAATGCTATTCGCATAGCGAATCAACGAGGACTGGTGAGTCACCACAGCAGCATCCACTGCTTTCCAGTCCATTGTTTTCTTCATTCTATTCCCCATAGTCGTACGATTTGTAGATTCATCCTTTGAATGCGTGTTCGCAAGGATGACGTACGTCGGAGGCGCTTTCTTAGAAAAAAGCTAAAAGAAGTAGGGAATTCGGTTCGTCCTTCCTATTGAGGGAACGGAGCGTGTGCTCGATTACGCGGTACTGCGTGCAGGAACCAGCTGTTGCACAACCTTAGCTGCAATCTTATTGAGAGGAAGAGTCTCATGAACGCCACCGGCTTTGATCGCTTCATTAGGCATTCCAAAGACCACGCAGGAATCTTTATCCTGAGCAAAATTGTAGGCACCGGCATTTTTCATTTCCAACATGCCTGCGGCACCGTCGTCACCCATTCCTGTAAGGATTACGCCTACGGCATTGGCTCCCGCAGAACCTGCGGTTGAGCGAAAAAGGACGTCAACTGAAGGACGGTGGCGACTAACGAGTGCCCCTCCAATGAGTTCAACAAAATAACTGTTACCACGACGGCGGAGTGCAAGGTGCATATTGCCAGGTGCTAACAAGGCGAGACCGGGTTCAACCACGTCTCCGTTCGCAGCTTCTTTGACACGGATTCCGCACACATCGTTTAGACGATCAGCAAAGGACTTTGTGAAATGCTCGGGCATATGCTGAACCATTACAATGCCCGGACAATCAGTCGGCATCCCAGAAAGGAAGACACGAATGGCATCGGTTCCTCCCGTTGATGCTCCCACAGCGATAACGCGTGGCATCTTAGTTGGAATGCTTGCAATTGATGTTTTACTCGCAGCTGGCAAAATTTCGTCAGCGGAATATTTGGCAGAAGTGGCAAATTGAGGGGCAGCTTCGGGTGTCTTTGAAAAACGACTTGGAGCTCCCGCCGCACTGGGCAGCTTAAAACGAGCTTGGGATGCGGAATGAATCACGTCATGAACGCGCATTTCGAGTTCGAGCATATCATCCTTCGAGGTGATTC
Source organism: uncultured Puniceicoccaceae bacterium (assembly GCA_963933925.1). Lineage (GTDB taxonomy): Bacteria > Verrucomicrobiota > Verrucomicrobiia > Opitutales > Opitutaceae > JAKYXN01. The sequence goes on from CAWVWU010000121.1 coordinate 2,323, forward strand.
GTGGCTTTGCGATTATATCTACCGCCCCACTCTCCAAACATTGTAACGAATTAGACGAACCTCTCTCCGTGAAACTCGAACACATAACCACCGGTAGTGGGTGGTGAGCCATAATCTTCTTAAGGAAGGTAATACCATCCATACGAGGCATCTGAACATCGAGTACGATTACGTCGGGATACCCTTTTTTGAGTTCTTCCACGGCTTCATAGGGACCCTCCACGCTAGAGGATACCACCATGTCGTTACTGTTGTTCACGATCGCAGCGAGGATGCGACGTGCTGTGGCCGAATCGTCCACAATCATTACTTTGATTTTTCTCTCGGTCATAGGAAGCAGACGGAAAACTGGAATTTCCGTGTTTCTATAATCGGCCTTCACCCTATCTTATTGAAGGGTTTGTCAGCAAAAATTCGTCAAATCTTCAGGCAGAGAGATGATATCAGTGCTTTTACCTATTCTAAGCCACAAGCGACACGTGCTCGCTTGTTCACCACAGAGGCGATTGAACGTGCTTTTTCTGCTCCTTTTCGAAGAACTTCATCCAAATAATCTGGATTTTTTTCTAGCTCCTCGCGCCTTACCCGTGCCTCAGCGAAATAGTCCCAATAGAGCTCAAAGAGCTTTTTCTTTAGATGCCCGTAACCGTAGCCTCCTGCTTTGAGCTTTTCTAGCTCCTCTTGGTAGGTGGCTGTATCGGCGACATTCTTAAGAAGTTGCATGCCGAAATTCTCCTCCGCATCGGGTTTGGGATCATCCATACCACGGCTATCCATAACGATACTCTTGATGCGTTTCTGGATGGCTTTTTCGTCACCAAAAATATCAATCGTATTGTCGTAACTCTTGCTCATCTTTTGACCGTCAATGCCAGGAATCGTCGCCGTGTCATCTCTGATGCTTGGCTCGGGAATGACGAAGGTTTCGCCATAGGTTTGATTGAATTTTTGAGCAAGATCGCGCGTTACTTCGAGATGTTGTTTCTGGTCTTTGCCAACCGGAACGACATCCGAATCGTAAATCAATATATCAGCAGCCATCAACACGGGATAGGCAAACAAACCGTGATTAGGAGAGCCTCCACGAGCGATCTTGTCCTTGAAACTATGACAGCGTTCAAGGAGCCCCATCGGGCAGATCGTACTGAGCATCCAGCTCAGTTCTACGTGTTCAGGAACATCGGATTGCTTAAATAATACAGCCTTCTCTGGGTCGAGCCCACATGCGAGAAAATCCAATGCCACTCGACGCGTATATTCCCGTCGTTTAGCGGCATCATTGATGGATGTCATCGAGTGGTAATCCGCGATGAAATAAAAAGCCTCACCCTTATTCTGCAGCTCGATCGACGGCTTCATCATACCGAAATAGTTGCCAGCGTGTAAAATACCAGAAGGTTGAATACCTGATAAAATTCTCATTTTTAAATTATTATACGTGTTGAAATTGTGGCCGGTGGTCTAAGATGCAAATCTCTGCTGTTCAAGCGAAACTCTTCATTGTTCCGGGATCGCACTATTGCTACGATCTAGTCTTGGCGAGGTATCGTGACGGCTTTAGATCTTTCCAAGTGCATCATTCCGGCATCAAGTGTCCCTTTGAAGGATGAAAGCGGTCCGACAAGTGAGCGTTTTCCTAGGATAGACCCGGGCATCAAAACCGAATTGCAACCAACCTCGGCATTATCTCCGAGAATCGCTCCAAATTTTCTCATTCCGGTATCGACTCGTTTGCCATCGACGACTGCCTTAACCGGTTTTTGGTCAAGCCTGAGATTGGATAGAATCACGCCCGCCCCAAGGTGAGCTCCATTTCCAAGAATAGAATCTCCAATGTAGGAAAAATGGGGCGTCTGAGTATTTTCTAAAAGCAGGCAGTTCTTGTATTCGCAAGAATTCCCCACGACCGATCCAGCTCCTATAATCACGTTGCCGCGTAAAAAGGCACCAGGTCGAATTTCTACACCCTCTCCTATCCATGCCGGTCCGATTATCGTGAAGCTGGCTGGGAGTTTAACAGAATCGTGAATAAAGACATCCCCCTCGATTCTTACTCCAGCAGGGAGGTCATCTGGAGCCTTCGGCAGTTCAAGACTAGCGAGGGCCGGCTTTATGGCTGAGATCCACTGCCACGGTTCTACATTTGGGTCAAAATGAGCCGAAAATGGCATAGAGTCCGGAATCTCAAAAAAATCACTAGCAATCATGCCCGTACCTTGGAGCTTTTTCTGGCCTCGACAAGCCTTCTATTCTGCTTTCGAAAGCAAATTTGATGCGATCCAGTATTACAAAAAAATAGCCACGCATGCTACGACTCCCCAAATACATCATTTTTAATGACGAACCCGCATTCCTCGTAGATTAACGACCCCTGACAACTCCGAGTCCGGAGCTACCGAGAATAAAAGCAATTCATGTTTCGTTCCTCGCCAACCGTAGTGAGCGGGCCATGTCCGGGGGCCAATACTGTGTCTTCATCAAGCGACAGTATTTTAGATACTCCCGTCAAACATTGCCGATAGGAAATTGAAGGTCCTCCCATCGATCCCGCAAAGAGAGCATCCCCAACGACCGCGACCTGACGACTTAACCCATCTATGACAAAAGTGGTCCCTCCTGGAGTATGCCCTGTCGTTTCAATCACTCTCATTCGCAACTCTCCCACTGATGCTTCAAATCCTTCCCGAATGAGTTCAGCTCCTACAGGCGGATTTGGTTCGTGCTTGTTGACGAAGATTTTCATTCCCCAAGCCGCTTTCAAATCATTAACGCCTTCGATATGATCCCAGTGTGTGTGGGTTAAATACAAAGCATCTACATTAAGGCCAAGAGACCTAGCCCTATGGATTAGCGAAACCGCGTCTGTTCCTGTATCGAATGCCGCGGCGCGCTTGGATTTCGGATCCCAAATCAAAAAAGAATTTACGCTCCACGCATGAAAAGGAGTTGAGATTAGTTCGAATCCTTTAATGGATTCTGGCTGGCTAGGATACCAATTCTGGCGGCCAATCTCCATAACTGCATTAACGTTTAAGTTAAGGCAACGGGCTAAGGCTTCGACGGCTTGCTCATCAAATAACCCTTTGCGAATATCGCGAATTTTTGACCCTGAAACTTGAGATTTTTCAGACAATAAGTCAGTCGAAATGCCTAACCCCTTCTGAGCTTTTCCAATAACATCATTAAAATCGTCTTCTACCGCCAATCTAGTCATTTTACCCTTCGTACCGAATTGGCATAGACAAAGCAAGCAAAGCACCTTTTCTATGGGGTTACTTTTCGCACATCCTCTCTGACTCATCCAAATATGAACCTTCCTGATATTAGATTTATTAGCAAAGAGCAGCATGAGCTCCTTTTTGAGCTCGATCACCGTCACGAAGCTCTTGAGGAGCAGGTAATGCAAAACAGCTTCTCAAACATCAAGGCCGCTCTTGAGCTTGGAGCCGAGGTGGTCGCTGCGTTCGATAACAAGAATCTAGCAGGTTACGGTGTCATTTCGTTGGAGAAAAATAGCGGACCCGTTCATATCGTTGAGCTCTACGTTAAGTCAGACTACCGAATGAGTGGCATCGCAAAATCACTTTTCCTTTCAATGCTGGACCGTGCCTCCGCCGCTGGAGCAGATACGATTTACGCTACAGTTCGCCCGATCGACGTCATCATAGCATTCTATCGCAGCCAAGGCTTTCAAGAAATCGAAACCTGCCAAGCACATCCAGACGATCCATCAGAAAACCTCGTCTACCTTCGCAAAAAGATAAAGCGCCGTAGCGGGTTCGGTTTTTAACCAAGCCGCCTAATTCTTAGAATTTAGCATTCGATTCAACCCCTGCCTCCACTCCAAGAAAGCAGGCTCAGTAGGACTCAGTTCCAAGGCCTTTTCCAGAGCAGAACTCGATTTCTCTAAATCACCAATTTTGGTGTATGCGATCGACAAATTGTACCACCAGCGTGCTTGAGTTGGATCGAGAGCAACTGCACGTGCGAAGGCATCTACGCTTGCCGCGAACTCTCGTTTCTCTCCAAACAACAAACCTTGGGCGTATGGCAACGCAGGAAGTTGGGGAACTATTTTGCTCCCCTCTGTCAGTACTCTCAGAGCCTCATCAAGGTCTCCTGTTCTTGAAACAAGAATGGCGGCGTCATAATACAAGGCCGCGTTATTTTTATCCATCGCGATCACTTGTCTAACAAGCTGCTTTGCGAGATCAAACTCCCGCTCTAACAACGCCAACTCCGCCCGTTTCAAGGCTCCCGCTGGACGATCAGAATTCATTTCGACATACCTCTGCCACTCCTGAAAGGCCATCTTCGTCCCATCAAATTGGGATGACAAAATATCGGCTGCTTGCAAACGCACCATCCGAGAAGAATCATTTAAAGCAGTATAAATCGAAGGTCCCCCCTCTTGGCGGCGCCCTAAAATTCGGATGGCCGCATCACGTACGATAGGGCTCGAAGAATCTTTCGCCGTAAGTGCTCGATCCCATACATCTGCTTCATGTGAATAGTCAACGAGCATGCGTAAGTACGTCGCTTTCCAATACTCGTTTGTCGCATTGTCATACAGAGCAATTAATTCATTCCAAGCTCCTGGTTCGAATATATGGGCGTCGTGCAAAGCATGTGCACGCTTTTGCTGAAACTGAGATCGTTCGCTATCCCCGTACCATTCCTTCACGTTCTCCAATGCCCACTCCGGAGACTTCTCTGCATGACACTGAGTGCACGCATTGGGCTCTCCACGATCAATCGTCGATAATGGGTCAGGTATCGTAAATCCATGATCTCGACGCGGATCCCTCCCCATGTAAGTTCGCTCCGGCATGTGGCAATCCACACAACTCGCCCCCATCGTCCCCGAAGAGTGGTGCGTATGGGACGCCTCATCAATTAACGAAGCCCCCTTAAGTCCCGTACTATGACATTGCATACACAAACCATTATCGCGTTGCGGCAATTTGGTCTTCGCAGTATGAGGATCGTGACAATCGAAACAGGTCACTCCCTTTTCTCCCATCTTGCTCAAGACGAACGACGCATACACATAGTCTTCTTGATTCGCTAAACCGTTTTCAAAATAGACTCCCGGTTCGTTGGGCAAGGTGAGTCGGAAATGATTATGAAAGGCCTCGCCCGATTTGAATCCATTGAGAGTCAGTTCCTCCCGTCGGGCATGACAGCTCGCACAATTCTCCATTGCTCGATTCAAGTCAGGTTCAGGCTGTGCTTCATAATCCCCCTTCCGTGCCGAGGCGACATGCTCTTCCATTCCCGAATGACATTGGATACAGGAGACTCCCTCAATTACCCAAGAGCTCGAATAGCTATTCGAACGGAAATCGAAATTCTTCTTAAAGTCCGTCATGTGGCAAAACGCACAATTTGAGTTCCAATTCATTCCCTGCTGAGTCCAGTGCCCCCAGTCTCCAGGGTCGCGTTCCTCGTCACCAAATAGGTTAAACCACTCCTTTTCTGTAACATCCCACGTCATGGCGTGTGTCTGCCAACGCCCACCAGGATGCGGCACCAGATACTGCCAAATGGGTTCATAACCGATCACCGAATCAATCGCCGTAGCCGCCCATTCCGCGATTTCCTCATCTTTAATGGAGTGATCCCTAACACGGAATTCGCCGCCATCGGATACAAACTCAAAATCCCCTCCCTCCGGTCCGGAAGCAAAAGGTATAGTGTCTTGATCTACGCTAATTCGACGATTTGCATTGGCGTGATGACTTCCCTTCCAGGAATCATGGCTGCCTTTATGGCATTCAATACATGCCTCTGGGTGGTTCCATGCTAATGGTCCTTCTTCCACGTTGGCGGCTATCGCAGTACTATCGCCCTTTTGAACACCCTCTTCTTCTGAACCGACACCACATCCGCTCAAAAGAAAAACAATAAAACCAAAAGTCACACTAGCCCCAAAACGACACATAAACCGCAGGGTACAAATCTTATCAGTAAAATCTAGACCAATCCGCAAAACTAGCGCGATTGTAATCGAATCTTACTCAAGCCATTCAAACGGCAAGCATCCATAACATCGGTCACCGTCTCCAATGGAGTAATATTGTGAGCTTTAATCAGAACCGGAATATCGTTGCTCAGCCCCGACAACTGAGAGAGCACCTTCCCTAGTTCTTCAATCTCAACTTTCTGATTCTCCAAATAGACCACGCCATCTTCGTCTATTCCAATCATCACTTTATCGGAAAACTCGTTTTCCCCAGCAGATTCGATTGTCGGTAAAGTCAAATTTAAGGTATTCATTTCCTTAAATTGCATACTCACCAAAAAGAAGAAGATCAGAATGGTAAGAACATCCATCAAAGGGATGATATCAATTACCGCCTTGCGACGCTTACGTTGCAACAGTCCACTCATCCCTCCTTTATACCCATTTGTTCGAGTAAAGACTCCAATTGAACCGCATAAGTCTCAACTCTGCGTTGTAAATATCCATTCGCAATCAGACAGGGAATAGCAACCGCAAGTCCAATAACGGTCGTTGTAAGGGCTAGGGCAATTCCCGCCGTAAAGGCCGAAGGATCCGGAAGCCCCGTATCCGTCGAAATATTCCCAAATACCTTAACCAAGCCCGTTACTGTTCCCAGCAAGCCGAGCAAAGGAGACGCGCCAATGATAATTTCCAAAAACACGAGCCCACGTTCCATCCGATTCACTTCCAAGCGAGCATAGGCTTTAACTGCTCCCACGTCCTTTTTATGCTTGTGAAAATAATCGATAATCCGACCAAGTGCCGAATGCCGGTTTCCCTTCACCTCATCCGCATTCACCACGTTCTCAACCATGAAAACGGGCATTATAGCTCCACGCCTTAACGAGAATAAACGCTCGAAAATAATAAACCCAGCTACCAACGAACAGAGGGCTAAGGGGTAAACAAAAATTCCAGCTCCTTTTAATATATCAATCATAATGCAGAAAACTCCGAAGTAACCAGATCCCAAAGACTAACAAACACGACCAAGGTTCAATAGAAAAACAACTTACTCCAAAAATCCGCCTCCATTTATCGTAGAATGGCTGATATTTGGCACTCACGCACCATCCGAGTCCTCATAAGGGGATAATTGCTCAATTTTGATATAACCGAGCATCCCCTTCAAGTTGCTCGATGAACGCAAAAAAAAAGCGACAGGCCATTCAGCCCGTCGCTCTCGAAATTCAAATTGCCCTGTACGACGCTTTATTTAGCGAGGTAAACCAACGCATCTGCAACCTTAGCGATCTCTTCAGTCGCTTCACGCAACTCGCCGATAGCGTCCCACTTACCTTCCGTGAGAGCCTTCTTAGCGGTATCGCGAACGATTGCACTAACGCTTTTGTCCCCATACGTAATCGTCTCATTCACGACATCGAGAGCGATCTCGATTTCAGGATTTGCCTTAACAGCCGCAGAAATCGCAGCGATATCTGCTTTCGTAGCGATAAACGTAGGAATTCCTAGATTAACGCAGTTGCCGAAGAAAATCTCGGCATAGCTTTCAGCGATGATTCCACGGAACCCAAAACGATAAAGCGCCTGTGGCGCGTGCTCACGCGAGCTCCCGCAACCAAAGTTAGCACCTGATAGCAAAATAGAAGCATTCTTATAAGTCGCATCATTAAGCGGATGCTCCTTATCGCTTCCATCTTCGTTCTTACGAACATCGTAGAAGAGGTACTCGCCCAATCCATCAAACGTAACGCACTTCATGAAACGAGCCGGAATAATACGATCTGTATCAATTTCGTCACCCGCGACGTAAACGCCTTGTCCTTTGATTTCTGTAATTTTTTTCAATGACATTGTATAAATCTCCTTCGCTAAATTAAGCCTCAGCTAGTTCCTTGATTTCGAACACTTCGCGCGAATCACTAATCACTCCTGTGATCGCCGCCGCGGCAACCATCACTGGACTCATCAATACGGTACGCCCAGTTGGACTACCTTGACGGCCCTTGAAGTTACGATTGCTCGAACTCGCACTCAACTGATCGCCGATCAACTTATCGGGATTCATCGCCAAACACATCGAACACCCAGCTTGACGCCACTCGAAGCCTGCATCGTTAAAGATCTTATCGAGTCCCTTTTCCTTGCAGATCGCGTCAACAATCTGAGAACCTGGAACAACGATTGCCTTGATACCTTCAGCAACTTGACGACCCTTAACGTATTTTGCCGCTTCTTCGAAGTCTGACAAACGACCATTCGTGCAAGAACCGATAAAGCATACGTCTACCTTAGTTCCCTTGATCGGGGCACCAGCAGGAAGCTTCATGTATTCCAAAGCTTCCGCAACGTTAGCCCTTTCTGCTTCAGGTGAACCTTCTACCGTCGGAACGTTCTCACCGATTGTGATCGCCTGACCTGGGTTAATTCCCCAAGTCACGGTTGGCTCAACATCACCACCGTCAATTTCGACAATATCATCGTATTCACAATCCACGTCACTCGCAAATGACATCCAACGCTCAACTGCTGCATCCCATTCCGCACCCTTTGGTGAGTATGGACGGTCTTTCAAGTAATCGATTGTCTTCTGGTCAGGATTTACGTAACCGGCACGCGCTCCACCTTCAATAGACATGTTACAAACTGTCATACGCTCTTCCATCGACATATCGTCGAACACTTGGCCCGCGTACTCGTAAGCGTATCCAGTTCCACCATTAACA
>CAWVWU010000122.1:0-10942 GCA_963933925.1 uncultured Puniceicoccaceae bacterium
GGAAGAACTTCCGAGAATGTCTCTTACTTCGATAATATCACGTTCTCCGATGGCACCGGCTCCGGTGGCGGCGGTGGTGGAGGGGCGACGCCTTTTGAGACGATCGACTTCGAAGCGAATTCTCCAGTCTTCACAGGATTTGGCGGGAATGACTTTGCTGCTATTATAAATCCAGACGCTAGTGGTATCAACGATAGTGCGACAGTTGGAAGTACAATGCACGGTGCTGAAACGTGGGCAGGTATCGAGACGCTTCTCGTCGATTCGCTTGATTTCACTACCAAGAATGTGATGAAGATCAAGGTGTGGTCGCCGACTGCAGGAACCGTTAAATTCAAAATCGAGGCTCAGAGCGACGGAGGCATCGTTAAAGAGGTTGACCGTATGATAACGGCCGAGCAGGTGAATCAGTGGGTGGAGCTCGTCTTCGACTTCACGGGAACCGGCGTAGATCTTTATGACAAGATGGCCCTATTCTTCGACTTCGGAGTTTCGTCTACTCAAACCTTCTACTTCGATGATATCGAACAGGCGGTTGGAGAAATTGTCGAGGCGACGGCATTTGAGACGATTGATTTCGAAACAGTGTCACCCACCTTCGTAGGGTTTGAGGGAAGTACGTTTGCAGCGATCGCCAATCCGGACTCGAGTGGTGAGAATACAAGCGCAACGGTTGCCGAGACGACTCATGGATCAGCCACCTTTGCGGGACTGGCTCTGGATCTGGACAGTAAGCTGGACTTCAGCGAAGCCGGAGCTTTCAAGCTCAAGGTGTGGTCGCCGAAGGCCAATATTCTCGTCAAGCTGAAGCTGGAAGACAAAGAGAATTCGAGCGTGTTCGTTGAAGGCAACGTATTCACTACGACAAGCAATGCGTGGGAAACCTTGACCTTCGAATTCGAGGGCTCGCCAAGTGATACTTACGATCGGATTATCCTCTTCCTAGATTTCGGAAGTACAGACGCGACGACCTTCTATTTCGATGATTTAGAATTGACGGACGATTACGAAGTACCTGCGCCGATTGAATTTGATACGATTGATTTCGAGACGAATTCACCAAACTTCAGCGGCTTTGGGGGGAATAGTTTTGCGATCTCAGGAAACCCGGATGCTAGTGGTCTCAATAAGAGTGCTACAGTGGGCGAGACAATACATGGCTCTGAAGTCTGGGGTGGATTGTCCAGTGACTTCCTTGGGAAATTGGATTTTTCCAGCAAGTCGAAGGTCGCGATCAAGGTATGGTCACCGAAGGCAGGAATCACGGTTAAGCTAAAGCTAGAAACAAAGGTCGATGGCAACATCGCTGTTGAGAAAGACGTTACGACTACCGTAAGCAACGCATGGGAAAAACTCACCTTTGATTTTACGGGTGAGGCCAGTAACAAATACGACCGTGTTTCAGTCTTCTTTGACTTCGGTAGTTCAGACGCGACTACGTTCTACTTCGATGACATCGAGCAGACCGATGGATCGGTTGTCCCTGGTCCGATTGACTTCGAAGATGACCTTTCAACAGTTGAAGCCGGTGCAGGAACGACCGTCGAGCTAATTGATAATCCAGACCGTAAGGGGTTGAATCTCAGTAAGAAGGTCGCCTCTTTGGTCAATGCAGGTGGAGAGGAGTCGACGGTTAATATACCGCTTGGTGGTAAACTTGATCTCTCTGATAAGTCGACGTTCCAGATGCGAGTTTGGTCGTCTAAGCCGGGCGTAACTGTTCGGATGACTTTGGACGAAATGGCGAACCCTACTTCTACCAATGGTGATTTCTTCTCGGTCCTTTCTGAGACTTCGGCTTCTCGCGATTACGTGATGACGAAGACGAATGAATGGGAATTGGTAACATTCGATTTCACAGGTGAAGCTTCGAAATTCTATGATGAAGCGAAGTTGGTCTTCGATGTAGGTAACGTAGAAGCGAGTACCTATTACTTTGATGGGATGAATTTTGTGGGTGCAGAAGGTGATAACCCACACCTCGTCAATGTATCAACTCGAGGAATGGTTCTTTCGGGAGAACAGGTTCTCATCGTCGGATTCGTAGTCGATGGAGCGAGCGATAAATCGATGTTGATTCGTGGCGTAGGACCGACATTAGCTGATTTTGATGTCGTTGGGGCTCTAAGCGATCCCTACTTAAAGGTCTTCGATGCGGATAATAACCTGATTATGGAGAATGACGACTGGAGCGGTGGTGGCGTCGCCTTGTTGACAGACTCTATGGCGAGTGTTGGTGCATTTGACTTACTGTCAGATTCCAAGGATGCCGTCGTCATGGGTGATTTCGCACCAGGAGTTTATACCGCTCATCTATCTGGGGTCGGTAATGCGACAGGTGTTGCCCTTATTGAAGCATACGAACTGGGAGAAGATGAAAACCGATTGGTGAACATCTCAACTCGTGGGGAAGTAGGCACAGGAGACGATATTCTGATTGGAGGATTCGTAGTATCGAGCGATTCTTGTCGAGTTCTTATCCGAGCGGCTGGTGTCGCATTGGAAGGACTTGGTGTAGTGGGCGTCTTGTCCGATACAGAATTGAATATATTCGATTCCAATGGTGATCTCGTAGCTAACAATGACGACTGGTCAGACAACGTGGACGCAGCGGGAATTGCCATGACAGCGACCGAGGCAGGAGCCTTTGAGTTTGCACCTGAATCCACAGATTCGGCAGTCATCGTAACCTTAGGGGCAGGATCTTATACCGCTCAGGTTTCTGGAATCAATGGAGCCACTGGGGTTGCATTGGTCGAGGTGTACGAACTTCAGCCTGTTGAAGAAAGTGTCATTTCTGAGGAATATGTTTTGTTCTCTTCGACTGAAGTCAGCAATATCGAATTCTCAGATACGACCATCGGTGATTGGAGTACCGGCAGCCAGGCTCAAAGCGATGTCATTTATGATGGTCTGCTAAGTTGGGAAGTCACCTCGGGAACTGCTTCGCCTGAAGCGGGAAACTGGGGTACAGTGCTTGTTTTTCAGGACGGTATTGTCGGCGATTTTAGTTCGTTTAACCGGATCGATATGAAAGTAGCGACCACGGGTGGATACAGTGGTGGATACAAGATCGCAATATCGGGGAACGGTGTTAACAAGGAAATAGGTATCGCAGTCGACGATTCAATCACCGGTTGGCAAAGTGTTTCAATCGATCTAGCGGATGTCCCGTTAAACCTTTCGTCAGTTGATTGGATCTCAGTCTACGGAATCGGGGGTCAAATTGGAGTGTCAAAAATCAATTTCACTGATTTTGTCATCGTTAAAGACGAACCGATCGCTTTTGACGATGACACCAACGATGACTTCGTCTTTATCTCCTCGGATCCGAGTGTGGAGAGTGATTTGATTGTTGATGACGACAACTCCAGTGATGTGGGCAACGTTATCTTTGGCGAGTGGAGTACAGGCACTGTTATTTCAAGTGCCAACTATTCTGGGCTAGACGCAACACAGCTTACGGCAGGTGGCTCTTGGGGAGCGGTACTTGCATTGCAGGGCGACATCTCTGATGGCACCAATATCGATAACTACGATGTCGATTTTTCGGACTACACCAATCTTAAGTTCAAGATCGCTTCGGAAGGCGCCTTTGAGCGTTATGCGGTTACGATCGTTTCGAATGTTGGTGGCAACGAAGCTTCTCAGGAAGTTGGTTTCGGTCTGGCCGATCAAGCTGGGTGGAATGAAATAGACATGGACCTCGATAGCTATGGCGTGGATTTGTCGAATGTAAGTCAAGTCGCTGTATTTGGCGTGTATGAAGGCGGTTCAGCTGCCGGTCAAAAAATCTATATAACTGATCTGGTAATGTATGACAGTGGTAAAACTTCGTCTGAAAAGCCCAGCTCAGATGAGAAGTTTGTCTTCTTCACTTCAACGGGTGAAGATATAGATATCATCGTTGATGAAAATGATTTCGCGAACGAAGGAAATCTTGCGATAGGCGAGTGGTCTACGGGCACTCAATTGACTGGGGAAGTTGTCTACAACGGCTTATCTTCGTTTGAGCTTACTAATGGAGGTGGAAGCTGGGGAGCTGTTTTGGCTTTGATGGGCGATATCGACGGCGATGTACAGGAATACGATCTTGATGTTTCTGAATACAGTACGGTTAACTTTAAGATCGCCGCCACCGGAAGCTTTTCAGAATACGTCATCAATTTCCTCGTAGACGGAGCTGAGTACAAGGTGCCCTTGACCGTTACGAATAGTTGGACAGAGGTGACGATTGATATCGCGGATATTCCTCTCAACTTGTCTAAGTTAACCCAAATAGCGATATTTGGTATTGGAGGAAATGCAGGAGATAAAATCTATATTACAGATCTCAATATAGCGAAATAAGCTATCGTTGAAATGACGGAGAGTATTACTCCAGCTGTGTTTCTGCAGTTCTGAATGCTGAACGAGGAAAGACTAAGCAGATAGAATTTGGCGATAATAAAGGTTTAAGTAGTTCGAATAGGTCTACTAGGGGTATGAGACGACACTGGATCTTTTCAGTGTCGTTTTTTTCTGTTTAGCTATGCGGTTTGATCTAGGTCCGAACCATTTCTGATTGAAATTTCTGACGTGTGGATTGCTTTTAAGGTCTAGTCTAGTTGGGATCACGCCCTAGTAGGACGAACGCGCTATTCTATAAGAGATGGGTTGAGTACTCCGAACCGAATTCGCTAAATAGGCTAACCCTTGTCAGTTAGCGAAGTGTGCTTAGCTGGTCCAAATGTAGCAGATGAGGCGGCGTTAAATGAATTTGTATCGCTCATTTGCAAGGCGATGATTTTGAGAACACGAAGCCTTCCCTAGTTAGTGGCAATGAGATGTTAGGAGGCGAGGGTCGATTTAGAGCGGAAGTCGCTAGGGCACAAAAAAGCCCACACGCGTTGTGACGTGAGGGCTTTATTGAAAATGTTGAATCTCGAAGTTCTTTACGCGTCTTCGGCGGGAAGAATCGATTGAAGCTGGAGAGCTTTTTGCAGCCAGAAGGTTTGCTTTCCGGATTCTACGATTTCGTCGAGGTACCCACGAGCGACTGAGTCGTCCCCTGCGTCGACAGCGAAACCAGCGAGGCGAAATTGAGCTTCTTGTTGATTAAGAGCTGAGTCGTTGTTGGCGATCTCTTCAAAGATCGTTTTGGCTTCGGCTGTCTTGTCGAGAGCGAGAAGGCTCATGGCTTCTCCGATTTGTGCGGATCCTTGGATCGCTCCTTCGCTTGAGCTTTGTGCTTGGGAGTAAAGGTCCAATGCTTTCTCGAATTCGGAAGCAGCAAATGCTTTGTCAGCTAATTCCTTGAAAGCGATACCACTGAGAGGGTGTCCACTTTCGTCGTTGGCGAAGGCGAGTGTCGCATCATCATCCGAAGCTTCTGCGTAAGCAGCTTGTTTGGAGAGTTCCCCTTTTTCGGCCAGTGTACCTAGGAGTTGCTTGCCGAGGAAAATTGCGACGACAGCGACGATTGCGATGATGATTTGTTTGCCGTATTTCGCCCAAATCATGCTGAGTTCAGCTTCGATGTCGGCGACCTCTGTGGGGCCGGAAACGAGGTTTCTTTCGTCGCTCTGTGGTGCAGTTGTCTTATTTGATTGTTTGGCCATAAAATTGGGGTGTGTAAAATTAGGAAAAGGTGGATTGAGCGCCTTTTTTAGGAAATTTCGAGCTCTTTATGCGGAATCGTGCACCTGATTGGTTAGTTCCTAGCTTTTTGCCCCTTCAAACACCTTTGTGAGGGCGGCGACAGTGCCGGAAACGTCAGCTAAGTTGGAGGGAATGATCATGGTATTGTTTACTTTGGCGAGTTTTCCAAATTCCCCGATCCACTGTTCGGCGACTCTGAGGCTCACGGCTTCTTTACCTCCGGGGAAGGTAACGGCTTCGGCGATTTTCTTGAGACCTTCGGCGGTAGCCTGAGCGACGAGTTCGATTTCTTGAGCCCGACCTTCCGCTTCGTTGATGCGTTTGAGCTTTTCACCTTCGGAATGGTTGATGGCTTCTTGGCGCTCTCCCATGGAGACGTTTACCTTCGCTTCGCGTTGTCCTTCGGACTCGGCGACGACGGCACGGCGTTCGCGTTCGGCACGCATTTGTTTTTCGAGGGCGTCTTTGACTGATTGAGGTGGCTCGATGTTGCGGATCTCGTAACGGGTAATTTTTAGTCCCCAAGGCTCGGAGGCCTTGTCGATCGCGCGGATTATATTGGCGTTGATCGCATCGCGTTCTTCGAAAGTGCGATCTAGTTCGAGTTTACCGATTTCTGAACGCAAGGTGGTTTGAGCGAGTTGGGTGGCTGCGTACATATAGTCTTCGATTCCGTAACTTGCTTTACGAGGATCGAGTACCTGAGAGTAGAGGACACCGTCGATTTCGACCGCGATATTGTCTTGGGTAATACAGGTCTGAGATGGGACATCTACGGCGGACTCTTTAAGAGAGTGGCGGTATGAGATGCGGTCGAGGAAAGGAATGAGGATATGGAAACCGGCTTCGAGGGTACGGGAGTATTTGCCGAGGCGTTCGATGACGACGGCTTCCTTTTGAGGAACGACTCGAGCGGTTTTAAAGAGGACGACGATTACCACGATGAGGAGAGCGATGGTAACGATGAGATTTCCGGTAGCGGATGATTGAGCGAAGATAAAGAATGAGTTCATTGAAGAGGGGGGATTAGGATTTCAAATTGAGGCAAAGTCCGTCGAGAGACTCGATAATGGCACGAGAGCCTTTTGAGCGTGAATGTGTACTGTAGGCTTTCCAGTTCGCTCCTTTGAATTCAACTTGGCCATGTGGGTTCTCTGGGGAAAATTCGGTAAGGCAAATGACTTCTTTGCCAATGTAGTCTGAGGTCTCGTCACTGGCTTCCGTTGTAGAGGAGTCTCCGACAAACCAAGATTTGACGAGCCAGCGAAGTCCGAAGAGAAGAACGAGCGAAAGAACGGTGAATACAAGGAGCTGGGTGCTGAAGCTATCGATGATCCCCATCCAAGTGAGGAGGGAGACGACTAAGGCCGCGGCTCCGAAAAAGATAATGACCAAGCCGGGAATGATGAATTCCGCGAGAATTAGAAGGATTGCCGCGATAAACCAGAGCACGGCGGGGCTAATTGATGTGAGGTATTCCATAGTGCGTAGGAGCACTAAAAGTGTTTACGTATCATCTGGCAAGAGTTTCGCGTTGGCGAAAGTGTGTCCGATTAGAGGATCGGATGGTAGGGTGAAAGCGATGACGCCTTTATTTTTAGTCGAAAACGACAGTCTTGTTTTCGTAAACCAAGATCCGGTTCTCGAGGTGCCAGCATACGGCTTGAGCGAGAGTGAATTTCTCGACGTTGCGTCCTTTGGCGATGAGATCGTTTACACTGTTGCGGTGAGTGATGTGTGCGACGCCTTGATGGATGATGGGACCTTGGTCGAGGTCTGCAGTCGCGTAGTGGGCGGTGGCTCCGATGAGTTTGACCCCCTTCTTGTGGGCTTGGTGGTAGGGTTTTGCTCCTGCGAAGGCAGGCAAGAAGGAGTGGTGAATATTGATGACAGGAATGCCGACCGTATCCATGAATATGGATGAGAGCACCTGCATGTAGCGGGCCATTATTACGAGATCGATATGGTTTTCTTTGAGGAGGGCGATCTGTTGGGCTTCCGCTTCCGACTTGTTGGTCTTGTTTATCGGAATGTGGTGATAATCGATTTCGTAGCCCTCAGCCTGAGCTTTAAGATCAGGATGGTTGGATACTATGAGTTTTATCTCGCAAGGGAATTCACCCGCCTTCCAGCGTAGGATCAAGTCGTGGAAGCAATGATCGAATTTGGATACGAATATCGCGACCTTTGGCTTTTCACTGGCGATGGCAACGTGTGTACGCATTCCGAGGGAATCGCCGAACTTTGTAAATGCGACGGCTTCTTCTTTCGGAGAGCGCTCACCCTCCACGTCCCACTCAACGCGCTGGAAGAAGACGCCTTCTTCTTGGTCGCGGTGTTGGTCGGCGTGGATGATGTTGCCGGAATGTTCAAAAACCCAATTGGCGACTTTTGCCACGAGCCCTTTCTGGTCGGGACCAGAAAGGAGTGCGATGATGCGATTGGATTTTGAAGTCATATGAAGAGACTAAACGTTTTCGACGCTTTCTGCAACGTAGCTTTGAACTGAGCGGACTTCGAAGTCTTTTTCGTTCAATGCGGCGATACCTTGAACGGCAGCCTTGGCACCTGTCATGGTAGTCATGATACAGATGTTGTTGGAGTAGGCGACGGCGCGTATGTTGTTCTCATCATTACGCGGGATCATTCCAGATGGTGTGTTTACTATCATCTGTATGTCCCCGTTCTTGATAAGATCGAGTACGTTCGGGCGGCCTTCTGCGATACGGAAAAGCTTTTTAACTTCGATATCGTTTTCCTTGAGATAAGCAGCGGTTCCACTGGTCGAATAGATCCCAAAGCCGAGGGCTTTGAGTTCTTTCGCAAGTTTAAGAGCTTCTGCTTTGTCGCTGTCCTTGACGGAAAGGAATACGTTGCCATGGGTCGGTAGACCTGGCTTCGCGGCGGCTTGAGTCTTGGCGAATGCGATTCCGAAGTCGGTATCGAGTCCCATCACTTCACCGGTACTACGCATTTCTGGTCCGAGACGGATCGTGGATCCAGGGAAGCGAACGAATGGGAAGACCGCTTCTTTGATACACCAGTGCTTTGGAGTCTTTTCTTCGGTGAATCCGAGTTCGATGAGCGTTTTGCCCGTCATGACCTTCGCCGCGAGTTTTGCGAGAGGTACTCCGATTGCCTTGGATACGAATGGAACGGTACGTGATGCACGTGGGTTGACTTCTAGTACATAGAGGTCGTCGCCCTTGATCGCGAATTGGATGTTCATCAAACCAACAACCTTGAGTGCCTTCGCGAGGGCGAAGGTCGCCTTGCGGACGGTTTCGATCATCTCTTCGCCGAGAGTGTGTGGCGGAAGGACCATAGCGGCGTCTCCACTGTGGACACCGGCGTATTCGATGTGCTCGAGCATTCCTCCGATAACGGAAGTTGTGCCGTCTGAGATACAGTCGACGTCGAGTTCGATGGCGTCTTCGAGGAACTTGTCGAGAAGGACGGGTGTTCCAGGAGAAGCTTCGAATGCTTCGCGGATGACTTTGCGCATTTCGTCTTCACTATAGACGATAAACATGCCGCGTCCGCCGAGGACGAAAGAAGGACGGATGAGAAGAGGGAATTTAACTTCCTGGGCCATCTTGTAGGCATCTTCTTCTGTGAGGACGGTGCGATTGTCGGGTTGCATTAGCCCAACTTCGTCGAGGATCTGTTTAAAGAGTTCTCGGTCTTCCGCAGCGTCGATGCTTTCGGGAGTGGTTCCGATGATGTTGACGCCACGCTCTTTGAGGGAGGTCGCAAGGTTGAGAGGTGTTTGACCTCCGTATTGGACGATGGCTCCCGAGCAGCCTTCTTGTCGATAGACTTCGAGGACGTCTTCTAAAGTGAGTGGTTCGAAGTAGAGTTTATCGGATGTGTCGTAGTCGGTTGAGACGGTTTCCGGATTGGAATTGATCATGACCGACTCGTAGCCGAGCTCTTGAAGTGCGAATGAGGCGTGGACGCAGCAGTAGTCGAATTCGATTCCTTGACCGATTCGGTTCGGCCCGCCGCCGATAATCATGATCTTCTTCTTGTCGGAAGGGATGATTTCGTTTTCGTCTCCGTAAGAAGAGTAATAGTAGGGGGTCTGTGCGTCGAATTCGGCTGCACAGGTGTCGACGAGGCGGAATACTGTTTCGATGCCGAGTTCTTTGCGCTTGTCGGTAACCTTGTCCCAATCGACCTTCATGATATGGCCGATCTGGTGATCAGAGAAGCCGTAGGTCTTCGCTTTTTTGAAGAGATCTTTGGAAATGGTATCGAGAGTGAAGGTACCGACTTCCTTCTCCATGTCGGAGATTTGCTTGAGCTGGTAGAGGAACCAAGGATCGATCGCGGTGAGTTCGAAGAGTTTTTCGAGAGAATAGCCAGCCTTGAGAGCGTAGTTCAGATAATAGACGCGCTCTGGGTTCGGGCGAACGAGTTTTCCGTTGAGGGTCGATTCGTCGGGGATCTCGTCGCCTCCAAATTTACCGCCGGCACCGAAGCCCCATGATCCGGTTTCGAGGGAGCGAAGGGCTTTTTGGAAGGATTCCTTGAAAGTTGCCCCAATTGCCATGGCTTCACCGACTGACTTCATTGATGACGTTAAGCTATCGTCAGCACCTTGGAATTTTTCGAAAGTGAAACGTGGAATCTTAGTTACGACGTAGTCGATCGAGGGCTCGAAGCTGGCAGGAGTCTTCTTTGTGATGTCGTTCTGAATTTCGTCGAGACTGTATCCTACGGCTAATTTCGCGGCGAATTTCGCGATTGGGAATCCGGTCGCTTTGGATGCGAGTGCGGATGAACGAGAAACACGTGGGTTCATCTCGATTACGACCATACGTCCGGTCTTCGGGTCGAGAGAAAATTGAATATTGCTTCCACCCGTTTCGACACCGACCTCCCGGATTACGGCGAAAGAGGCGTCTCGCATCGCTTGGTATTCTCGATCGGAAAGCGTCATCGCGGGAGCGACCGTAATTGAGTCACCGGTATGAACGCCCATCGGGTCAAAGTTTTCGATGGAACAGACGACGACGCACTGATCCTTGTGGTCGCGCATAACTTCCATCTCGTATTCCTTCCATCCTAATAGGCACTCTTCTACGAGCACTTCGTGGACGGGGGAGATGTCGATTCCATTGGCGACGATCCCTTCGAATTCTTCGCGATTGTAAGCGATACCGCCTCCGGCTCCCCCCATGGTGAAACTTGGACGGATGATGATTGGGAAGTCCCCGATTTCAGCTGCCGCTTGGCGGGCTTCTTCGAGGGTTTTGACCGTTTGAGAGCGGGCTACGTCAAGGCCGATCTTGAGCAT
>CAWVWU010000123.1:0-10857 GCA_963933925.1 uncultured Puniceicoccaceae bacterium
GCATCACGTAGTAGACGGTCTTGATCAGACCTTCGCCTCCGAAGAGGGTGTGTACTCCGCGTACTTCGATTTTGTGGTAGACGTAGCCGACGAGAAAGATCGCTGAGACAACGAGGGCGGCGGTCATTACCTTGCGGTGTGCTTGGCGATTACCGGTCTTGATCAGGACGAAGCCTGTTAAGATAAGAATAGTAGCCAGACCGTTAAGAGCCGCATTGAGAGTGGGAATGTCGCTGATTTCCATAGGGAGTTGGAAGGGATTCAGGGAAGAGTCCTAACCGATGATCCAGCGGTCGATAACGAGACTGAAAAGGACGGCGGGAAGATAGAAGATGGAATTGAAAAAGAGTTTTTTGGCAGTGGCGTCGCGGTTTTCGGCATTCATGAATGCGACGCAGTGCTTGAGGATCCATGCTCCGAAAAACATAGCGAAGGCCGCGTAGAGCCAGCCTGAGAAACCGAAAGCGACCGGGAGGAGACTGACGATGAAAAGAATGACGCCGTTAATGAGTGCCCAGCGTGCGACGCGGTCCCCCTGCTTGTCTATTACGGAGAGCATTATGAATCCCGCCTTTTCGTAATCGGCACGAAAGGTCCAGGCGATCGCCATAAAATGGGGGATTTGCCAGAATGTGAGAATTGCGAAGAGGATCCAGCCGAGACCGCTGATGGATCCTTCTGCTGCGGCCCAACCCATAAGAGGAGGAAGTGCTCCGCTGATCGCACCGACTTCCGTGGCAAAGCGCGTACGCTTCTTCATCGGTGTGTAGATGGCGACGTAGCTGATGATCGTTGCCGCTCCGAGAGCTCCGGTGAGAGCGTTTACGCCGAACCAGAGTTGAAGGCTACCGATGATCGAAATTGTGATGCCGAGAAATAATGCCAGTCCCATCCTTACTTGTCCGGTTGGAAGCGGGCGCATCTTTGTGCGGTCCATGATGGAATCTTCGTCCTTTTCTAGCCACTGGTTGAGGGTGGCTGCTCCGCCTGCACAGAGTGCGGTTCCGATCATGAAATTGAGAAGGAGAAAGAGGTTACGCTCCGGGAGTGCAGAGAGGTAGCCGACGAGTGCGGTGATGACTGAAAGCAGGCTCAAGCGCGGCTTGGTGAGCTCGTAGAGAGCTGCCCAAGGAATGGGGGCGCGTGTCGCGGTTGAAGCTTCGTTAACAGGTGTAGGCATGCGTGCGGTCGATCGTGAATGGATGCAAACGACTAGGCCTTAGAGGAGGTAGCGGTCAAATCAAGCTTTTCCTGAATTTTCAGTCGCATCTCTATGGTTCTATTTCGCCCCGATTCGAAACCGGAAACAGCGGTAAGTGATCATCCAACAGACGGCGAAGGTGATTGCTCCGTTGAGCATGTGGATGGTGGCCACGTGTGGATTTCGTACGGTCCAGATGATTAAGGCACCGAGGTAGCCCTGTAGAATTAGTAGGATAGTGAGGGCGATGGCGGAGCGACCGAGGGCTTGGCGGGCATTGGAGTTTCGCCAGATTTTGACGCAAAAGGCGATGATCGCAATGCTGACCACGACGGCCCCAACGCGGTGAGCGAAGTGGATGGCGACCTTGAAATCGAATGCTTGTGGGATGATGTGTCCGTCGAGGCTACTATAAGGAAAGGTTGTGATGGCCAGCCCCGCGTAGCTGTGGCGCATGATGGCTCCTATGATCAGCTGAAGGACGATGGTTAAGCAGGCGATGATGCCGAGATTGCCCAGTGCTTTGCTCGGTGCGGTTGTGAATCCTGCCCCCTTCTCTATCCAAGAGCGGCTGTTGCTGACGACGAAGGCGACGAGTAGGCAGAGGTAGAGTTGAGCCATGGTCGCGTGGGCGACGGCGAAGCTTTGGGCGTAGAGGTTGTGGTCGATATCGAGGTTCAGTTGGTCGAGCTTTACGCGTAGTCCGCCGAGGACGCCTTGGGCGATAACAACACAGACGATGGCGATGGCGGCCCGCTTGATTGTGGGGCGAGCCTTGAGAAAGTAGGAGAGGACCAACAAGCCAATTGAAAGGAGTCCCATCACCATGCCTAGTAGGCGGTGGCTGTGTTCGGCCATCATGTCTTGGTCCGTGATCCAACCGTCGGGGTTGATCGATCCATTGGAAAGCGGCCAGTCGAGAAATGCCATTCCCGCACGAATACTCGTTGTAAATCCACCCGCGTAGAGCAGGAGGGTGATCCAGGTTAGCGCAGCTAGTCCTAGCCAAAATAAGGCAGGCTTGTAGTTTTCTTGAATGGAATGGCTTGCTTGCGTGCTCATGATTATGAGAGGAAAGGTACTTTTCTATGAATGGAGTCTGTACTAAATCTATGAATGTGAACCGTAAAGAAGGCCTGCTCTCGCAAATCGGAATTTGGGCACTTGGCCTACTCGTGATAACTGGGCTATTGGGATGTAGTCGCGAAGCCGAAAGTCAAGCAGATGACGGAACTGAAGGTTATGCAATAATTGGTCAAATAACCGGTATAAATTCAGAGAAGGGTGTCTTGATGGTCGCTCACGAGGAAATCCCTGGATTTATGGCCGCCATGACCATGGAATTTCGGGTCACCCCGGGCGATATCGAGAATGCTCGCATAGACGCCAAAATCACCGCCCGTCTCATCCGCGATGAGGACGGTGGATTCCGCCTTATCAAAATCTGGCCGCTGGACAAGGTGGGCCAAAAGAAGGTGGAACGCTCTAATAAGGATCTCAAAAAGCGGATGGATAAGCTTTCATCGGGGCGATATCTCGGCGAAGAGGACGAGGCCCCTGCTTTCGCTCTTTATGATCAGAGCGGAGAACTCTTCACTTCGGAGCGTCTCAGGGGAAAGCCTTTCATGTTGAACTTCATCTTTACCCGTTGCCAAGACGCGAAGATGTGCCCCCTGTCGACTGCCAATATGGCCAACATGCAGGCCCTCGCTAAAGAACGTGGTTTGGATCAGTTGGAATTTGTATCCATCACGCTTGATCCGGAATTCGATACTCCGGGCGTTCTTCGTGACTACGCGACGACCTACGGCATCGAAGGCAACAATTTCCATTTCCTCACTGGACCTAAGGAGGCGGTTTACGCGTTGATCAAAGCTCTCGGTGTCACGGCCCTGCCTAATGGAGATGATGTGGTGCACTCGCTCGCGACTTCGCTGATTGGAGCCGACGGTGTGATTCATATGCGTTCGACGGCCAGTGCGTGGTCGCCTGAGGCCTTTTTGAAAAAGGCGGCTGAGCTGTAGAGCAGAGTTAAGAGCGTGCCTTGAGGATAGAGTAGAAGCGGCATCTTGGCGCTTCTACGTTGATTGGGGCGTTAAATTGAAAGATTTGTAGAGAGATGGGACTGTTTTCGCAAATATTCGGTAGTGATCGCCCTGAGGGGCTCTTTAGGTCTGAAATGCAACACCTTACGAACAGGGTTCACCATGTATCCGAAATTCAGGAAAAGCTGCCTAAGCTTCGTGCGAGTGGGGTAGGCGAGAATCAACTATGCGTCTTATCGCTTTACTTTATTACCAATTCTAAGTCCAAAGCAAAGCAACTCGTCGCGGAGCTGGGAGCGGTTGGATACAGCAGCACGCTGCAGGCCCCGACTGATAAGTCTGAAGAATGGGTCATAACGGGCACCACCAATGAAATCAAAATGAGCGAGGAGTCCCTCTCTGAATGGACGAACCTGATGTGTTACCTCGCCGCAAATCTCGATTGCGAATTTACCGCTTGGGATCTTTCAGTATAGCGTGAAGAGGTAGAGGCTAGCTCAGAGAGGAACAGCGTGGGGCCTCGGGTGTGTTGCAGTCGCAGACTCCAACGAAAGGTTAGAAGCTGCGATTATTGAATATTATGAAGAAGGTCAGATTAATCGGGATCGGTCTTATTGCTTTGTCCGTGTTTCTAATTTGGAAAGGCATTTCAGATGGTTCGTTTACGATTTCAGATGACGGAAGAGAGGAGGTTATTACCTCTGCTCAGAACCCGATTTTCTTTAATTTTCTAATGGTTTGCTTTGCTGGTTTAGGTGTTGTTGGCGGTGTCTTAGTCTCCAAAATGGAACCGCTTGGATGTGAAGTGGAAGAAGGGGCCAACGAAGAGAACGAGCATTTTCAGTGGTCTTCAAAATCCTTTGCTCGATTAGCGGTTGTCTCAATTATTTCTTCTACGTCCGGCCTAATCTTCATAACGGCCATCGTTATTTGCCTCTATATTTCTGATTTCTCCAGTAATTCAACCAGATGGACGATGTCGGTGGTCCTGTTCTTGGTTCTTTCGGTTAAGGTGCTTTTAATCGCTTTGCTCAGCCCTAAAAACATCATGACAAGCGAGGAAGGAATTGTTGTCGATAAATGGTTACAGAAGGCCGTGAAAATCAAATTCTCCCAGATCGCAAAAATCACGATCGATGAAAAGAGAATTTCGATATGGTTTAATGAGAGCGATCAACTGGAATTCCCTTCAGCTGTTTTGCTTGAAGAGGAAGTAAAGGCCTTCAAGCGAGTATTGAAAGAACATGGAAAGGCGGAATTGTAAGTTTTGATCTGAGGTTGCCCCTTTCACGTATCGCTTTTATCTATTTAAAACCTATGAAAAATCGAATTCTACTATCGTTGATCGCGGTGCTCTTTCTTGTGTTCCATTGGCACTGGTCAGCGATGTCGATCGGTCTCAGCAGCACATCTCCCATTAGCTTACACCAGTTTCTGGCTGAAGTAGACCCAGATCGGGAACCTGTATTGCTTATCGAAATGAGTGAAATTGAAATCCCCTGGACACGGTTTTTTCCGCTTTTTCAGTTTGGAAAAATCGAAGGGGTGCAAAGGACGAGTATCGAATACGGGGGTGATGTCGCTCCGTATACGACGGTCAATCTTGTGGAGGTTTCTCGTAGAATTGGAATTCTACCTGAGTTATTCCTGAGAGAACGAATCAGTGCACAATTGGAGACCTATCTGATTGAGAATACCGATGGCCACAATGGACATCATTTTGAGATTGCTGAATAGGTTTTTGAGTTGTGTTGGATCCGATAGCTTCGCTGAAGTTACGAAGGTCAACTGCATGATAGAAGATTTTTGTCTGGATCGCATCCAGACCTACATGTCTAGAGCTCTTTTAGGTAGAGATCTTTGTAGTGGGCTTTGAGGTCGTTTTTGCGGTGGAGCTGGATGCAGATATAGCCGCTCATCCCGACGTTTAGCTTTTGGTGTGCTTCGTTGTCGAGTACGCCGCTGCCGTCATATTCTTTGATTACGATGCCGTTGACTATGGTGGTTATGTGGGTGCCTTTGCAGATGATATGCATGTCATTCCAACCGTCACCTTCGTCAGCGTATCGAAATTCGTATTCGCTTGGACCTTGTTCCTTGGAGATGACCCAACTTTCAAGACTCGGGGCTATCCAGCGTTTTTCGGTACGCGTTTCATCGTAGATCAAGCCATTGCGGAAGGGCATTTTAGGGTTGATGTCGACTTGGGGGCCATCGAGCCAACCGCCATTGGCCTCTTCTGAAACAGTGTCGTAACGACTGCGGATTTGAATGCCGGTATTGCCGGTTGATTCGCGAAATCCTTTGAACTTAAGCTTTAGCTCGAAATCAGAATACTCCGTATCGTATTGCAGCCACATGTAATCGTGATCTTTGTCGCCCTTGGTATTGCAAACGATGACATGGTCTTGGACGGTCCAATACATTTCGTCCTTGTCGGCTTCCTGGCATTGAACGCTCCAGCCGTCTAGGTCCTTCCCATTGAAGAGGGGAATCCAGTCTGAGGTATTAGGAGTTTCGGAGCTGAGTGCGATTGGGAGACAGAAGAAAGAAATAGCGAAGGCTAGTAGGGTGGTTTTGTTTGATCGAGTTGGAGTCTTCATACGAGAAGGGTGCTAGATGATTCTGTAGCAAAGGTCGATGTAAATGGGAATGTGGAGAGGCTAGAAACGACGAGATGCCCTTCGACAGGCTCAGGATCCTTGAGCGCTTCTACGTGGATTGGGTTGTTGGTCTGACTTAACTTTCGGAAAGCATGAAGAAATACAAACTAACCGCAGATGACTTTTGTAATGCTCAGAGCTTGAATACAAGCTGGAAGGCATTGGGGCTGATCGCGTTTATTATTGTCGCAATCCTAAATTTAGTTGCTGGGGAGGAATTTCGGGATCCTGAGGGTCGAGGCCAATTATTAATCGTCCTTGGCGTCGTTGGAGGGATTATGATGCTGTTTGGGCCGAACTCTATGAAGCGCCAACGGAAGATGATGTTCTACAAGCATAGAGTGCTTCGAGAAGAGGTCACTCTGAGTATGGATGAAGACGAGATCGCTTGGGTCTCTAAATCCGGATCGTTTCGAAGCAAGTGGGAGCGGATTCATTCATCCAAGATTGGCAAAGGCGTGATCTTGATCTATGAGACAGCAACGACGATGAGGATTGTCCCTAGTGAATATCTTCACCCTTTGTTTGCCACCCCGCAGCAAGCTGTCGACTTCGTCGATCGCGGGCGAACCGCGACGAGGCATCACGGCAAACAAAAACTTCGTGCTTCGGGGCTTGATGAATCGCAAGAATTAGCGACGAAGCAAGCTTCGAGGAATGAACTCGGTTGCGATTCAAATATTTGGTGAGGGAGAGCTTACTTTTATCAAATCGAAACTAGGACTGTCAGACGGTAGCTAGGAAATGGGGGTTCGTTTGCCTGCTGGTACCACTGTCGTATCACAAAAATAATGAATGATTTCATTCAATCCGTGAATTGCCTCTAGGCATCGATGCCCTTGAACGCTTCGTGTGTCGAGTTTGATGAATCGACTAAAGGTCTTCCGTATAAGGTATCCTCGGTACAAGAGAGACTCTATTGCGAGGGATTCTCTTGAAATTCGATGCGGGAAAATAACGACCCAGAAGGACGCTTTTAGGGGCAACTATTGAGATGAAATACATGAATATGTAGGTGTTACAGTTGTATTTAATTCATTGGATTCGAGGAAATGGGTGATGAGTCCGAAGATGTTTAACAATGTAACTTGTTCAGCACTGGTGTTAATGAATCGACAAATTACAAGTATACCCTGTTTTACCTAACCAATTTTATTAGTGCCCTTATTTTGGCCAGAAAGGAATAGATACAATGAAGACAGCTTTTTTTAATGCACCAGACCCCGTAGGCAATACTGACATGGTAGATCAAGTTTATGGCAACCGTCAGGAAGTCATTGCGGGTATGTCAGATTTATACCCCAAGCTCATCACCCCAGACAATTTTGAAGATGAAGTGGAAAATCTGCAGGATTTGGAAGTGATTTTCTGCACATGGAGTATGCTGAGTCTGACAGAAGACCAGATTGACCGCCTCCCAAACCTAAAAGCGGTTTTGTATGCGGCTGGGTCCGTTAAAGGATTTGCGAAGCCCTACGTCGAACGCGGCATCAAAGTAAGTAGTGCGATTGATGCGAATGGCGTTCCGGTAGCGGAATTGTCGTTGGCTCAGATTCTTTTAGCTGGTTCCGGTTTCTGGCGCAACAGCCGTGAGTGTGTCGATATGAAATCCACTCATATGGCAAACAACTGGCGCGGTCATGGTAACTATGACAACCGAGTGGCAATTCTTGGTAATGGCACGATTTCCAACCACCTGCAGAAACTCCTTTCTCATCATAAACTGGAAGTGATTGTGGTACCGTCCCGTGCATCAAATCGCACGATTTCTTTGGAAGAGGCATTTGCGACATCTTTTGCTGTCGTTAATCTGTTTCCAGACCGCGATGACAATGTCGGCGTGTTTGACGGAAAATTGTTCGATAACATGATGAACAGTGCAACTTTCATCAACGTAGGCCGTGGACGTCAGGTTAATGAACCTGAGCTGATTGAAGTGATGAAGAAGCGTTCTGATTTGACTGCACTGCTCGATGTTCAGCATCCAGAGCCACCGGTTGATGAGTCCGAGTTGTATTCAGTGCCAAACATTATACTCAGCGGTCATATTGCCGGTTCCAAGGGGACGGAGTTGAAGCGTATGGCTGATTATATGGTATCTGAACTCAAATGCTTACAGGCCGGTCAACCACTACAGTACGAAGTGGATATCGAAACTGTAACGAGCATGGCATAATTTTTTGGAAGTCTAAAAATTAGATATCGATGATGAAAACAGGCATTTGTTCCATTTCACTCCAGAGCATGTCCCCGCAGGAAGTGGTGGACTTGGTAAAAAAGGCAGGTCTGAATGCGATTGAGTGGGCGGGAAATGCTCACGTTCAACCAGGCGACGTTGCCTTGGCCGCTGAGGTTAAAGCAATGACTGAGGATGCTGGGCTGGAAGTTTCATCATATGGATCTTATTGGAAGGTTGTTGATCCTGAAGGCACTCCGGTACCTTTCGCTCCAGTGCTAGAGAGTGCTTTGGCATTGGGAACAGACACCATTCGCATCTGGGCCGGTCACAAGCCTTCGGATGCGGTAAGCGCACAGGAACGTGCTGCTATCGTTGAAGGTATTCGTTCCGCTCTTGAGATGGCTGAAAAGGATGGCGTAAAACTGGCATTGGAATTCCACGCCAACACACTGTCAGATAGCAACCATGCCACCCTGGAGCTGTTGAATGAAATCCAACATAAAAACTTTTATACTTACTGGCAACCGATCTATTGGTTGACGGATTCTGAATACCGCATGGACGGCCTGAGGCGTTTGGCTGATCGTGTGTTGAATATGCATGTATTTCATTGGATGTTCAGCCCCGGTGCTGGCTCTTGGGGTGAGTCGACTGACCGTCGTCCTCTGGAAGAAGCAGCGGAGGATTGGAAAACCTACTTTGGCGTAGAACTCGCACCTGAAGTTCAACATTACGCACTGATGGAATTCGTCCGGAACGATGATCCAGAACAATTCCTGAAGGACGCAGCAGTGCTTACCGGCCTGTTGGCGTAGAAGCAGTAACTAGATTAGTGAGGGGAGGGTGTTGAGTCCGCTGGGGGCTTTGTCGCCTGTTTGCAACGTCAAACTGTGGCAAGAGGGCTCGCGCAGCGAGTGCGAATTGCTCTCCATCGGCTTGTTCGGCTTCATGGGGTTAGTTTGTCTTATCGCTCCAGTTTGGTCCAAACGAATAAAACTGATTCACGATCAGGTAGCGATACCAACTTGAGAAAAGATGTGCCTTCTCAAGATAGGGACACTCACATTCAAATTTCTGCTTGTCGCATGTTACCGAGATCAAGAAATACTCTTTTTGGTCTCGAAGTGTTCCTTCAATTCGCACTTGGAAATAAGTGCATATACGCCATTCTTCACTATGCTCCCAGACGTTCTCTTTCGATATTGATTCTTTTACTTTGGTTAGTTCTTTTTCAAATGCTGGATCTTTCTGGATCTGTTCAAAATACTCAGAGATCACATTCTTTGTGTTTTTACTTAGGGTTTGCCATTTTGATTTAGTCTGTTTTTTCGATCCAAACATTATTCTCTGCCAAACGTCGTGACTAGGAATGCGGCTTGTCCGCATTTCCTAAGTCGGCTTGTTCGGCTCCTTGTTTACTACGTTTGTGGGTGGGACACTTCGCGTGATTGATCCGTCTCCTCTACGATACGCCGCTACCTGATTTTGGTTTTGGTGAAGGCGGTGCGCCTGCGATGGCGGGTGAGATTTCGGGTTATTCTGGTTTTAGGGGGACGACCATGTTCCAGGATTTGGTGGAGTTGCCGAAGCCGCCGGGGCCGTCCATGGTGGCGAAGAAGAGGTGGGTGAGCTTGCCGTCTTGGATGAGGCCAGCGGGTCGTTCGAGTTGTCCCATGGTGATGGTTTGACCGTCGTTCCACTGGATGGTCTTGGAGTAGGCGAGTGGGTCTTCGTCGATGACCCAGTTGAGGGCGTCGTGGGAATGAGCGAGAATTCCTGATTGGCCTTGTCCGGCGATTTCGCCGCGTTGATCTTTGGCTATGAGGTGGTAGCCGGTTTCGTCGCGCCAGAGGAAGGGGTCTTCGACTTCGCCGACTTTCTCAGGGCCGAAGATGGGTTCGTCGCTGGCGACGGTGTAGGGACCGTCGTAGTGGTCTGCGGTGGCGAGGCCGATCTTCATGTCGCTGTGATAGGGGAAGCTCTCGTTGTATTGGCGGGCTTTGAAGATGAGCTTTACGCTGCCGTCTTCGTTGATCCAGGGAGCGGGGTTTGAGGTGAGGAATTCGTAGAATGAATCGGGCTGTGTATCCAATATGCACTCGTCTCTGCGTTTCCATGGGCCGTTGAGACTTTTAGAAGTGGCGATGCCGATGCGTTTGTTGGAACGAGCAACGACGGTGTAGGCGGAGTCGAGGGTGAGGACAGAGGGATCGGTGATTTCTTCGAAGGGATGAGTGGATCCCATGTAGAACATGACGTAGGTGTCCTTGTGCTTTACGATGCGTGGATTGTGGATGGACTTGCCATCCCAGTACTTCGCACCGCGTGCACCGAGAGCGACGTCTACGAAGGTGTAGGGGCCTTCCGCGGTGTCAGACACGCAGTGGGCGACTTCGGAAGCGACCATCCACCCTGGGTGAAAGGGGAGCTCCTTGGGCCAACGACTGACGAACATGTGAAATGTACCGTCGTCAGCCTTGGCTATTGTGCTGCCCCAGACCCAATAGTCTTCTTGTTCGTACCCTCCACCAACGGGGGAGGGGGCGATGCGTTCGAAAAGCTCGTTCTTCCAATTATTACTCGTCACTGGCTCGGGATTGAGGTGATGGCTTTCTTCTGGGTGAGAAGTGGCTGTAAATGCTATCGAGAGGAGAGCGGTTGTCAGAAGGGTGGCTTTTTGAATCATATGAGAAGGCACGCTTTGCGTGATTGGCTTGGTTGAACGAAGCCGCTTCGCGGCATTTGGGGTAAGCTTTCATTTAAATTTGA
>CAWVWU010000124.1:0-10807 GCA_963933925.1 uncultured Puniceicoccaceae bacterium
TAAACGGTCACCGCCCCATCGTCGAATTCCAATTCGCGGACTTCGCAACGGATGCCACCACTCAGATTACTCTCAACGCGGCCACCTATCATTTTCGATCCGGAGTCAAGGTTCCCCTCGTTCTACGTTTCCCCTGCGGAGGTGGACTCACGTTTGGATCCTTCCACTCCCAAGATCTCGAAGCACTCTACACCCACATCCCAGGCCTAAAACTCATCTACCCGAGTACGCCTCAGGATGCCTACAACGCACTCCTCGCCGCTTACGAAGACGATAATCCAGTCTGCCTCTTCGAACACAAAAAACTCTACCGTCTTCTCAAAGGACCGGTCAAGTTCGACCCCAATTTCCGCAAAGTATGGGAGCCGGCCTTACGCCGCTCGGGAGAATTCGCCACCATCGTCACCTATGGCGAAATGACAATTCACGCCAATAGTGCCGTCGACTATCTCGAAAAGGAATACGACCGCACCTTCGACCTCTTCGACCTACGTGCCCTCGCACCGCTAAAGCTCGACGCAATTCGACAGTCCGTCGCCAAAACAGGACGCATCATCGTTATCCACGAAAGCCGCCGCAACGTCGGCTTTGGTGCCGAACTCGTCGCCCGAATCACCGAAGGACAATTCTACGATCTCGAAGCCCCCCCTCTACGAATAGCATCCCAAGACATGCCAATCCCCTTCGCAACCGAGCTCGAAGAAGACTACCGTCCCAGTTCAGACAGCATCGTAAACGCAATCGTAGACTGGCTAGAAGAAAGTATCGAATCATGAGCGAAGCCTCCACGAAGGCCCTCGACTGGTCAAAAATCAAAGTCTTCGCCATGGACGTAGACGGCATCCTGACCGACGGCTGCATTTACCTCTCCTCCGACGGGTCTGAAACAAAACGCTTTTCCATCATCGACGGTCTTGGCATCGTCCGACTCATTCGAGCGGGCATCCACGTCGCATGGATTTCTGGTCGCGGATCGGAAGCCACCACATTACGAGCCGCGGAACTAAAAGTCCCCCACGTGATCCAAGGACGTATCGATAAGATTACCGCATTAAAAGAACTCCTAGAGGAACTCGGCATTCCCGCCGAAAACGCTGCCTACATGGGAGACGATGACATCGACACCGACGCCATTGCCTACGCGGGCATCGGGATCAGTGTTCCCGAAGGACAAGATTCTCCCATCGCGGCCGCTGATTACATTACCACTCGAACCGGAGGCAACGGAGCCGTACGCGAAATCTGCAACCACATCCTCGTCACCAGCTAAAATGAACCAAAGACGAGTCTCATTACTTTTTTTAACCCTCTGTGGAGCGATCACCGTGGCCACCATCGTCTGGGCTCAAAGCGAAATCCGCCTCGAAGAACCGGTAGAAAACTTTCGCGTCCCGAAATTCAACGAAGAGGGCTATCGCGAGTGGCACCTGAAAGCAGCTCAAGGGACCTACATAAACAATAACGAAGTTCTCATTAACGACATGTTCATACGCCAATTCGCTGGCGACGGCTCCAGCGAAGCGATCGCCACTTTAGAGACCG
This sequence comes from uncultured Puniceicoccaceae bacterium, assembly GCA_963933925.1. Taxonomy (GTDB): domain Bacteria; phylum Verrucomicrobiota; class Verrucomicrobiia; order Opitutales; family Opitutaceae; genus JAKYXN01. The sequence continues at coordinate 1,543 of CAWVWU010000124.1, forward strand.
CTCAAGCAACCTACTACATAGACAGCTCCATGATCGCTGGGCCCGGGGAAATCCTCGCCCAAAGCGAACAATTTAAACTCACTGGTTTGGACTGGGTCTGGCAAGCCAAGGAAAACCGGTTGACCATCAACAAAAAAGCCAAAGTTATCCTCTTCTCAGAAATCGGCTCTATAATCGAATGAAACTACTTTCCAAACTTACAACCTTCGGACTCGCCGCCACGGCCTGCGTCATCGCCTACGCACAGAGTCCACTAGAAAGACCCTTAATTCCTACCGTACTAGAATGCGAAAATCTTCGTATGGAAAACGATGGGACAGACGCCTACTTCGTCGCCACCGACAGCGTTATTCTCACTGGAACCAACTTAGAACTCATTTGCGACAAGCTCGAAATTTACATAAAAAAAGACCCCAATACCGAAGCAACCATTGGAGATTTGGAATCGATCGAGAAAATGATCGCAACGGGGAACGTCAAAATCACCCAAGCCGAGCGTGTCGCCACAGCCGGACTGGTTATCGTGGATCCCAAAAATGAACAAGTCATTCTCCGTGAAGATCCCGTCGTCAGTCAATTAGGCAGCAGCCTTACGGGAAAGGAAATCATCATCAAACGAGGACAAGGCATTGTCATCGTACCGGGTGACAAAGAAAACAAAGTGCGTTTCGTAGGCCCATCCATAAAGGACCTCGGCTTCGAATCCAAAAAAGAAGTAAAGATAGGAGAGCCTGAAACGGAGAAAAAGACCGAAGCCACACTCCCCACTCCCGCCGAAGCTCCTTCAAAACCAACCGAAGTATCCCCCTCAAAAGAGAGCACTAAAGAGAAGACAAAAAAATGAATTCCGCCACTGCACCTTCTTCCGAAGTCGATACCGAACAAAGCGTTAAAAAAATCGAAGCTCGAGGACTCGTAAAAGAATACGGCTCCAAAGCGGTCGTTAACGGGGCGAGTCTCGAAGTAAAAACCGGCGAAGTCGTCGGGCTCCTAGGCCCCAACGGAGCAGGAAAGACCACCACCTTCTACATGATTGCGGGTTTAGTTGAAGCGACCCGCGGATTCGTTCTCCTCGATAAAGAACCCATCACCCACCTTAAAATCCATCGGCGTGCCCGCCTCGGCATCGGCTACCTGCCACAAGAGCCCAGTGCATTTCGAAAACTCACAGTCTGGCAAAATGTTCAGGCTGTAGCCGAAACGCTGCCTCTAAATAGAAGACAACGAATTGAAGCGATCACCCGCCAACTCGACGAGCTCGGTCTCCTCCCTCTTGCGAAGCAGAAAGCCTACACCCTCAGTGGCGGAGAACGCCGTCGTCTCGAAATAGCACGCTGCCTCATCACAAATCCAGACTTTCTGCTCATGGATGAGCCCTTCGCGGGCGTCGATCCAATCAATGTCGCCGAAGTACAAAAGATCGTCCTCCAGCTTAAAGACAGAGGTATCGGTATCCTCATTACCGACCACAACGTACGCGATACCCTCGCCATCACCGATCGGGCCTACCTCATCCACCAAGGAAAAGTTCTTGCCTCAGGGAACCGAGAATTCCTCGTAAACGACCCGAAGAGCCGCGAAATCTACCTCGGCGAAAACTTCAACATGTAACCCCTCACCGCCTCCCCTAACATGCCCCCAATCAAGCCAATTAAGCGAATTCAAGGCCTCACCGTTCACGACTTCCACGAGAAGTGTTCAGGGCCACTTAAAATGACGATCGTCGCGGGCAAGCGAAGTCTCAAGCGCGTCATCAAAGAAGGGAGCGTCAACCGCCCCGCCCTCGCCCTCACTGGATTTTTTAAATACTTCGCCAACAAGCGCGTGCAAATCCTAGGAGCCTCCGAGATGACTTACCTCCGGAGCTTAGACCCAAAAACTCAAGGAGAACGACTCGAAGGTATTATTAGCCGCAATATCCCCTGTCTCGTTATCGCCAGAGGTTATAAAGCCTTTCCTACACTTATTGAACTAGCCGAAAAACGCGGCCTCACCGTTTTCAGCACATCGCTGATCACAATGAATTTCATCAACGCGGCCACATTGTATCTAGACAGTGAATTCGCCCCAACGACATCCGAACACGCGACAACCATGGATATAAAAGGGATAGGCACCCTTATTCGCGGAAAAAGCGGCGTCGGAAAAAGTGAAGTCGCCCTCGCACTCATCGAACGCGGACACAGTATCGTAGCCGACGACCTCACCCGAATTAAACTCCTCGACGAACGCGAACCAATGGCCTCGTCCATGGAACTCAATCGCGGGCACATGGAATGTCGCGGTATCGGAATCATCAACGTAGGAGAAATGTTCGGAGTACGTAGCGTACGTCTCGAAAAACGCATCGATCTTGTAGTATCCTTGATCGCTTACGAAGATGGCGTCGACGAAGACCGCACCGGACTCGAAGAAAACTACTACCCCATTCTCGGAATTGACGTCCCTCACATCGAACTCTACGTCCGACCCGGTCGAGACATCGCCCGTCTCGTCGAAGTCGCAGCCATGGTACAAGCACTCAAAGGGCTCGGCCATGACCCCGCCAAAGAGTTCAACGACCGCCTCATAAAAATGATGTCTCAATAGACTCATTTTTTATCGACGAAGAAAAAAAGTTTCGCGCCAATTGTGCGCACGAAATTGATACAACGGTTTCAACAAGCGAGAATACCGACAAAAAGCACCCTCTACTTCCCCCTAAACCGCTCTAATTCGCGGACTGAGAATCCAAGAATTCCACAGCTCAATTTCTCAAAAAAGTCTACAAAAAGTTATCGGCAACGCATTGTGAACAACTTGTCGACAACTATGACTTGTGTAAGCCCGATCTGTTTACGTTATTGTAGCGATTCTCAAATCTAGCACTGCACCGATTAATTCTAAGGATCGGTCAATTACACCTCAATTGAGAACCCTCTATTTCCTTAACACAAGAATCTGATGTACAACTACTTAAACTCTCGCCACAAAAATCCCCCTTCTGAACGTTCTACGATCGTCTCAGAGCCCATTTCTCCGCGAAGTTAATTTATCCATTCCGACGCTTGCACTTGTTCCAAGCTGACGATGTTAATAAGAGTCACATTTTTCAATAAATCCTCATGCCTCAGCTCACCGAGCCAAATCTAATCTGGGAGAAAGTAAAATCCGAGCTCGTCGCTCTTCTGCCGCGCGACATCTTTGATAGCTGGTTCTCCTCACTCGAATGCCTTTCGGTAAACGACGCTTCCGTTGTACTCAGCGTTGAAAACGAATTTACCGCGATTTGGATCAACGACAATTACCTCGATCTCATCACTCAAGCCTTCAAAAGCGAGATGGGACAGAATGTTCAGATCACACTCCAAAGTCATGTAGAGACCCCTTCAGTTCGCCCAGAAGCAGCTTCTACAAACGATGCAGGTCGTGGGGGTCACCAACACGGTGCTCCACTGACACAAGCGAGTCGTGAAACGACACTTTTGAAGCGCCCTGCACACCAGGCACTCTCAAACCTCAATCCACGCAACACATTCGAAAACTTCGTCATTGGCAGTAATAGCCAACTCGCGCACGCCGCTGCCATCGCAGTCGCTCACGCCCCAGCCGAAGCCTATAACCCCCTTTTCCTCTACGGAGACACTGGTCTTGGAAAAACTCACCTCATGCATGCGGTGGGCCACCAAATCCAACAAACCAAGCCAGGAGCACGCGTTGTTTACCTCTCTTGCGAAAAATTCACTAACGAGTTTATTTGTGCGATTCAGGAAAACACTCTGTCTAAATTCAGAAAACGCTATCGCCACGTAGACGTTCTCCTTCTTGACGATATTCAATTTCTCAGTGGCAAAGAGCGTATCCAAGAAGAGTTCTTCCATACTTTCAACGACCTCTTCGAATCACAAAAGCAGATTTTTATCTCAAGTGATCGCCCTGCCAATGAAATCGCTAAGCTCGAAAGCCGCCTAGTATCCAGATTTCAGTGGGGACTCGTAACGGATATTTCTCCGCCAGACTACGAAACGCGTGTCGCCATCCTTCGCAAGAAGGCACAGCAGCAGAACTTCAAAGCAAGCGAAGAAGTTATCAATTTCATCGCCAAGCATATCGTAAAGAACATCCGTCGCCTCGAAGGTGCTCTGATCAAGGTCTGCAGCTACTCCTCGCTCACAGGAAAATCTCTCGATATTTCAACCTGCGAAATGCTCTTAAGCGATGTACTCATGGAAGCCGCCAAACAGCAGCTCACCATCGAAGTCATCCAAAAGAAAGTCGCCGACTACTTCGAACTCCGCCACGCGGATATGCTAAGCCGTCGCCGCCCGAACCACATCGCTGTCCCTCGACAAATCGCGATGTACCTCGCTCGAGACCTAACAAAGCACTCTCTCCAAGAAATCGGGAACGATTTCGGAGGCCGTGACCACGGCACCGTAATTCACGCCTGCCGCCAAGTAGACAACCTCGTCGAGCAAGACGATTCTGTTCGCCACAGCGTAGAATACCTCAGGTCACAACTTTCCAAGTAGTTTCAAACTTCAAATCAATTTCTAAAAAGCCTTTGCCATACGGCAGAGGCTTTTTTGTTGTCTCACCCCACGCTTCCAGCCATCGCTAGAGAAAAGATCGAACAAGATCCAAGAAACACACTTTCGACCATGGCATCACTCACCGACGAACAAAAACAAGTCCTCGCAAAGCAACTCGCAGACGGCGCCTCAATCGCCGATATCCAACGCGTCGTAAACGATGAGTTCAAAGTCGGCATGACCTACATGGAAGTCCGCTTTCTCATAGACGATCTCGACCTCGAAATCCCAGAACCAGAAGTCCCCGTCGAAGAAGAGGAAGCCGTACCAGAGCCAGTCGAAGGCGTTCACGTAGAACTCGACAAAATAAAACGCCCCGGGGCCGCCATGAGTGGAGAAGTCCGCTTCAGTGACGGCGAAAACGCAGTCTGGTACATCGATGAAAACGGCCGTCTTGGTCTAGATCCCGCCACCGAAGCCTACCAGCCAAGCGAACAAGACGTCCAAGAATTCCAAACCAAACTCCGCACCCTCCTGCAAGGCCCGCAGATCTAGCCCACAAAAACAAAATCAATTTTCAAAACAGTCACCTCACATTTCCCAAGAGGTGACTTTTTTGTGCCCCGAGCTAAGAATCCCAAAAACAAACTGCACTTAACCACGGCTTCAAAAACTCTCCCTAAAAATCAAACGTTGCCTGATCCTTACCTAGCATCCCCACCAGATCTCCTTCAGTAATTACCGCGACTCCCAGCGACTCTGCTTTAACCAATTTCGACCCTGCAGCCTCTCCCGCAAGCAAGTAGTCCGTCTTCTTACTCACGCTACCACTCACCTTACCACCGCGGCTCTCAATTAAGACCTTCGCCTCATCACGTTTCATAGTAGGCAGCGTTCCCGTAATCACAAAAACCTTACCGCCTAAAACCGCATCCTCAGCCTTCAAGACCTCAGGTGCCAATGGAGACATCCCCAAAGTAAATAACGCATCGACCACCTCACGGTTCCCCGCGTTCTCAAAATACGCTATAATCCCCAAAGCCGTCTTCGCCCCAATTCCATCGATGGAGACCAATCGCTCCTCATCAGCTTTAATCAATTCCTCCACCGAACCAAAAGACTTCGCCAAATCCTTGGCCGCCGTCGCTCCAACCTGAGGAATCCCCAAGCCATGCAACAGGCGCCATAAATCAGCCCCCTTACTCGCCTCGATCGCAGCGATCAAATTGCGGGCCGACTTCTCAGCAAATTTCTCCAAACCAATCAAGTCCTCAAAACTCAAACGGTAAACATCCGAAAGAGTGGATACCATCTTTCGATCCACGAGCTGCTCAACCACAGCTTCACCCAAACCATCGATATCCATACACTGACGCGAAACATAATGCTCCAGCCGTCCCTTCACCTGAGCCGCACACTCTAGATTTAAACAACGCACCGCCACTTCACCTTCCACCTTCGATGTCGCCGCTCCACACGATGGGCACTCCTTAGGAAACACAAATGCTTCGCTCCCTTCTGGACGCTTCTCAAGAATCACCCGAACAACCGCCGGAATAATCTCACCCGCCTTCTCGACTACAACTGTGTCCCCAATGCGGACATCCTTCCGAGCCATCTCTTCTTCATTGTGCAGGGTCGCCCGCGAAACCGTAGTCCCTGCCAATTGCACGGGCTCCAATTCCGCGACAGGAGTCAATACTCCCGTACGTCCCACTTGGATCGTGATCGAACGCAGCAAAGTCTCCGCTTGCTCCGCCGCAAATTTATAAGCGATCGCCCAACGCGGCGCCTTCGACGTCGCCCCCAAAACATCCTGATCACTCAAGCGATCGAGCTTAATAACAGCCCCATCCGTCGGATACGCGAAATTCGAACGCAGTCCGTCCAATTCCTCAATCGCTGTCCAGGCTTCATTCGCTCCCTCAACATGCCAAAGATTTTGCACAATCGGAGCACCCCATTCCCTCAGCTTCTCATGAAACGCACTCTGCGATTCAAACATTAGCGGCACACAATCTCCCAGTCCATAAAGGACGACATCCAATGCGCGCCGCTTCACAATCGATCGATCCAAAAGCTTAACCGTACCCGCCGCCAAATTACGCGGATTCTTATATTCAGGCTGCCCAAGCGATCGCTGCTCTTCATTGATCCGGTCGAACTCCTCGTTACGCATGAAGATCTCACCCCGAATTTCGATTACATCGGGATGCCCTGTCCCCGCAAGGCGCTGCGGTAAATCCTTAATCAGCAGAGCATTCGCTGTGATATCGTCGCCCTGAACTCCATTACCGCGCGTCACAGCACGCACCATCACTCCTTTTTCGTAGGTCACACTCACCGCAACCCCATCGAGCTTCGGTTCCACAACCAATCTCAACCCATCACGCTCCAAGCCTTTCTCAACGCGTTCCACGAACGTAAAAAACTCTTCCTTCGAATAGGTATTATCCAAGCTCAACATCGGAGCTCGATGAACATAAGTCTCGAAGCCCTCCAAGCGATCGTCACCAACTCGTCCACTCGGAGAATCAACCAAAGCCAGCTCGGGATAAGCCAATTCCAAAGAAGCCAACTCATCCTTCAACTGATCGTATTCGAAGTCCGTAATCTCAGGATCCGCATCCTTATAATAGAGAGCATCATGCCCCGCGATTTCACGTCGCAGCTCCTCAATTCTGTTCTGGTCCGAAGCCTTACTCATTCGTCTCAAATTAGAATTAGCCTATCCACCAAAGCAAGCTCCCCAGTTCACCGAGGACAGATTATTTTAGAAGTTTCCACAAAGGACGCTCCAACAACTCACGGTACCAGTCCCAATAGCGATACATGAAAACCGCAGTAATCGCTCCCAATGCATCCGCGATCCAATCCATAGCGTCCGAACTCCGTGCCGGGTTCATAGATTGAAACCATTCATCACAAAACCCATTGAGCAAAGTCAAAACGACCGCCACCACCATCTGCCCCCATCCCAAAGAACGACGCCCCACCACTCGAAACCACAACGTAGACAAGAGCCCAAATACGCAAAAGTGAGCGAACTTATCAAAGTCATCGATATCAGGACCAACTGGAGCAGTACGGGCAAAATAAGACTCCCATACCAATACACCAACCAAGGCCACGGGAAGGGCCAAACGGCGTAATAACGACAGCTGAGAATGCGATAGAGTCATAAATGCAAATGCATCAAGCCAGCCTCAGGATGCCAGACAATAAAAAACCGCCTTTCGGCGGTTTTACTTCAAAACGAAATGGTCGGGCTATCGAGATTCGAACTCGAGACCTCTTGTCCCCCAGACAAGCGCGCTACCAGGCTGCGCCATAGCCCGTTTTTGAAGAGGCGGCCAATCTGCACAGCCTCTTTACAGATATCAATACGAAAAATCACATTATTACCACTCCCCACCACAAACCTCTTTTTCCCTGCGACCTCCTCTCAACATCCACCCAGATCAACTCCCCGCAAAAGAAACATTCCATCTCAATAAAGGCTTGCATCTCTTTCAGCAATTGGCAGAAACACCCTCTCTTCCTTCTGTTTAACGACAGAATTCGATGAATGCCCGGGTGGCGGAATTGGTAGACGCGACGGATTCAAAATCCGTTTTCTTCGGAAGTGGGGGTTCGATTCCCCCCCCGGGTACCATCAAGAAAAAGAACGACTTAGAGATCACTCTCCAAGCCGTTCTTTTTTTGGCCTACAGCCAAATGGGAGCACCCACAAGCCCAGTAAATTAGCGGCCAATCACGTGCTCATCGGCAGCAGTCAAATCCTCAATGGCCATCACCGAGTCTCTTACACAGCCAAAAAAGAGCCTCGCTTCGCAGCGAGACTCTTAATGCAAAATAGAATTTAAAGGCCAAACTCTATAGATCGTAGGACATTTGCCCTTATCTAGAATTCGCCACTGCCCGAAAGGACATTCAAATTACTCAGAAGGCACTTCGTACACTTCAATCAATGCCACACCTTCTGCATCGCCGACTCCAGACAAGATAACAGTGTAGACACCCGGTGAAAGCGTTTCCAACAAGCTAGAGGATTTGCTTCTTCTTGCCAATTCGAAAGAACCCGTATCAGCCATGACCTGTTGCTTAAGCACGGCGTCTTCGGAGGTCCAGTCGTCATTACTAGAAATTTCATTCCCCATGTTGTCGTACAAGGTTATGCTGACGTCAGTGAGGACACTACCAGCGAGAGAACTGTCGGCTGATACTAATTCCTCCCCTACTCCTTGAATCAAAACGGTGAGATCCTCGTCGCCTTGAATCACAAATCCGCCGATCAGAACGTCGTTACCAACACCAACTTCTCCACGGGTAGAAATATTTGCCAATGAACCGTAGACCTCAACCTTGGTCGCTCCAACCACTTTGTAAATTCTGCCATTATACTTAGACATAATATACAACTCATTGTCTTCATCATAACCAAATCGGATATCTGCATTTCGACTACCAACTCCAGATCCAGTAAAATCCCCGACCTCATTGTATGTCGTACCGTTGTATTTCAGGTAAACTCGACTAAGCCGAGAAAGCGTTCCTTGAGCAACCGTGTCCGCATCAAAATTATACAACTTATCACCATCTCTAAGATCACCAAATATGTATTGGCCCTGCAAAGCTGGAGCCAGCGATCCGCGGTAAACATAACCACCGATTACTGCCTGTCCTTCATCATGGTCGTACTGAAGTGGACCCCGAAAACTGGACAGGTGGCTTAGTTGGATAGATAACCGACA
>CAWVWU010000125.1:0-10715 GCA_963933925.1 uncultured Puniceicoccaceae bacterium
TGGCTGCAAAGGAGGGAAACCACCTCTTTATTTTAACAACTTATGGGACTCTTCCAAAGACGCGTCGACAGCAGTAATACAGAGTATGTGATGCAACGTATACGCGACACCTGCATAAAAGGCAGTTCCTGTACGATAGTCCTCTGTGGAGTAGAAACACCCAAACGCAAATACGTCGATTGGGAGATCAAAGCTACCTTAGAAAAAGAGCATGGTTTGATAGGAGTACAGCTCCCTAGCCTTCAGGCTGGTTTGTCTAATCAAGTACAAGTTCCGGAACGCCTCAACCGAAACATAAACTCTGGCTACGCTCTTTGGATTCACTGGAACGAACTAACTTCCAGCGTTGCTCAATTCAGAACCTATACGGAAGAAGCAATATCACGCTCGAACAATCCAATCTACAGGTCAAAAATTAATAACCCACGGGAGATCAAGCAATACAATGGCTGAAATCGTAAAAGGAAAATTCACTCTCAATTTGGGTATTGTAAAACTCAGTGCCGAACTAACCGAGGAAGACCGGCAATGTGCCTGGGAGCTCTACACCGAAATCGCAACACGCGTCGCAGTCTCAGGCAAACGCTCCGACTCCGAATGCAAAAACTTCGAAGGCGAACTCTTTATCGAGAGTCTCGGTTCTCTCTATTCATTTTTCAAGGAGTGTAGACTTATAATGAGAAGTTTCCCCGTCGGAAGAATTCCAGATGGAACCCAACAACATTTAGGCTGCGTCATTCACGATCTCCTAGCACACATCCTTAGACCTTTTCTAGAAACATGGCAGGTTAAGTTCAGAAGCTGGTGGGAAAGCGACCAAGAAGAAAACCTCTCACCATTTGAGAGACAGGAGAAGTTTCCTGAACACGAAGAATTCCTGAAGGATTGGTCGGATGTTCGGCTTATCGTTCGCGAACTCGAACGCACCCTAATTCGCGAATACAAGCTGGTCGATCTCCAGGTCCCCAAGACACCAAAACAAAACATAATTTAACAAGCGAAAAGAACTCATGGCTAAAAAACACATCCCTTTCGTCATCGCCTACGACTTCGATGGCACCCTAGCTCCCGGCAACATGCAGGAGTACGATTTCGTTCCTGCCCTAAACATGAAGCCGGCTGAGTTTTGGAAGAAGACAAAAGCACTAGCGGAGGAACAGCAAGCCGACGAGATTCTCGCCTACATGCAGCTGATGATTTCCGAAGCTCAAACCGCTCGAGTCCCGGTTCACAAAAAAGATTTCGCCGACTTCGGCAAACGCATCGACTTTTTCCCCGGAGTTGAAGAGTGGTTCAAACGTATCGACGAATACGGAAGATCGAAGCAAGTGAAGGTCGAACACTTCATAATCTCGTCTGGCCTGCGCGAAATGGTCGAAGGGACTTCCATCGCGAAGTACTTTACCAAGATCTATGCCTCGGCTTTCATGTACGACCACAACGGAGCAGCCTATTGGCCTGCCCTTGCCGTCAACTACACCAACAAAACCCAATACCTATTCCGTATCAATAAGGGCTGCCTCGATGTACACGACAACTCCTCGATCAACAAATTCACCCCACTAGCTGACCGACCGGTCCCCTTTGATAATATGGTCTTTATCGGCGATGGCGAAACGGACGTACCCAGCATGCGGCTCGTTAAGAACCAAGGCGGGCACTCCATAGCCGTCTACAATTCGAAAAAACGAGGTACCAAAAAAACAGCTCTCCAACACGTCAAAGATGGAAGAACAAATCTCGCCGCCACAGCCGACTATTCGGAAAACGCGGCGATCGATACCGCCGTCAAAGCGATGATCGACAAAGTCGCGGCTCACAGAGCCCTAAAAGAAGCGGGAGCATAGTTTCTATGCACTCTCTGAAAACTTCACTTATCTAAAAGAAAAGAAGATATGGACCTGAATGCCCTCAAGAACCTTGACCTTCGATTCGTCACAATAACTGCCGAACTTAACACCCTTCGTTACCACTTGGATCTTGTGGAAAAGACGATAGGACAGACGATCGCCATAAGAGACGCTGAATTCGAACAGTATCTTTCCGATGCTCAATTGACTGAGCAAGACGAAGAGTGGAATTGCATAAACCAGAACCATCAGAGGGAGGAACAAATCGGCATAACGAGGATGTTTCGCGGACCCTATCTTGTATCTCTGTATTCAGTATTCGAATTTTCTACCATCGAAATTGCTTCTCATATCCAGAAAAAGAAAGGGATCGATCTGGCACTTAATGACTTAAGCGGTTCATCTTACGAAAAAGCCAAGAAATACTATGCTAAAGTCCTGAAGTTTAAGCTCTTTTCGGAACCGAAGCAAACACAGGATTTGGCCCTTCTGATCAACCTGCGAAACATCTTCGCCCATTCGAATGGTAGGATAGACAGGTTATCAAAGGATAAACAGGAAAAGCTCTACAAAATCCTGAATCAAAAAATCGGGGCAACCCAAGATCTCGGATTCTTATGCGTCGAAGCGGATCTAGTTGCAAAGCTGTACGGATCGGTACGCGAGACGTTGATTGATCTAATAGAGCGATTTAAAGAATGGGATAAGGCAGGCGCGCCAAACAACTAGCATCACACTCGAAGAATCCAATCCAACACTTTGACCGAATGGCTAACGAAATCATATTTTACCGAACCCCCAGTGGCGAGCAACGCATCGAAGTCGTCTACAAAGACGAGAACTTCTGGATGAGCCAAAAAGCCTTGGCTGATCTATTTGCTGTTGGGACGCCTGCAATAAACAAGCACCTCAAGAATATCTTCGAGTCAGGCGAACTCGAACCCGAGCCAACTATTTCCAAAATGGAAATAGTTCGAACCGAAGGAAAAAGAGAAGTCAGGCGCAACATCGATTTCTACAACCTCGATGCCATCATCGCCGTCGGTTACCGAGTCAACAGCTACCAAGCGACCCAGTTTCGCATCTGGGCGACCAAGACTCTCAAGGAATTTGTTATCAAGGGGTTCATTCTCGACGACGAACGCCTCAAACAAGGGAAAAGCATCGGAAAGGATTACTTCGACGAATTACTCGAACGCATTCGCGATATTCGAGCCAGCGAACGGCGCTTCTACCAGAAAATCACCGATATCTATTCCCTCTCCGTCGACTACGACAAAAACGCCCCCGTAACCCGTGAGTTCTTTGCCGCGGTGCAGAACAAACTTCACTGGGCAATTACAGGAAAGACTGCCGCCGAAACGATCTACCTCAACGCCGATGCCTCTAAACCAAACATGGGGCTGACTAACTGGAAATCAGGACCGGAAGGAAAGGTAATCAAGTCGGATATTTCCGTCGCCAAGAACTACCTCCACGAAGCCCACATAAAAGAGCTGAATCGAATCGTATCCGCTTATCTCGACTTGGCTGAAAACCGAGCAGAACGGCAGATCGCAATGAAGATGGTGGATTGGATCCAGTTCCTCCACAACTTCCTAGAACTCTCCAGCTACCCAATCCTAGAAGACAAAGGAAAAGTAAGCTCACTCAAAGCGAAATTAAAAGCCGAATCGGAATTCGAAAAGTTTCAAGAACGACAAGACCGAGAATACATCTCCGACTTCGATCGCGAAGTGAAACGCATACAAGGAAAGGAACCTGAAGCATGAGCCCAGAAGCCCCAAAATTCCAAGAAGAGTTCAGTGCCAAACTTCCTGCCCTCGCCCTACTACACAATCTCGGCTGGGAATTCCTTCCACCGGATGAAGCCACTGCTCAACGAGGGGGTCGACTCGATGAGGTTGTCCTTGTAAAAGAGCTACGCCGTCAACTTGAGAAGCGAAGGTTTGTATTTGCCGGGAAGAAGCAGGCACTGAGCAAGAAGAGCATCGATAACCTAATCACGGAAATCAGCTGCCCTGCCCTCAACGAGGGGCTCGGTAGAGCAAACGAGCAGCTCTACAATCACTTGCTCTATGGAATCCCCGTCACGGAGTTCATCAACAAGAAGAAGGCCACTCCCACCATCTCTCTCATTGATTGGAACAAAGCTGAAAACAACTCCTTCCAATTCACCGAAGAATTCACGGTCACACGTTCTGGCGGGGTAGACAATCGACGCCCCGACATCATATGCTTCGTCAACGGCATCCCTTTAGTAGTCATCGAAGCGAAGCGACCCGACGGCAATGCCAAGAAAGGTCCTACGATCGACGAAGGCATATCACAGAGTCTCAGAAACCAGCGTAACGATGAGATCCCTCACCTCTTCGCCTACAGCCAACTGATCCTCTCTATCAACGGAACGGACGGTCGCTACGGCACCCAAGGAACTGCAAAGAAATTCTGGGCAAACTGGCGAGAAGAAGACCTCTCCTCGGAAGAGATGTATACAATCAAGAACAAGCAACTCTCAGAGGACGCGAAAGACCTACTCTTCGAACATCGCAATTCAAGAGATCGTACTTGGTACGAATCTCTCGTCTCAGGGGGCGAACTAGCAGTCACCGGGCAGGACGAACTCCTAATCAGCCTCCTCACTCCTTCACGCCTACTGGAGATGGTCCGTTTCTACACACTCTTCGACAAGAAGGTGGGGAAGATCGTCGCCCGCTATCAGCAAGTTTTCGGGATCAAACGCCTCATAGAACGCATCAACAAGAAGGACTCGAAAGGCTCCCGCAAAGGCGGCGTAATCTGGCACACTACTGGATCCGGAAAATCATTCACCATGGTTTTCCTCTCCAAGGCACTCATTCTACATCCTTCCCTTAAGAGCTGCCGACTTGTGGTGGTAACGGACCGCGTTGATCTAGAAACCCAGTTGAGCAAGACCTTTGCCTCCGGTGGAGAACTCAGCACCAAGAAAGACAAAGTAGCCGCAATCGCTACTTCTGGTCGGAGATTAGCCGAACAAATCGGAACAGGAAACGAGAGAATTATATTCTCTCTCATCCAAAAGTTTAATACAGCAACAAAACTCCCCGAATGCCGCAATGAGAGTTCGGAGATCATAGTACTCATCGACGAAGGCCACAGAAGCCAAGGCGGTGAGAATAACATCCGGATGAATCAGGCACTCCCTAAGGCTGCATTCGTGGCATTCACCGGAACGCCCTTACTCAAGGACGACAAAACCACCAACAAATTTGGCCCAATCGTACACGCCTACACCATGCAACGCGGTGTCGAAGACAAAGCCGTCACTCCCCTGCTCTACGAAGAAAGAATCCCAGACCTAGAAGTGAACGAGCGAGCAATCGACAGCTGGTTTGACCGAATCACTGAAGGACTGACCGAAGAACAACGAACCGACCTAAAGAAAAAGTACGCTAAAAAAGGACAGGTCTATCAGTCCGATGACCGTATCCGCCTCATCGCTCTCGATGTAGCCAACCACTTTACCAAAAATATAGATGATGGACTAAAGGGACAACTCGCCTGTGCCAGCAAAGCGTCAGCAATTAAATACAAAGAATACTTGGATGAAGCCGGCCTCTTCGAAAGTGCCGTAGTCATGTCGGCTCCCGACACTCGAGAAGGCAATACCGAGGTGGATGAAGACAAGAGTCCGGAAGTAACCAAATGGTGGAAGGAAAACGTCGGAAACCAGGACGAGAAAGAGTACACGAAAGCAATCGTAGAACGCTTCGACAAAGATGAAGAGCTCAAGCTCCTCATCGTCGTAGACAAGCTCCTCACCGGATTCGACGAGCCGAAAAATGCCGTACTCTACATCGATAAGCCACTCAAAGAGCACAATCTAATCCAAGCGATTGCTCGCGTAAACCGACTCCACCCCAAGAAGAAATTCGGACTACTAATCGACTACCGAGGCATCCTATCGGAACTCGATACCACGATAGCCCAATATCAAGACCTCGCAGCGAAGACACAAAGCGGCTACGACCTCGACGATATCTCCGGTCTCTACAATCAAATGAGCACCGAGTACAAACGATTACCCAAGCTCTACAAAGAACTCTGGGCAGTATTCGACGGCGTCAAAAATAAGAACGACATAGAACAACTTCGCCAAGTCGTCGTGCCTCGCATCCAAGACATCGACGGCGAACAATCGGATGTAAACATCAAACCACGTGAGGATTTCTACGAAGCTCTGTCAGCATTCGCCAGCTGCCTAAAGGTTGCCTTGCAGTCTGCTACTTTCTTCGAAGACAAAAGCTTCTCGGAAACAGATAGAAAGCACTACAAGGAAACTCTCAAACAATTCTCGAGTTTGCGTCAGATCGCAAAACAAGATGCGGGTGAAACGGTCGACTACGACGAATACGCTGACCAAATAAAGAAACTCATGAACAAGCACGTCGTTGGCGTAGAAGTCAGAGAGTCTCAGGGCATCTACAACGTGTCCAAAATGGGCAAAGAACAAAAACCCGAAGAATGGTCAGAAGATAAAACACGTAACGAGACCGATATCATAAAAACCCGTCTCACAAAAATGATCGAACAGGATCTACGTGACGATCCCTACGCTCAAGAGTCTTTTTCAAAACTCCTTAAACGCGTCATAAGCGAAACCGAACAACTCTTCGACAACCCACTCAAACAATACTACCTCTTCACTGAATTTGAAGAACAAGTTGAAAGCCGAACCCTTCCTGAGATCCCAGATGAACTTGTAGGAAACAAACACGCTCAAGCCTATTTTGGCGTATTCAAAAAAGTCCTTCCTCAAGCCTTAACCAACGAAGCAGATGCAGAAACGATCGCGACCTGGGTTCAAACCGCAAAAACGATAGAGGCAATCGTTGAAGCCTCCGTAGAAGAAAACTCCATAAACCCGCAGAATATCGAAGCAGACATTCGAAAGAATCTGCTCCCAATGATCTTCAAGCAATGCAAAGCAATTGGAGCAGGAATGGACCAAGCGAACACCATCGTCGAATGGGTTGTTCAAATAACACGAATCGGCCTTTCAGAGTCGGGTTAGAACGATGAGCGTCGCAATAAAATCTAAGGACAAAGTAAAGTCCCCGCAGCCGAGCATTCGCCTGAGGTCTTTCAAGTATGGAGCCGAAGTGTACTCTTTCGAGCGATTCGAACGGGCAAGCACCAAACCAAAGATTCAAATCAAAGTCCATCCCGACTGTAAGATAACCGTGCACGCCCCAGACCAGTCTGGAGACGAGGAAGTTCTCAATGCGGTTATAAAGCGTACCCGTTGGATCCACAATCGAGTCAAAGAATTTAAAACCCAACGAGAGTACATCACACCTCGAAAGTTCGTTAGCGGAGAAAGCCACTACTACTTGGGCAAACAACATATGCTCAAAGTTCTCGTAGACTCGGAACACAATGATCACGTAAAGCTCCTACGAGGAAAGTTCGAAGTAACCACAAATGAACGCTCATCAGAGCTAGTGAAAAACCTTCTCAACAAATGGTATAAGATCAAAGCTCGAACTGTATTCGAAAGACGCCTCAGCGAACTACTCAAACAGACGCTATGGGTTTCCAATAAGCCGGAAATAAGAATACTCTCAATGAAGACACAGTGGGGGAACTGCTCGGCGAAAGGAAACCTCACCCTAAACCCCGATTTGGTAAAAGCTCCTCGAGAATGCATCGACTACGTCATCCTCCACGAACTCTGCCATACTGCAGAACACAACCACAGCAAACGATTCTACCGCTTAATGAAACAAGTCATGCCAAACTGGGAAACCATCAAAGAACGCCTAGATAGCATGGCAGATAGGATTATCACATGACACCTAAGCATGGTAACATTATCTATTTAACCCCAATTCTCTTTTATCCCATATAGATGGGTTTGCCCAAAGCTTCGAGGATGACATCGAAAGCCTCATAACTAACCAAAATTTGCCCCAAACAGCCCCAACTGGGCCAATCCCTAAGAACCCGGCACCGCCCTCATCCACAAAATGCTCCAATACTGGACCACCCAATGCTGGAAGTAGACTAACCGCTAAGTCCGACCGGCTTAGTGTCGGTCACGCCAGAATGCAATCTGGTTACATTTTACATGGGCTATGATTCCATAGAAAAAAACGATTGCGGTAGTGGTAGCGAGGAGTCACGAGCACAGCGAAGACAAAAGAACGAATTGCAATATTGGCAAGAAGCACCCAAAGGGTTCGTCTTATTTTTATGTAAGTCGATCGCATTCCTTCTGGGGTGACGACAAAAAAACTTGTTCACCCCAAGGTGAACAAGTCTTAAAATCCGTAGAAAAATATAGACGACTATTATGGATCAGGAATCGTCCAGACAAACACCTTTGTCTGCGTGTTAAGAGGGAACACGACATTAACCACCTTACTAGCCGGATTAGTAGTCGTATTATCTATACTATCTTCGACAACAATACGGGATCCATTCACTGGCTGCAGCACCACGGCGAAGTTGACGACCTTATTGAAATTCTCCGCTCGCACGGTCACCGTACGATTCGGATCCGCATTAAAAGGTAAAACAACAAACACTCCATCGCTCGTATCCAGCGTCACTGCCGTTCCAGCAACCTCTGTAATATCTAGGCGCGGAGCAGGTGTCGGGAAAACAACCATATTTGTGCCTACGCTCGTATGTCCCGCAGGATTAAATGTGATGCTCAAATCGGTTCGATCAATCGAATCAACACGCACCCTCCCATAACCGCCATAAGTTTGACCTCCAAGAGCCGAATTCGAATTCCTGCTTTGTGCGTTGATTACGCCGGAACCAAAAACTTTGGGAGCAACCAGGCGCACCGCACCACCACTACCTCCGTTAATCGTATTACCTGATCGTAGCCCTCCATTTGCGTGAACGATACCAGTCGAAGTCAGTTCAACTTGCGTATTGGATGCGATCAATAGAGCACCGCCGCCGCCGCCGCCGCCAATTCCCGGAGTTCCGGAGATACCGCCGCCGCCAGATCCGCCTATCATCGGTATAAGTAGAGCTGACCCATAAATAGCCCCTTCGCCGCCGCTGCTTCCACTGGGAGATTGAGAGGAGTAACTTCCGCTTCCTGCTCCTAAGCCACTGGTGTCATTATTACCGGATAGTCCTCCTCCCGGACCATGTCCATCTCCAGGGCTTACTCCAGAACTTCCCGGCGTACCGCCATCAAAACCGCCCGGACCTCCGACTCCTCCCAATACGTTACTACCTGCTCTGCCATTTACGTTGATTGTACCGGCGATGGAAATATCCCCAGTTGCCAAAAGAAATACTGGAGTGTTAAACTCGTTTTTGTCAAAAAAGAGAGTTACTCCATCCGCTACAGTAACCGTAGTGGCATGTATGATACCATCATCCGGAAGAGCGATCGTAGTCGTCTCTGTTATATTGATTGCTCCAAAACTCTCGTCGCTACCCGAGTCGAAAACAAAGCCCTGAGACAGGGCTTGTGGGATGCCAATAAGTAGCGGGCATCCGATAAGGATTATTTTTATATATTTAATCATTTTTACACGGATTAAGTTTAATTTTAATTATATTATTAAGGATCTGCTGGAAGGTCCACTTCCACTGGAGGATTAGCGATCGTTACACCCGCATTCAATTCTCCCGATTCTGAACTAAGGAGCAGAACGCTTGTTTTGGGCTTCGCCACAGTGACGCTCGGAGAAAGATCCCCTGTGTCTGAAGACAATACTAAAACACTCGCGGGGGGATTCGCCACCGTCACACTCGGCAATAAGTCACCCGTATCAGAAGATAACAGGAGGACACTAGTCTTTGGTCTCGCCACGGTGACACCGGGTCCAAGAACTCCCGTATCCGAACTCAACACGAGCACGTGAGTCGAAGGTCGAGCGACCACCAATTGGAAAGGACGGTCATCTGGATTGATAGGGCTGCTACCTGACAGTACCTCCGCTTCGTCTGAGAAACCATCTCCATCTGAGTCCACTTTATCTAGCGAGGAACCGGCCAAAACCTCTTTAAAGTCCGGGAGTCCGTCCATGTCTCGATCTTCCTCATTATCATCGATACCATTCAAGTCTGAATCGGTTTCCGTCAAATCGAAACCAAGGAATGATTCCACTGCATTGGTCACTCCATCGGAATCCGCGTCTTCATCGCCATCAAAAACCCCATCGTCGTCAGAATCAGGATCATTGGGATCTAACCCAATGCTGAGTTCTACAAAATCGGGAAGTCCGTCACGATCCGTATCCACGTCACCCAGTGCTAGAAATACTGAGGTAAAGCGTTTCCTCAATTGATTTCCAATGGCATCGGTCGCAGCGGTCTCTACCGTAATCCTAAAGTATCCAGTATCCAATATTTCTCCAAGTGAATAGCTCACGATGGCACCGTTCTCGCTCTGTGTAAACTCTCCTCCATCAATAACAACATCGTCGGGTGTACCGATAAAACCGTCTTCTCCTTCGCTGCTCAGATAGATATTCGCCCCTGTTATAGTCGATGGCTTGATCGCCTCGGAAAAGAAAAGAGTGAATCCACTCGTCTCACCTATGATTGCATTGTCACGAGGAAATACTGCAGTCACTCGAGGGGGTGTTGCATCGGGAGTGAGGTTAAGGGATACTTCATTGGAAAATGACGCATTGCCTCCCGTGTCACTCGCTCGAGCGACTATAATAACCGAGTCGCCGGCATTGCCTGAACCCATTGGGACTGTCGCTTCAAAGGAGTGATTTCCGTCAGTCTTAACCAATTCGTTGTCTACATAGAACTCGACATTTCGAACTTGGACGTCGTCCGAAACGTCAACACGCACACGCACAGACGATCCCTCTTCGACAGATGTCCCTTCACCAG
>CAWVWU010000126.1:0-10559 GCA_963933925.1 uncultured Puniceicoccaceae bacterium
CCAACCTTAATAAACCCCCAGTATCCACCAAACAAGGATGCCATAATGAGAAGCCAGGTCAAAACGGGCTTTTGTATCGATATCCTTGCAAAGTCCATCGCTTTAAACGTCCTCGTTTGTCGTAATTACAGAGTCTACTCGAAGAAGCGAAGAGCCGCTGGTCACCACCCGATCACCAAGTGTCAGTCCTTCCACTATTTCAACAAGCCGACCACCCACACGCCCAACCTCGACACCCCGCACCGTGGGATGAATCGATCCGTCCTCGAGCAACCAAACCCTGAATCCACCCGAGCCATCCCCAACCAAGGCATCACTTGGAATTTCAACCGGACGCGAATTCAAAACACCCAATTGCTCAACCACCGAAAGCCGAACCGGAGCACCTGGAAATAACTCGATGTAATCGGGAGCGTCTACCAGAAAAGTAACTCGATACGCCCCACTTAATTGATCGGGCGTGGTCGCATAATCCTTAATTACAAGACGTGCCCCCTTCAGGACACCATCAGCCAACCCCACTTCCGCCACGCCCCTTCGAAGGGCTGATAATAATTCGACGAGCTGATCCTCAGTCCGGTACACCTCAACCTCAGTCTTCCCGATTTCCTGGAAAACCAAAACAGACTGACCTGCCCCTACAAAACTTCCTTCCTCAATATGCTTCGCGGCCAATTTCCCATCAAAGGGGGCTACCAATACACAGTCCTGCAAATCTCGCTTGGCACGCACACAAGAAATTCTTGCCAATATCGCCGCGTTTTCCACCCGATCGAACTCCGACTGAGTCGAACTCCCTTTTTGAAGCAAGGATCGAACACGACCCAATTCCTTCTCTGCATAGGCTAAACGCTGCTCCGCCTCCTCATATGCTAATTTGTAACGTGTCGATTCGAGACGCCCCAGTTCCTCACCAGCCTTGAAAGCGACTCCTGTTATTTCCGAAATGTCCTCGACGCGCCCAGCAAGCTCGAACCCAAGCTCCACTTCCTTAGGGGCACTCACGCGTCCCACGTATTCCACCGTGTGAACATCAGAGTGCTTCTCAACTCTGAAGGTCTCAACTAAACGAGCCACTTTGGTCGCTCCAACGCGTGCTTCCCCCTCAGCACAGCCTGACATCGCGACTCCCAACCCCAAGATGACGACTAATCCTGCCCCTTGAACAATCATTCGACCCTTATTGATCATATTATCTCTACCTTTGCTCGCTCTCATATTGGTGTCCTCTTAACTAAATTATCGGAACTTAACGACTCTTCGCACCCCCTTGATAAACCATCAAGAGATGACTAATATTAAATAGTACAATCATTCTATCTAAGACTTCAGACTCATCGTCAACCATATTTAGAATGAACCTTCTATTTAATAAATTCCCGCTATCAAAGACTCCAACGGACATCAATTTTTATCCTTGCGTCGCTATTAGTAGAATTCACGTTCTACTAATAATGAGATCCGTCGACCCCACGCTTTTAACTGAACGCCGCCGACAAATCCTAGAAGCCGCGCTAATCTGCTTTCGAGAAAAAGGCTTCCACGGTGCTTCAATGTCATCTATCTGCAAAAAAGCAAAGATGAGCCCGGGTCACCTCTACCATTACTTCGAAAGTAAAAATGCACTCATAAGCGCAATCGTCCAATCCGATGTATCCTTCCACGAAGAGAAATTAGCCTCGCTAGTTGAAAACGGAAATACGCTTGAAACGATGCTCAGCCGAATCAACGAAATTTGGCAATTGGACAAAGACCTCGATGCCGCCCTCTACTCCGAAATTATGGCCGAAGCCAGCCGAAATCCAGAAGCAGCAGCCGTAATACGCCAACATGAGATTCGCCTCCGAGAGCGCTTTGCAAAGGTCATCGCTTACGGACAAGAACAAGGTCACATCGATCCCAAAATCAATGCACTCGGCTTCGCCTCAGTCATAATCGCCTGCGTTAGCGGCTTACGAATCGCTGACCTAGCCAACACTCATCTAGACCGAAAAACAGCAACAGAATCTCTCGCCACAATGATCAGCCGCACCCTCCTGCCCCAAAACAAAGTCTAAGGAAATCAAATCGTATTCATACCTCATACTTACCGAGCCCTGCTTGGTAGGAGATCGTAACGAGCCTTCAACTCACCAACAGTTTTTCTATAGTCATCTTGACTGAAACCGCTTCCGAGACGGAGATTTTCCTCGAAGATCAAAGCGTCGATCACCAAACAATAACTACGATCGATCATCACGCCCAGCAGTTCTCCCGTCTTGGACAAAACGAGATCCCCCACCGATGGCGAAAAATCCCCAAAGACACGGCTCATAATCTTCGACTGCATTTTCACGTATCCCGGTGTTCGTGGATCGAGCTTAAATTCGACTTCGCCGTAATAACGGCCACGGGCATCAATTAATACCGCCTGCTCAAATTTGTACGGATCGATCGCAGTCAAGTAGGTCTTCACGCCAAATGCTTCGACCTGCTCATCACTCACCGCTACAGCCGACAATCGAGGGTCAAGAGCGAGAAAACCAATCGCTCCAATCTCCTCACTTTGCCCATTCGTTCCAAAGGAAGCGTTTAAACGGCGGAATGATTCCACACTGGAACTAATCCGCATCGGAGTACGATCAACATGGGTCAAGGCGACGACAGAATTACCATCGGACACAAGCAAAGTCTTCACTTCGTCGACCTTCTCGATCACCCGACCGCGATCATAAATCTGACTGGTGTAGGTCGTTGCCACTTGATTACCTAAAAACTGATTAAAGAGCTGATTGGCGTTGATCGGAGTATTCAAGCGGATCTCCTCCTTGATCCCTTCGGACTGCTCCGCGAGTTGAGTTACCCCTTCCGCGAGAAGACCGGTCTGAGCCTGCAAGACCTGCTTTTCCTCACGCACAACTTCAACCTCCTCTTTCAGAGTATCCAAGTTTTCCCTCAAGTATTTCTTTTCCTCTTCAACAAGCCTCACTTGTACACCCAACTCTTGAGCCACCCGAGCCGCCTCATTCTTCTCGGCTTCCACTTGCTTCAATGCCGCTTCCTTCTCACTAATTTCCGCGAGCTTAGATTGGAGCTCTGCTTGTAACTCACGAGATTGGGCTTGAGAGCGCTTGGCCTCTAGTTCGAGATCCAAATAATTACGCTGCACCGTATCGATCGTTCGATTCGCTTCCTGCACATCGTCTCGCAGAGCCTTAGACTCTACAGTGAGATCGGCCACCATCGTTTCAACCGTCTTAAGATTATGATCCTTTCGCTGTAAATCTTTCTCGAGTGTCGCCACTTGGTCACCTCGAGCCTGTACTTGATTCTGAGCATCCAACAAGGCCTTCTCCTTTTGAGCCAGCTCTTCCTCGCGCTTGAGCATCGCTTCACTCATATCCTTCTGAAGGCTTCGCTCTTCATCCAAAGAAGTCTCCAGAGTATCCAGCATATCCTGCTCCATCATCGCCAAGGAGGACGTTGCCGGCGAGTCCACTGCTGAACCGACTGATGCCGCCGCAGTTTCCTCGTCCCACTTCGTCATCGACAACAGCGTCAGTAGCAAAAAATCGACGAGTATTAACAGTAAGGTCTTATTCATCCTGTGACTAAAATTAGCTTTTTACCCCACCTGAGAGAGCGATCAAACGTTCCTCACTTTCGAGGATTAATCGGTTCTTATAAGGGCGCACTAACCTAATTTTGACGATCGCAACACAGAGGATTCCAAACAGGTTGGACGAGTACGCCGCGATCAAATTGGCATCAATTAGATTCAAAACCTGCAGCACCAATGAAATACAGGTACCCGCGATCCCAACATAGAGTCCCGTATCGAAGAGATTCTCCTCGTTCTCCATCAGCCTAAGCTTAAGCAGCGAATCAACCTCGCGGCGGTCAATCTCTCTAACCTTTAGTAAGCAAATGAAGAATACCAACAATTGAAGGATGAAGAAGAAACAAATAGATAATATCGTTGAGAGTGCCATAGTTGTAGTAGGAGTCGTTTCTATAATTTGAAGTTCGCCATCCACCTGCGCAAGCACGGGAACGACGATTGAAAAGCTAAATCCGTCCACTTCCTTACCACCTGCCAAGTTTGGCTCGCTAAGGATGATCAGGACAAGAAGAGATGCCAAGGAGGCAAACGTACGTTGAGTATAAACTAAAACAGGAGAGGCAGATTCGCGATAAAGCCGACCAAAGCGACTCCCTCCCCAAAAACAAACAAATGCTCCCATAAAGAAGAGACCGTATTTCAGCGACAAAGACAGATGAGGATTCTTCAGGCTAAAGGCCGCCAATTGGTCTGACATCGCAGAATTCATTGGTAAGGGTGCGTCTATATCTTCCACGAGCAATTGCTCGCGGAGCAACAAATCTAGGCTCCCTGCTCCCGTGGACAATGCAGCTCTCAAGATACGTCCCCCAGCGTCGCCATATTCCGCAAGATACGACATCAACAAATCTGGGCTGCCGCTGATGACACTCGCCGCATATAAGATCGCCTGCTCGTCCGCCATTCGGTGAAACGAATAACGAAGCTTTGAAAACGTTTCCAGCGACTCCACTGTCCCCACCAAGCGTCGCAACTGTCCCCAGTTATACATCCGCCCCAAGGAGAGCATATCCAAATAAAAGTCTTCGAGTCGGGAAATATCACCCCCTGACTTAGCATCGTAGATCGCCACTCTCAGCTCCTTCTTAACTGTGCTCGAAAATACATCACTCTGTGCCAACAAACCGGTCACCAATATAGTAGCCTCAAGCGGGCGTCCCGAAGCACTGTAGACGGGGAAAAATCGGTTGTAGTTCTGCAACTCACCTGTCGCCAAAATCTCAGCCACCAAGGGACTACGCGAATATTCGAGATAGCTACTCATCGCCTCTCTACACGGACGGGATAACATGATGCCAATCGCACCGGGCTGTTGTGAGTATTCCTCTACTGGAATCGAAGCAAACGCTGCATCCAAGAATGGATCCCAAACACCCCAGCGGTTCACGATCTCACGGTTGACATCCTCATCCCCTATTGGAACCGCCGCCGAAACGCCAAGCTCATCCTTAGCCTGAGACATCATCGCGGCCACCCCAAGTTCGCCTTCTGCCAAAGACGTCTTCCATAATTCCTCTAAGGACTCCGTACCCAAGCCCGCAGAACGAAGAACCGCTGCCGGAATCGAGTTAAAACGGGACGGAACTTGCCACGCACAAACAAGAAGTAGTGCTCCTAAGAGAACAAGAATCCACGCTCCCCAAGGCAGGGACGGTTTATCATCTGGATTTTGTTTCAATTTTGGCATCGTCTAGATCAAAAGTAGGATCGAAAGGATTTGCCCTAGCCATAACGCCTGTTACGGCTAGGTCAAAAGCGAAGACCCATGAGATTGGAAATAGTTCAGTACGGAGAGAAAGTACTCCACCAAAAAGGAAAGAAAATTGAGAAATTCGATGACGAGCTAATGGCTCTATTCGAAGACATGGTAGACGCCATGGACGAAGCCGAAGGCATCGGACTCGCCTCCCAGCAAGTCGGCAGAGCCCTCCAATTCTGCGTCGTCGACCTTGCCGGTATGGACCCCGACTTCGAATACACCATCGACGGCTCCAAACCACCGCTCGACCTCTTCATGCCGATGAGCATTTGCAACCCAAAGGTTGAGACCATCGGCAAGCCCAATATCACCGTCTACGAAGAAGGCTGCCTGTCTTTTCCTGACGTGCGTGCGGATGTCGAACGTCCAGACTGGATTCGCTGCAAGTTCCAAGACGTTAACGGCACTAAACACGTGATCGAATGCAACGGCCTCCTAGGACGCTGTATCCAACACGAAGTCGATCACCTCAATGGCATCCTCTACATCGATCGTATGAAGAAGCGCGTTCTTAAGAAGGTCCAACTCCGCATCAACCAGATCCAAGCAAAGACCCTCCAGCGCCTCAGCCAAAAATAAGCCGAGACGTTTCTCTTACAGAGTGATTTCTAGAGTAAGTCCGCTGCTAACTCCGCCAAGGGGGATCGCTCTCCCTTGGTCAGCTTAACGTGACTGGCAATCGCTTGCCCTCTCATCCGATTCGCACAATAAACTAAGCCATTACTGCGTGAATCCACAAAAGGATTATCGATCTGAGCAGGATCGCCGATCAATACAATCTTAGATCCTTAGGAGATTCGCGTGATCACTGTCTTCACCTCGTGAGGCGTCAACTGCTGGGCCTCGTCCAAGATAAAGAAACGACGCGAAATTGAGAGCCCTTAGTCGGAATCAAAACTTCAAGAGCATCGTAATACGGCTGCAACCAAGAATTCATTTTCTGCTCCAATGTCCCGGGAAGAAAACCGATCTCCTTACCCACGCCTATGACCGGACGAGAAATCGAAACGCCATCATATAACGAATTCGACCCACCAGACATATAGATCGCACAAACAGTCGACAACAAGGTCTTCCCAGTGCCCGCCTTAACATAGCACGTGATCAAGGAAATCTCATCGTCCAACAAGGCATCCATAAAAAAGCGTTGTTCTAAATTCCTCGGTCGTATCGGCACACCTCCCGGAGTTTTTACGTGCTCTGGCATGATGAGCTAATAGAGGACATTATCCGCATAGTGCCGAGCAGGAATCGTCTTACCCTCCTCGGAAACGAGTAACACGTACTCCTTTACGTACAGAGGATAGTCGAGCTCTTCCTCAAGCTCAAACGAACCTTCTGAAGCAAATCTCTGTAGCTAATACTTAGATACACTCACAGTTCGGAACGATTCATCATCGGGCTCCTCGGGAGCCTTATCATTCAAACAGTCCTCAGACTCAAGTCCTACGGCACGAGCTTTTAACTAAACATTAATATCCTTAGCAACCAAGATTACTGGAGGCGTAAAATTCTCCTGCACAAAAAGAGCCGAGGAGATAATCCAATTATCCTTCTTCTCAAAACCCAAGAATGTCTTTAAATCCCTTATCCCCTGAGGAATGCTGGAAGCATCTTGTAGGTATCTGTTTATGACAACCGACAGAGTTCCTCCCGTATTCAATTGAACTCCCTCGAGCATCGAACGAGTGTCTGGCAGCAACTCACACAACAGACGGTGAACCCGTCTTGCATTGCGCCCTCGCTCACTAGACTGCTCGATTTTAATCGAGTCCAGTTCTTCAAGAACTTCAATAGGAATAACCAAATTATTGTCATCAAACTTGAAGAGACAATACTGATCATGGATTAAAACATTCGCATCAAAAACGTATGTCTTAATTCGTCGATCAGACTTCGGTCGCAACTGTGTTTCTTCGAAACGGTCGCGTTGTCCACGTAAGGACAAATCCAATACTTTAGATAAATATGTCCACAACTAATTTGTAAAATTAGAAAAAGAAATGGCGGACCGTCTACCCCTAAACGACCCGCCTTGGTTTTCTT
Source organism: uncultured Puniceicoccaceae bacterium (assembly GCA_963933925.1). Taxonomy (GTDB): domain Bacteria; phylum Verrucomicrobiota; class Verrucomicrobiia; order Opitutales; family Opitutaceae; genus JAKYXN01. The sequence continues at coordinate 7,407 of CAWVWU010000126.1, forward strand.
CTTTACCCTAAGTCCCGCTAAGCGGGAAAACAAATGATGTTCAAAACATCAAATATCACTGCACCAATGACAAGCCATTTTTAGAAAAAGCATAATAAAACAGCCATAGAATTAGCCCTCCTAATAAGCTTACCCAACTAATCTTATCGATAATGGAAAGCTCTAGCCGTCAAAGCCGAATTCCTTGAGCATTTCATCCACCACTTCCGACAGAGAAACCGAAACTCCTTTGGAATAAGCAAATTCAGCGGAACAACTCAGGTAGCCTAGCAGTATCGAAAGACTACACATCCGTCCTTCTTTCTTCAAATAACGCAAAAGCACAGACAGAGCGTTCAACCAGGACTTCATCGAAAACTGCGAATCATCAATACGTGTTTCCAAATCGCTCCATACTGTCGCAAATGGAACCCCTCGTTCTGATACATCAATCGACGCATACGCATCTAGATACGAACTCAGCACATCGTGCCCGGATAGATGCTCAACCAAAACAGCCAATTGTCCCTCCGGCATCCCACTTTGCAAAGCACTCGACGTTGCTCGCTCCCAAGCCATACGTGTAGAAATAATTCCCCCGGACCTCTCTAAGATCAACTGCTTCAATTGCTCATCCATTTAAGACGAATGCTTAAAGAGCAATTCAGCCGAGGCGATGACAAACTACATATTTCTAGCAAGGCGCAACGACACGTCAGAACTATCGCCTTCTAGATTTTCACCATCCATTCGAAGACTCATACGAGTAGTGCTCATCGGATCAAAAAATGCCATTTTAGAATTGCTCGGTGCCACCCCATCAAAGGAAACCGTAGTAAGTTTCAAATAACCCTCAGGGTGCTCGACACTGCCCTCAAACTGTAGAGATCCCGTAAAGTGCTTAGAAGCTCCAGAGCCGTCCTGCAACTTAATGACGCCCCTCAACAATGAACCTTCGTTTTCACTCTCAGTAATAACAAGAACCACCTCGGCGGCTTCAGCAGAGTCCTTTCCGTTAATCACAACGCCTTGGAAGAATGTCCCCTGAGAAAAGGAATTGGCCACATCCGACCTCATTTCCTTTTGCAAACGCTTATTCTCAGCAACACGCCCAAGCTCGCTCTCCTTAAAATCCTCAGTCGATTTGATGAACTGAACCGCTTTTCGATTATAAGACGATACGGCTTCCTTAAAATCGAGACTGTTTACGTTATACGCATGCTTGCCAAACGAAGAAACCTTCTTTCCCTCATGCCACTCCAAATCGCCATCATAACCGCGAACCTTAACACCATCGAGAACCCAGTCCACATCGGAAGCCGGACGAACGAGCTTGTATCCAACTCTCATCCGCAAAACAGAATCCTTAGGAGTCGAAAGCTCGTAGAGCTGCCCCCACGTTTCTTGAGGAAACTCATCTAAGAGAGCCGGTGCCTTAGTATAGGCAAAATTCTCTGCATGCATTAGCTCATCCCCCTCGAAACTAAATCGTGTACGCGCTCGGCGCTCCGGGACAGGAGCGAAAAGATCCTCCTTAAGCTTCGCACCCAAAGTCATATTCACTCGGATCTCATTGTCGGCCACCTGACGCACATCGCTATCAAGCCACTGAAAATGATAAAGATCACGCTCATCGAAACCTTCAATCGCATGACTTGCAATCAGCCTAATCCCATTAACTAAGATCGAACCATCTTCATCATAGCCAATCGCATGCTCTACAATTTCCTGCTTAAAGGTCATCGCGATCCAACCTATAGCGACTAACGCAATTGCCGCCGCAAATGGCAATGATCGTATAAGGGTCCTGACCTTAGAAGGTTTGGCCTTAACCTCCTCTTTTTCTTTCGAATCACTCGCAGGAGGCTCTTCCTTAACATCTTCGCTCTTAGCGTCTCCTTCTTGATCAGAAAGATCTTCGGCCGCATTGGATTCCTCATCCTTGGACTCTTCTGCTGAAAACGAATCCTCAGCATCCTCCATCATCATTGGGTCCGCTTCGGCAGAATCTAGATCGATGTTGAATCCATCCAGAGAATCGCTCGCAAAGGGATCTCCTCCTTCAGCTGACTCAGCAAAAGGATCTCCCTCCTCCTCTTCGTCATCATCCAATACCTCGGGGGCCGGCGGCGTAGCAGGCAAATCACCCGCTCGATCAGCCACATTACCCGATTTAGGTTTTTCCTTTTCCTCATCAGCTTCTTCAGCCTCTGGCATCAAATCTTGAGCTGATGGCATAACCATCATGTCGTCGTCATCCTCGTCGGACTCTTCTTCCGCATCCTCAGATGCGTCGGTAACAAGCTCTTCAACACCCTCTGGAACTGACCCTCCGTTCATCAGACTAGCCGCCTGAAGCAAAATATCATCATCAGAAAGCTCTGAATCATCTCCGTCATTCTCTCCCTCTGAATCATCCGGAATACCAATAGAATCAAGAAGAGCATCCACTCCCATATCATCATCGTCATCATTTTCCCCAAGAATGGCGTCAATCGCCGGCATCGACTCATCCTCTTCCTCGAGGTCATCGTCGGATTCAGGTAAATCAGCAGGGGGAACAGCAAACTCTTCGCCTCCGGAGGCATCAACCTCAGGAGTACCCAATAGGTTGTCTAAATCATCGTCATCATCATCATCGATAAACAAGCTAGCCGCAGCTGCGGTCATCTCATCCTCTTCGTCGTCACTAACCTCTTCCAAGCCCCCCACGACTTCCGCAGTAGGATCTTCAGAAACCGCATCTGTTTCAGCGAAATCGCCCTCCGCAGAGCCAAATTCCTTAGCGGAAAGCGAAACCTCATCAGAGTCGCCATCGCCTACAAATAAATCACCAACAACATCGGACTCATCCGTATCCTCCAAATCATCATCGCCGACTTCTTCCAAACCTCCCACGACTTCCGCAACGGGTTCTTCAGAAATATCATCAGCCTCAGCCGCAACGTCCTCCTCAGAGTCGGAATCCTCAACGGAATCCGAAACCACATCAGGCTCGTCATCTTCGACAAACAAATCACTCGCGGCATCGGACTCATCTAAATCCTCCAAGTCATCATCGCCGACTTCTTCCAAACCTCCCACGACTTCCGCAGCGGGTTCTTCAGAAACGTCATCAACCTCAGCCGCAACGTCCTCCTCAGAGTCGGAATCCTCAACGGAATCCGAAACCAC
>CAWVWU010000127.1:0-10549 GCA_963933925.1 uncultured Puniceicoccaceae bacterium
GCTTAAGAAAAAGAAAATTTCCCACAGCTACCCACACTGCTGGCGCTCTAAAACGCCGGTCATCTTCCGTGCCGTAGACCAATGGTTCGTCTCGCTCGACAAGAACGAAAACCGCCAAAAAGCTCTCGACGCGATCAAAGACGTAAAGTGGATCCCCGAATGGGGAGAAAAACGCATCCGTGGTGCCGTAGAATCTCGTCCCGACTGGTGCATCAGCCGCCAGCGCTCATGGGGTGTGCCCATCCCTGCCTTCTACGACGAAGACGGAAAAGGTTACCTCGACGCCAACGTCATCAAAGGAATCGCTGACAAGGTGGCCACCGCAGGAACCAACCTCTGGTCAACCGCCACCACCGAAGAACTTCTCGAAGGAATCGAACTCCCCGAAGACTGGAAGGGCAAAAACCTCGTACCCGGCACCGACACGCTCGACGTCTGGATCGACTCAGGATCAAGCCACTTCGCCGTCCTCAAAAACGAAGAAGACCACACCTGGCCCTGCGACCTCTATCTAGAAGGAAGCGACCAACACCGCGGCTGGTTCCAATCATCCCTTTGGACAGGCGTTATCCGCGAAGGAGCAGCCCCTTTTAAGAGCATCCTTACCCACGGCTTCATCGTTAAGGCCGACGGATCAAAGCTCAGTAAATCCGACGAGTCCGCAAAAAGCCTCGACGAGTACATGAACTCCGCTGGAGCAGACATCGTCCGCCTCTGGATCGCCTCTACCGATTACCGCAACGACGTTGCAATCGGCGAAAAGATTCTCGGAACCGTTGCCGACGCCTACCGTGGCATCCGCAACACCTACCGCTTCCAGATCTCAAACTTCTTCGACTTCGACTTCGAAAAAGACGCCCTGCCAACCGACCAACTCCACCCGTTGGACCGTTGGGCGATGCACAAGACCGGCGAACTCGTCCTCGCCTGCGAAAAGGCCTACGACAACTACGAATTCCACCGCGTCTTCCAGCTCTGCAACCAATTCTGCTCGGTCACACTATCAGCCCTGTACCACGATATCCTCAAGGATCGTCTCTACACCCTCGGAACCGACCACCCAGTACGACGCTCATCGCAAACCGCGATACACCACATCTTTAACAGTCTCGTTCGCGTACTCGGCCCCGTACTCCCATTCACTTCTGACGAAGCATGGGCTTACTTCAAATCCGAAGCCGACTTCATCGACGATGCACTCGCCCTCCAGTCATGGCCCAAAGAAGCCGGACAGTGGGTCGACTCCGCACTCGCCGAAGACTTCAAAACACTCCTCGCCTTCAGAGATTCCGTTAACGAAAACCTCGAAGGGCTTCGCAAAAACGGCGACATCGGACGCTCCCTCGACGCTTATATCGAGATCACCGGCCCCGAAAACGACCCAATCTTCAAAACGCTCAGCAAATACGAGAGCTTTTTGGAGGAACTTTTTATAGTATCCCAAGTCACAGTGACGGCTTCGGATTCAAGCTCATCAACATCAACCACGGTAACTAAAGCAACAGGCGGCCGATGCCCCCGATGCTGGAGATGGGAATCCCAACTCCAACAAGGAACAGAGAACAACCAACTCTGCCCCCGTTGCGAAGAAGCCACAAACAAAGCAACCCTAAGAAATGCCTGATAAACAAGAGCCTGCCAAAAAAGCTGTAACCAAAAAAGCCGCAAAAAAGACAAGCAGCACCGCGGCAAAAAAAGCACCTGCTAAGAAAGCTGCGGCTAAACCTGCAGCTGGATTTTCGCTGGACGACGCATTGGCTGTAGCCAAAACGCGTAAAAGCGAAGACACCACCAAAGCCGCTAAAATCGCAGCTAAGGAAAAAGCAATCCGCGACCTCGAAGCAGCCGAACAAAAAACTGAAAAGCGCAAACTCGGTGCTGCCTCACTCGCGGACATCCTTGGAGGTGCCACCGCACCAAAAAAGATCAATCACCGCGACCGCAAGGTCGCCAAGAAATACGAAGCCTTCCATAAGCTCCTTATGGAGCTGCACGACCACGTTGCTCACGGACTGCACCAGCACGCCGAGGACACACTCAAGCGCTCCAGCAAAGAAGAATCTGGTGACCTCTCCGGCTACAGCCAACACATGGCCGATGCAGGTACAGAATCTTTCGACCGCGACTTCGCGCTCTCTATGGTTTCTAGTGAACAAGACGCACTACACGAAATCGAAGAAGCCCTCGAACGCATCTACAACGGTACCTACGGCATCTGCCAAACGACCGGAAAACAGATTCGCGACGTCCGCCTAATGGCAGTCCCCTTCACTCGTTATTCCATCAAAACTCAATCCGAGCTTGAGAAATACAAGCCAAAGGGTGACCGAGGCGGTGTAGTATTCGCCGACGCAAGTGCGGAAGATGGTATAGGATTTGGCAACGAAGACGCAGACGACGAATAAGCACGTATCACTAAATTAGATATGCGCCAAATCGCCGCTTACAAATTACTGCTAACGCTTGCGTTAGCAGTTTTTGCATTAGACCAAACCACAAAGCTTTGGATCGAATCCCTGATGCCGCTCGGCACCTTCTACCCGCCAGCGAGCATCGTCGTAATAAAAGACTTCTTTCACATCGTCCACCTCGGAAACCCAGGTGCCGCATGGAGTCTCTTCGAAGGCCAAAGCACAGCCCTCGCCGCAATCGGCGTCTGCTCCCTAATTGCACTCTTCGTATTCAGAAAACAGCTCGAACTTGAACACCCCCGCACTCAGCTCGCCTTCGGCCTCATCATCGGCGGCATCATCGGCAACCTCGTAGACCGCTTCCGCCTCAGCTACGTCATCGACTTCCTCGACGTGCACATCAACGGGCACCACTGGCCCAGCTTCAACGTAGCCGACTCCGGCATCACAGTAGGCGTAGCCATCTACGTCCTCTCAAACCTCTTCACCAAAGAGCAGAAAAAGGAAGAACCCACAAGGTAGGGCGAGATCCCGCTGAGCGGGAGCACGCCGACCGAACCAATCTAGATTCCCATAAATGGCATCCATTGCCACGCCATCTCCGCTTCACTCCGTCGCGGTTTCAAAAAAACCAAATACCCCACTAGCGAGCTCAACCTTTCCGTGACTTCCGTGGTTCAAAAAAAGCACACCCAAAGGTCTAATCCCCTTTCTCAGCCCCAATACGCTCAGCAGCTTCAAGGATCTCAATCAATTCTTTCGTTTCGCCAAAGCTCCTCCCAACTATAAACGCCTGCAGCTTCTCTTCCAACTCCCGAAACAAGTCCCCATCAACATCGATTGGAGTTCTACTCTCAAAGTTCTCCTGCCCCCAATAGAGCAAACCATCCGTCTTCCGCTCCATATAATCGATATCCGGAAGATTCTCGGGCCCCACAATCCTCTTCACCACAAGTCCCCGATCATAGATCAGAGAACATTCCATTGTTCCCTTCACGAAGGTCGGCCCACCAGAACCACCATCTTCATAATGAATAGAGACAACTCCATCTCGGTGTGGAACAAGCTGCCACCCCTCCCTCAAAATCTGATCAGTAGCGATTCGATAAAGTTTCACGTCACCACCCAAACAACTTGAACCAAGCAAAGCAGCCCCCAGGATCAACACCCAGAAGACACTGCATAACAATATCAAAAAAATCCGCTCACCCATAATGCACTCTCCTCATCTTCAAACTCCAAAAAAACTTCGTGTTTCTCTGTGTCCTTAGTGGGCAAAAAAGCACAACCAAATAAAAATCTGTGTTCATCTGTGCAATCTGTGGGCAAAAAAAACAACCTACTCCACATTCGCCACTTGTTCGCGGATACGCTCAAGTTCATTCTTCATTTCCAAAACCTTACGCGAGACTTCGATCGTACACGCCTTGCTCCCAGTCGTATTGATCTCGCGACCAATCTCTTGAAGTAAGAACTCAATGCGACGCCCCACGGCATCCTCCGCATTAAGCAACGTTTCGAACTGCTGGAAATGACTTTCCAGACGCGTCAACTCTTCCGAGATATCACAGCGATCCGAATACAACGCGATTTCCTTAAGCACGCGCTCATCCTCAACATCCAAGTCAAGATTAGCCTGAGCCAAACGAGCATGTAGATTCTCCCGATGCTTACTCACCATATCGGGAGCCAAGACCTGAATTTCTTTCACGCGGTCGATCAAGATCTGACGACGTGTACGCAAATCCTCCAAAAGGGAATTCCCTTCCGCCACGCGCATTTCCAACAACTGAGCCAAAGCCACTGTTGTCGCTTCCGTCATCAATTCACCTAGAAGCTCAACAGGAATCTCCGCTGACTTCGTATCCAAAATGCGCGACAGATCGACAATCAACTTGGAATCCAACTGAAATTCAAAACCATTCTTCGCGGCAATCGCCTTTAAGCGCTTAATCGCCACATCCAACTGAGCGTCACTCGGCAAACCGGATTCCTCCGATTCTTCATTGCGAATCTCCCACGAGAACTGCAAACGTCCCCGAGACACGAGCTTACGCACCTGCTCAAGCAGACCGCGCTCAAGATGTTGATATTCCTTGGACAAGGAACACAAGACTTCGAGATTTTTGCGATTGACCGATGAAATTTGAAGCGTAACTGAAATACCTTCACGAGCCGCTTCGGAACGGCCAAACCCTGTCATACTTTTCATACGTCGTGTCCTAATAGTTTAGCGACTTGATTTACATCCTTATCGCCACGCCCACTCAAATTCATTACCAATATCTGATCCTTACGCATCTGAGGGGCTCGCTTCAGCACATAAGCCAGAGCGTGAGTCGACTCCAACGCAGGAATAATTCCTTCCGTGCGGCAAAGCACCTGAAACGCATCCATCACTTCACTATCCGTCGCGTATTCAAACTCAATACGCCCTTGATCACGATAATACGCGTGCTCCGGACCGATCGCCGCATAGTCCAAACCTGCCGACACCGAATGCGTCAATTCGATCTGCCCATCATCATCTTGCAGAATGTAGGTCTTGGATCCTTGAAGAACACCCAAACGCCCGCCTTCAAAACGAGCCGCGTGCTTCCCTTTTTCAATACCATGCCCACCAGCCTCAACACCTACCAAACGAATCTGCTCGTCCTCTAAGAAGTCATAAAACAGCCCGATCGCATTACTGCCACCCCCAACGCAAGCCACCATTTCATCAGGTAAACGTCCTTCACGCTCCATAATGTCACGACGGACTTCTTCACCAATGATCTTGTGAAAATCGCGCACCATCATCGGGTACGGGTGAGCCCCAAGTGCTGACCCTAGAATATAGTGCGTATCCTCAACATTGGTCACCCAGTCACGCATCGCCTCATTAACCGCATCCTTAAGTGTCCGCTGCCCCGATTCCACGCTGCGAACCTCTGCACCACAAAGACGCATCCGGAACACATTCAACTTCTGACGCTCCATATCGACCGCGCCCATATAGACCACACAATCGAGCCCCATCTTCGCACAAACCGTAGCCGTCGCCACACCATGCTGACCAGCACCCGTCTCAGCGATAACCCGCGTCTTGCCCATCCGCTTCGCCAACAACGCTTGGCCGAGAGCATTATTAATTTTGTGAGCACCCGTGTGCAAAAGGTCTTCGCGCTTAAGATAAATCTTCGCTCCTCCCAACTCCTCAGAAAGGCGCTCCGCATGATACAAGCCCGTCGGACGACCCGCGAATTCTCTCAAGTAAAACGCAAGCTCATCCTTAAATGCCGGATCTGCCTTCGCCCGCTCATACTCCGCTCCCAACTCACTAAGAGCCGTAATCAAGGTTTCGGGCACATACACGCCCCCAAATTCACCAAAATGCCCATGTTCGTCCGGCAAGGACGCTTTATCCGATACTGTAGAGGATTGTTCGCTCATTAGCTCTTTTCTCAAAGACCCAGCCCCCAAGAGCAATCCAATTTATCCCCCAATAATCTACCTCTGCTTTTCCTTCTCCCTCAATATTTCACCACGTGCACTTCGAAGCCTTGGCGAAGTAGGGTTCACTCTTCAATTCCTACCGCCCTCCTCCGCCTCTTCCACCGCGACCGCCCCCGCCCTCACGCTGAAAACTCAAACGGCGTTCAACCTGCATTCGTTCCGACAACTGCTGCTCTGCCAAATTCGCTAATTGATCCTCATTCAAAACCTCACTCGCCTTCACCAAAAGGCTACCATTTATTACATCCATTTCTCCGAGAAAGGTATTCACATCCTCTTCGCTGACATCCTGACCGCGCAAACTCCGACGATCAGACAAATCCTTCGAATACTGAAAACTCTCTCCCACCTCAGCATAAGCTGAAACCAAAGCGGTTCTCTGATTTTCGCTAATCGGCGATGAGGTATAACTCAGTGAATTTTCTAAAGTATCAACCCGTTCGCGATACGGTTCCTCCCGTCTAAAAGTCGTCATAGCATCCCGCCCTTCTTCGCCTATCAAGTCAGTCAACGCATCTCCCAGGTTCGACCGGCGCTCATCAATGTCGGCTTTCATCATCAAAATTTCGTCTTCATCCTCGTAAAACCGCCCCTTCATCCGCTCCTCCAAGGACAGTACATTACGCTCGGCCATCACGGTCTTCAGCTCCTCAATTTCATCCTCAGTCAAATCCAAGCTCTTAAAAAACCTACTGTAACGTTGATCGATCTCCCCCAACTCACGATCTAAGAAAACCATTCGCTCCACCGGATCATCGAAACTCGCTATAAAACGGCCCATGCGCTCTCTCCGCTCTTCCCGCCTCTGCTCACTACGCAATTCGGCCTCACTCGGCCCTGTTTCAACCCCTGCTACGACAGATTCCTTCGTCTCCGCATCAGTTTTCACCTGCGCTGCACCCTCCTCCAATTGAGAACTCGAAGAGGTCAATTCGATCTCAGAAACAGCTGATATTCCTACTGCGAGTTCACTCAAACGCTCCCTCAAGGATGCGTTATCCAACTTCAAAGAAAACGCGTAGCCCCCCAAGGAACAAAACAACACAACAACAATACCTCGAACCAAATTTCGCTTAGACATATCTTCAATCCTCTAAAATCTCACCCTAAGATCTCATTCGACCCGGCACGCATCCATCGCAAAAAAAAGAGACCTATTACCTAGAGATTAACCAATGCACTACCGACCGTCCAATCAAGTCCCAACTCCATTACAATTTTGACATGTTTGACGAGTCACCCACCTCGCCCGAGCCACCCTGCACACCCATCAGACGCTCTACGCCTGCTCCGTCGAGAGCTAGAGCCAGCTCGAAGGCCTCAATTTATTGCCTCCCTCCTTTTCCCTCGCATCCCAATAAACCTGCTAAGCCTCAAAATGTGTTAGCAAATCAATTACACAGATTCAACATCTCGAACAGACCTATCATTTCACGATCGAGGAGCCAAACGTCCTATTCATTCACTTCGAAAGAAACGTCCACCATCATATCATTTGCAATCCGCTCAACATCTTCGCCCAACGCATCCATATCGCAATCAGCTGGGATACAGACCCGTGCCTGAGCCTCAAACAACTGCTCTCCCGACATCGGGGCACTGCGCACCTCAGTGCTCAACTCCTCAACATTGATTGAATGCTTGGCAAACACTGATGAAATTTGGCTCACGATCCCCGGACGATCTTGTCCGACGAGGGCGATTTCCGCCACACGAGAACACTCCCCTGCATCTCCCCCTGCACGCTCATGCACACTGATTTCCAATCCGGTCACCGCCTTATCGCGCAACATCGCAAGCAAGACCTCCTTATTTTCCTCAGGGACATCAACACTCAAAACCCCCGCAAACTGTCCCTCCAGATTACACATCCGGCTCTCCAACCAATTTCCACCTTCATCGGAAATCGCTTGAGCAAGGGAATCAACTAAACCGGGGCGATCAGGCCCCACGACGGTCATAACGAGGGATGCGTTCATACCCCAATCACAATCAAGCAAACCCTCGCAAGGCAAGCCACGAAACCAAGCACATTTCTTCACTTCCCGCCCTCTCGAGCCCATAAGGTGTAGAGACCAAGCGTATTTCACTAAATCCCCCAGTTCTCCTGCCGTAGAGTAGTAGAAAGAACAGTGAAAACTCTAAAACGACGAAAAGCGCCACACAGCCCTTCTTCATGGAAAGGATTCCACCGAACCTTCTCCCTTGGTGCACTGCGTCTCCACAAAGACTCCATCCTCCCCTATCTTGACAGACCCGGCGGATCCTTCGTCGAAATCGGAGCACACGATGGCAATAAAGAGAGTTTTTCCACCTACCTCGAAAAAGCCCTCGGCTGGCACGGCCTCCTCATAGAACCCTGGCCTCACCTCTTTCACCAATGCCGCAAAAAGCGTAAACACAGTATCGCCGTCAACGTCGCGGTCGTCGACAAGACCCTTCAAGACTCCTATATCGAAGTCGAAGGCCTCCCCCCTCAAACCTCCGTACAAGAGGAACTCAAAAAAGAACTCCTCAAACGCCAAACTTCAGACAGCACCATAAAACCGCCAAGCCTTCAAAAAAGCTCACGCAAAATTTCATACATCAATACGGACTCAATCGACAACGTACTCCATAAGGCCGAATTCGATGCCGATTTCGACCTCCTCATTCTCAATCTCAAAGGCTACGAAAGCAATGCCCTCAAAGGATTCTCCTTCGAGTCGCACCGCCCCGCCTTTATCCTAGCCCACGTTGATATCCTCTCCGAAGCGATCCCCAATCTCCCAATCTTCTACCAAAGGATCGCCAGCTCAAAACACGACCGCACCTCCCGCGTCATCCTCTTCCGCCTCGCAGACTTCGGCGAAAACTAGGGCGATAATCAACCGCCCCCAGAATACCCCAATGGTAGCGCACATCGTCCCCGATGGCCACCCCACAGCCTAAGCAAACCCCATTCTTTCGGCACATTGCATCCCAACCACACTCAAAATATCGTCAGCCCCAGCCGAGCGACGTAACTCTCGATTTCTCTAGACTGATACAAGTTCATCATGATCGAAAACTCATCTCCTTGAGCGGTTTCGAATGTCAAAGGAACAAACCTGCCGCCATTTGAAGATCTTCCCACCCCGACAATATCCTTGGTTAAATACTCCTTCGATGGAGTGAACAAATAGTCCACCGCTATCGAGCGACGTTTGAAAGTCACGGTTCGAGGAAAAGAGATTAGCCGCCTATAAAAGATAAAAACAAAGGATCCAAAAACTCCCAATACAACACCGAAGCCACCAAAGGCTTTCATTCCCATATAGCTTCTTGCAAACCATGAATGAGAACTTTGTTGAAAAGCTGCGACAAATATAAAGTACAAAGGAATCGAAATCCCGATTCCTGGTATCATCGACTTCCTCACTGAACCGCTCAAAATCGCACCTACCTTATTCTCAACTTTTAACTTCCACATATCGCACCATCAAGCACACCCGCATCATTCGAATTTTTCATATCATAAACACGCCCAAAACCTCAACCACTAAGTAGCCCACGAACTCAAATGTTCGAATACAATCAGCCACCCCGCTTCCTTCTTTTCTAAAACTGAAGAACCTCTCCCGCCACCGGAGCAAGACCTCCCATCAATAACCCCACTCCATCTGAATTCATAATCACAGACCGCAACGGCATTCGTCTTCAGCACCCAATTGAGATTCTCTACAGAATAGACCTCTTCCTTGATCAATTCGAAGGTCCGGAGAAATGCCTTCTCAATTTCACCTATCCCGCGATAAGTCCCATCAGAAAAGATGAATACCGCATCCTTGTCGATCAGAGCGGACACGACACTCCAGTCCTGAGTCGCCAAGGCTGATGCGTATTCTATTACTAAATATTCCGGCGTATCTCTCATATCCCCTGCACAGTGTCATTTCCCAGACTCAATGACACCTCTATTTAACCACCGCTCAACATAGGTTCACCCTGTTGGTTATTATGATGAGAGATGCAGCTTCGAGTGACCATCGTAACCATAAAAATGGCTATGATGTTTAGAAAGATATCAAAACTATCGGACCCAACTGTGATCAATGATGCGTGCATCATTTCATCCAATTCTTCTGCTTCCATAGTGGACTGCAATAGCAGCCTACCCAGTATATTCGATACAATCCAAGCAAACCACCAAAGTGGAAATATCACATTGTCTTTCCCATCACGCGACAAATCAAGGAACGACTCGTATGCATCACGGAGAGCTTGATACGGTCTCCATAAACACACAATCGGAATGAAAAAATACCCAATAGCCCATCCGGGAGTATAACGCTGACTCAAAGGGGCAACCGAATGTGCGTTGCGGCTGATACGAAGTATCCACCTAGCAAAAAACACAGTAGTGACGAGGTACAGAACAGTCTGAGTAATACCAATAAGTCCTTGTCGACTGTCACTGGCATCAGCCACTTCAGAACTTATTTCCATGCCACCTCTTATCGAATCTAAGAGTTGGTACTCAAGATAACTACTGTAAGCTGCTACCAGGTTGAGCACCGCTAAGCATGTTAGTAATATGAGGACGATCTTTGATCTGCCCGCAGGGTCTTCATAGGTGTATTCTTTCATTTCGATGGATAACAAAATTAATTCATCCCATGGAA
>CAWVWU010000128.1:0-10538 GCA_963933925.1 uncultured Puniceicoccaceae bacterium
CCTCAATGCACAACCCATCCGCCCCATAAGCGATCGCAGCCAAAGAACACGCCTCCACATACGAAGCCTTCCCAACCGCGTGAGACGGATCCACCACCACCGGTGCCCACGTCCGCTCCTTCAACAAAGGCGTAATCGATTCGTCCGGTTGATTCCGATACCCCTCCAATCCAGGCAAAGTCCCTCTCGGACACAAATAGACATTCGGATTACCAAAATTCACGATATACTCCGCCGCCGAGATAAACTCATTAAGTGGCCCCATATGACGCCCACGCTTCAACAAAACCACCGTATCGTGCCCCGCAACCGCCTCACCGACCTTCCTCAACAAGCTATAATTCAATGCATTGCGCGTCCCGATCTGCAACATATGCACCCCCGCCGCCATCGACATCTCCAGATGCGACTCCTCCATCACTTCCGTATTCACCGGCAACCCGGTGCGAGCTCCCGCCTCCATCAACAACTCCAAACACTTATCATTCCCTTGATACGAATACGGATTCGTCCGCGGCTTCCATACCCCTCCTCTCAAACCATGAGCCCCCGCTTCCTTTAAAGCCTCAGCCGTCTCAAACAACAAGTTCGGGTTATCAATATCGATCGTACACGGTCCCGCCCCAACTCAACACCCCCAAAAACCGACTGATGTGTCCGTAACTCCGACCTCACATCCAACAATTTATGCGGCGACTGAATAGTGTCCACCCGATCGATATACTCCAAACCCTCAATACGATTGATCAACAACTCATGCCGCTCATCCCCCAGGATCGCATATATACTCCGAGCCGCCCCCTCGATCACCTGAAGTTGACAACGATACTCGTCGAGTATCCCCTTAACTTCAGCAAGTTGAATTTCAGTCAGTGTAGGTGCTTTGGGTATAATCATAGGAAACCGATCCCCACCTTGGGCAAAATAAGAGATGAGGACAAGTGTCGTTTCCTTCGACCTCATTAGCCAACTAAAGAGCCTTCTATACACGTTTATCACCCCTCTAAAAAACATGCTCCCAATTAGATACTACTACCTCGCCCCTGACCCTGCAAAGAATCCAGGCCTCACCGACTCCAGGGAATAAGTGCATCGCAAGTTGGAGCTAAAGGATCACCGAACGAGCCATTTAAGTAGCTGCGTAAGCTCGAGCCTTCAGCAAGCCAACGCGTGAGTGCCTTCCTCGAAGAAAAGAATAAGGATACCGAATGAATCAAATAATTAGCCTGTCCCTATTTTCTTTTGGTTCACCTACACGAATCCAATGATGTCAACAGTCTGGTCATCGTGGTTGAAAACCTCGAGGGGACGGTCCAAATCGTGGTGCTTGATAGATTCCTGAAACTCGCCGCGAGAAAGAAAGCCTACAAAGACCCAGTGCCGCCAAAAGGATGATCAGGTGCCTTTAAAGGGCTATTAAAGTGAACGCTGCTCGCTCTGGCACCTCGCCAGCAAGCTGCGAAGAATCATTCTGTTGTGAGTCAGAGAAGCCCCACCTGTTGTGACGAGGAGGTTCCCTCAATTTGGCATCTGAGAACCGGAGGGAGCCATACGGTAATATGCAATTAGTTTGGAGGTTTTTCCGCAGGGTGGTCTAGACATTTACTGTTCATTTTATTCCATCCAACCCAATATTGCATAGATGCCTTCTTCAAACGCCAATTCTTCACCTACTGTCCGTGAATGTTTATCTCGAACAACAGTCATTTCCATTGTTCGAGGAGGACCCCGTGTTGCCCAGACTGTCGCAGTGGCCCTGAAAAGCGATATATGTACCTCCGCCGTTCTTCAGCTTGAAGAAAATGCGCCCGAAAATGCGAGCGGCGTCCTGATGATCACCGTGGTTCCGGACGGGAAGGATTCTGAGAATTTGAGCGGCCAGCGGAAACCAGCGTGGATGTCGTTACGACTTGGAATTGACGGTAGTGGCTCGATTGTCGCATCCCAGCCTCATTTGATCTACACGCTCTTTTGTCACCTCAATGATAATTGGCTGGACGAATCGGTCGATGCGTTCGTCGAGGGCAAACGTGTGGAGATCAGCTTGTCTACCATTACGGCTCGCGATGATCTCTTGATCGGCCGAAGAGGATTCCTCAAGAATCGCAATCAACAAATTCAGATTTCAGATATCGAAAAATCAATGCAGGAGATGGCCCGCCTCGGTGCCGCCCGAGTGGTCGTAAACGAGCTGGCGACACCTTTTGCACAGGAGCGTGGCCCGGAAGGAGAAGTTTATTACCGCTTCTACGACTATCTTCCTGATATCGATCAGTTTGTTGAGACGAAGTTCAACCAAGGCACTTATCCTCCGGAATGCTTGGAATTGAATCTGAACTCACTCAAGAAGTTAGCTCAATTAGCAGATAAATATGGGCTTGTCTCAGGAATGGACATCGCAAATCCGCGTTCAGTCCCGGAAACTCTTCTCGAACGCTACCCGTTTTTGCGAGGAGCCCGCATCGATCATCCTTTCAGATGTTTTCGCCCGCGCTATACACTCACGCTTGCCCACCCAGCCGTTCGTTGGCATTACGCGGAACTGCTCCGCAACCTCTTGCGAGAGGTTCCTGAGTTGGGTTTTGTTACCACATTGGTCAATGACTCTGGATCAGGTTTTGAATACACAGAAAGTCTCTATGCGGGCCGTAACGGTGGTCCCTATGTCGTCAAGGAATGGATGCCCGGCGAAGTAATCGCGAAAGCGGCCGCAGAGAACATCATACGCTATTACCGAATGATGCGAGACGTCGCCCACGAGACAAATCCGAATTTTCGCATCATCACTGGACTGAAGAATATCGCAGAGGAATCGAGAATCATCATGAAGGGAATCGATAACGGAATCGATCTTCGCATGCTCTCCCAGCGAGACGATTTGGAAGAGGATATATTGGAAGATCAATTACAAGAGATTCGTCAGAAAAAATCAGATTTCGTCACAGACATGACTGCTCGAGGGACGCCCTACGTGCTGGGTGTACCCAGCCCTTGGCTGACTTTTGAAAGCCTCGGCCAACCAGCCGACGACGGCTTCAATCAAGTGGACGTGACGGTCGATCCGCCTTATTTGATTGAGCACAGCGTCAATAGGGAGGTCGTGCGTGCGTTCCAGGTCGATCGCTCCAAGGGAGCGGAAGCGATTATCGCCGCTGCCGCACAAAAATTCGTAGGCGAGGCCCACGCCGAAGTACTCCTCGAAATCTGGAAAAACTCAGACGTGGTTACGCGAACGGCCCCCTGCCACCGCCTTTATGGGGGACTGGGCTTCACTTGGTATCGTTTCTGGGTTCGCCCATTGGTGCCAGACATTGGTGCGATTCCATCGAAGGACCGACGGTACTACGAAAAACACTACCTCTCTCACTTCAACAACCCACACAACATCGATCTCGCGGCAGACATGCTTTGGGAGATCACATCGCCCAAAGAATGCGACGAATCGTTGCTTCGTTTTGACAATGATGTGTGGGGACCTCTGGATCGTGCGATCGAACTATCGACACAGATGACACTCAAGTTGCCTGAAGACACCACGGCATGGCAGCGATTTGAGGAAACGCGGCAACGTCTTATCGCCTATCGTTGTTATAACATAACCATGAGAAATATGTGTGCATGGATCGCAGGTGTTCATGGTTATTTGAACGCTAAAGATGAGGCTGAAAAGGCATCACGCCTGATCATGGTACGAGAGATGGTGGCCAGTGAAATAGAGAACACCAAAGCACTGAGCGATCTCTGGGACACGGCGACAGTCGACTTCATGCCAATCAGTGCCTACGGAGAAACGATGCACGACTACGGCACCAATTTTGGCGATCTGCTGAACAAAAAGATCTCACTCATGGAATCCTACGGAGATCGCATCCCTTATATTGATCCAAACTATATGTGGCGTATGCCAGATGATTCCAATTTGAAGGAAGCGGAATACATGGACTACTGATTTTCAACGATGCTGGCCCACGATTCGTCGTGGGCTGCACTTCGAAGTGCCCCACGCTGATCCGCTTCCCACCTCACTCTCTTCAAATTTCAAAGTCAACCCCATCGACTCGTTACTCCTTTCAAAACCGAATTCGAATCCGTCTGATGAAACCTTTTTTATTACTCTCTTTCCTTCGACCTTCGAGGCGCAGCTTGCACGCCCTTATAGTAGTTTCACTATTAACGCCAGCTCTGTGGGCAGCGAAACCGCACTACGATTTCTTTATCTGTGCCAACGTCAACCGCAACTACGTCATCGGTTCAACCATCGTTACAACAAATGGACTCTTTCAGCATGATGAGGACGCAAATCAATGGAATCATTTTGGATACAACGACACCACGATCTCCGCGGTAGCATTTGACCCTCAGGATCGGAACGTCATCTACACAACCACTTTGAATGGAATTTGGCGTAGTCTTGATGGCGGGAAGTCGTGGCGAATGACCAATAGCTGGGATATGACCGAAGGACGCGATGTGGCGGTCGACCCCAACACGCCGAGTCATGTATATCTGGCACTACCTGATGGTATAGCAGTATCCACCGATCGAGGGCAAACATGGCAGCGTCGCGAAAAAGGCCTGCCGGAACGAGGCAAGTATACGCAGACCATCGAAGTTGATCGCACGCAGGCAAATCGCGTTCTCGCGGGATGTGAAAAGGGTATCTTCCTGACAAATAACGCGGGTAAAAAGTGGCGTCAGGTTTTGCCCACCGAGACGACCGTTAACGACCTCGAGCAGTCTCCACACCACCCCAACGAATGGTTGGCGGTGACAGATACTCACGGAGCTTGGTCTTCAACAGATGGCGGACTCTCTTGGGCGCAGATCAAAGGGATGCCATCAGACGAGGCTATCTACAACGTATCGTTCGATCCCACGAACCCATCAAGACTCGCCGTTGCAAGCTGGGCTTATGGAGTGTGGACGAGTGAGGATGGCGGCACTTCCTGGAAGGCGTGCAATGCCGGCCTCCCCGAAAACCCTCGCGCATGGAGGGTCGGGGTCGACCCCAATACCGGCCGACTCTACGCCAGCATTTTTAAGGAGACGCTTTATTATTCCGACGATTTCGGACGCACCTGGCATCCAGACGCCCTAGCGGGTTCATTGGTCAACGCCTTCTTGTCCATTCCCAGCACCAACCCCTAAACGACGATGAACTTCACAAAAAACTTCCTTCGCCGTCCACTAATTTTCGTCACGTGCTTCATCACCACCACCGGAGCCCTCTTTGCACAATCGTCCTTTGAGAACCCGCCGCCGAGACACAAGGTCGTCGAATCAGTCGATGTTCGCCGCACAGAATACTTGGCTCGGATCGAAGAGACGACTGAGTGGCGCCTATCCCTCTACCAAGATGAAAATTTTGAGAAGATGGATATGTCCGCGTTGAGTATGCTCTTGATGCGCGGAGAAAATATCGAGGCCTGCAATCAACGTGTGATCGAGCTTATGAAAGAGCCGGGCACCGGGCCGTTCTGGATGTTTCCCACAACGATGGTGGCCTACGCGGGCCGCGACAAGCTCTCTTCGGAGGCTAAAGCATCCATTCGCGAGGCGTGGCGCACAACGCGGCAATTGCGAGGCGATACCGAGAACCATTGGGTCATGTATCACACCGCACTCTACCTCATGGCACAGCTATATCCCAATGAACCGGAATCCAGTTGGGCAAATGGACTGAGTTCGTCCGAGAATCTTGCCGAAGGCGAAGGATGGTTGCTCGATTGGATGAATCTCACCACGACGATCGGCCAAGGAGAATACAACCCAACTCACTATCTCGGCGAGTATGCGATTCCCATGTTGATGTTGGCCACTTGGTCGGAAGATCCGGCAATGCGACAACGCGGGAAAATTATGCTAGATTGGCTGTTCGCCGAATTGGCTACGGTTACGCTTGATGGGATGCCGCGTGGTCCAAATTCGCGTACGGATCACAACTCCGTGGTCGAACGCTGGTATGCCTTGTCCACCTACTTTTCCTGGCAGCTTTTTGGCAATGTCCCGGCGGGTGAAAAGTTCAGGGGTTGGGGTTGGGGCAACTACTTCGCGGTTTTGGCCTCCAACTATCAAGTGCCCGAAGTGCTGTATCGCATCGCGGTCGATCGTAAGGCCGACATCCTGCAACGGGATCGTGCTCGGACACGACGCTTCTGGCGCTATAGCGACGAACTATCGCCAGCGATCTACAAGACCCAGTATTTGCGCAGCGACTATGCCGTGGGGTCCTATCAGGGTGGAATCAGCGACCCGATCCAAACACATGTATGGGACGTAACCTGGGCGGTCGATGACCCCCGGGGCGTGCACAACACCCTCTTTTCGCTCCATCCTCATTCTTCCGGAAGGGTCATGCAGATGTTTTTCGCCACCTATCCGGAACCGATGCCGGTGGGCGTAACCTACGAAGGCAAGCCCTTCTACGACTCACCGACTAAGCTGGTTGGTTGTTCGCCCTATGAGCAGGTGGTGCAGGATCTCGACACCGTTGTCGCTCTTTACAATATCGCACCGGATGCCCGCTTTCCGCACGTGAATGGCTTTTTCTCAAAGGATCTTGAGGATGTGATTGAGGACGCTTCAGGTTGGATTTTTGCTCGTGGCGGAAAGACCTACCTCGCCTACCGGTCACTGGCTCCCTATCACTGGACTCCACATGTGAAGTATCCCAACGGGCGCGATCCCACTGTGACCGAAGAGACCGGGAGTCGAGTTCTCACAAGCCCGTATTTGCAGAATGGGACCATTGTTCAAGCTGCCTCGGAGGATGAGTTTGAAGATTTCGCCGCATTTCAGACTGCGATCCGTGCCTTGCCTCTAGAGTTCGACTTGGAACCGTTACCCAAGGTCACGTTCACCAGTTTACGCGGTCGTACGATCCAGGCAACTTATGGCAAGTCGCCGCTTGTCGATGGCTCTCCGATCGACTACGATGGGTGGAAACTTTTCGAGGGTTCTCATCTCAATAGCGAATTGGGTAGCCGAGTTCTCACGATCACGCATGATCAACTGACCCGTACCCTCGATTTCAATACAATGTCGATCATTGACAGTGTGACTCCCTAATCCTTTTCTTACACTACCATGGCTTTATCTATCCGTCGTCTCCTCTATTGCTTTTTCCTCTTTTCGATCTTCACCTTGCAGGTAAATGCCGAAGGGCTCTCCTCTCTGGACCGCGAGGTACTCAATGCCGCCGAAGCAGATGCGAATGCGATAGATTCTCCTGATCCCTACATCCCAAGCCTCGACGGAGAGGCCGCTGGATTAGTGGCGGTTTCAGCGATTGAACACTACGATGCCACATGGTTGCTCGCAAAAAACGGTGAGGGCAACCAGGTATGGCTTCGGTTCGATCCGGAGTTGGGTTGGCAGACGAAATCGAGCCCTCACGTAGAAATACAAGGGACCTTGGTTCCTGGCGGACAATCGCATATCCTGACGATTGGTTCCCCACAGGATGGAACAGTATCGATCCATACCTACAACGGAGTGACCAATACGTGGTCGATCGTCGGTCAAGCCGATTTGACCGGAACGGTCACTGCCCTCCGAGCGACCAAAGGCGGCTACATTCTGACTGTCGCAGAGCCTTCCGGAATCACTGAATTCGTCCAACTGACCGTGGCCTCAAATAAACGCCTTCTGACCTGGATCGACTGGGTCATCATTGCCGTCTACCTCCTCTTCACCGCCGGAATCGGTTTCTATCATTACCTGAAGGACAAGAAGGAAAAGAAGAGCGGTAATGAGAATTTCTTCCTCGGTGGACGTAGTATTCCTTGGTGGGCGGCGGGAATCAGCCTGTACGCAACAGGCACCAGCGCGATCAGTTTCATCGCAATTCCCGCAAAATCGTTTGCCACCAACTGGCTCTACCTTGCTGCGAATGTGATCGGAGTGATTGGAACGGTTTTTGTCGCGATCTGGATCGTTCCGCTCATTCGTCGACTTAACTTGATGTCGGTTTACCACTATCTCGAGATGCGTTTCCATCCCATCGTTCGTGTGGTTGGAAGTGCGATTGCCATCGTGTTGCAGCTGGGCGGAAGAATGAGTATTGTTTTGTTCCTGCCCTCACTTGCTATGTCAACGGTGACTGGGCTCAACGTCACATTCAGTATCTTGATCATGGGTGGAGTGACGATCGTTTATACTGTGATGGGTGGAATGAAGGCGGTGATTTGGACGGATGTGATCCAGGTCTTTGTTATGCTCGGCGGGGCCTTCATAGCGGTTGGATATATGATCACGCACCTCGATAATGGCGTAGTAGATTTTTATCAGACGGCTATGGCTGATCAGAAATTCGAAACCTTTGACTGGAGCTTTGACCTGACCAAGGCAACGGTTTGGGGCTTTCTTCTGGTGGGCATGATAGGCGTGCTGACGTATCCACAAGACCAAGTTATGATGCAGCGCGTCCTTTCGACCAAGTCGGACAAGGAAGCTGGCTGGTCTGTGTGGACCCTTGCGGTCATCGTGGTCCCGGGCAACCTTACCTTTTTCGGTATCGGCACTGCCTTGTATGTTTTCTACAAACAGTTTCCAACGCATCTCAATCCGATGCTCGATGTGGATTCAACCTTCCCGCAATTCATCGCAGCCGAATTGCCTGTCGGCATCACCGGATTGATCATTGCCGGGATTTTTGCCGCGTCGATGTCCACACTTTCGAGTTGTATGAACAGTGTGGCCACGCTCGTTTCAGTTGATTTCTACGAACGCTATGGAAAGAAGGTGACACCACAAAAAAGCGTACGTCTCGCTGAGGTTATCACTGTAGTTGCCGGACTTATCGGTATCGGTACTGCATTGCTGCTGGCTTCTGCTGACATCAAATCTGCACTCGATACATCGTTCCAGTTGGCCGGATTGCTGGGGGGAGGTTTTGCCGGTTGCTATGCCTTGGGTCTTTTCACCAAGCGCTCGAACTGGCAGGGTGCCCTCCTCGGAGTGATCTCAAGTCTCGTGCTCACGTCCTTCGCTTGGACAGTGAACCTTGTGCACCCCTACTTCTATTTGCCTGTTGCGGTTATCACTTGTATCGTCGTCGGGTATTCGACAAGCTACCTCTTCCCGGCACCCAAGCAGTCCCTTGCTGGCTTGACCGTCTATACGCCGGGCAAAACGCCCATCGTAGGCGAATAAACCGTTTCCTTCGCAGTTGCTATTCAACCGGTTTCCTTTTTGGAGGCCGGACTCGAAGTCAGCATCACAGACGATACGGCTGCAGAATAGATGCACCCCTGACGGGTGGGAAGCTAGATAATGGAGGAGGCCAAGAAGCCTAGCACTTTGCTAAGCTGTGCCGACGAACATAAGCAGCAGGCATGACAGGGCTTGTCCCTGGCAAGAGTGCACAGCACCGAACCCTCTTGCGGGTGAGCTGGTGCATCAAGGCAGGAACACCAAGGCTTTAGCCGACAGCGAAGCGAACAACACACAAACTAGACTGTAGTTAAATACTGGAGTCAATAAGTGTCAGGTATTTTATTTTTAGCCCCTCTCATCAATAAGCGATGGCCATCATTCATTAGACTTTTGGCGAGTGACATTATCGAAAATTTCTTGAGTTTCCTTCTTCCACGTCTTCAGACGCCCTTCCGCCAATGCACTATCGATTGGACCAATTTCCTCTGCATTTTCCACATCCCATTGATACCAATCGTACAAAATCATAGTTGGAGGCTCCGGGAACTCAGCACAACCCATAAACAAATCTATCACTGGATATTTTTCGATTGAACCAATCATTGTGATAAACCTCCTACGTCCATCACCCTTCTTTAACTCCCCTCTTTCCATAGTCTCCAAAACAAAGTACGATTCAGTTGAATCAATTCGGTCTCGTACTACAAGGAGCCTATCATAGTAAACACCCATCCCCTTTTCATGCCTATCCACCAAAGCAACAGCCACTCCCAACAATGGGTCAGATGACAAAGAGCGAACGAACACCCCCTCTTCTAAGTTCAATAGGACGGCCCCATCGACGCTTAGCTCACAATATCCATTTTTTAATAATATCGATATAGTCTCCTCTAAACTAAAACTCCTTTCACCCCAAATTGCCCAATCAGGAACATCAGCGTCACTAGGCAAGTAACTGCCCTCTTGCCCCCATTCTATTTCCTTACCTCCTGCATGTGAAAAAACCAAACAGCCCACAACATACAAAACGATTTCAATAAGATAACGACGTCTATTCTTCATTTACCCCTCCCAAATATTTAACTTTAGAATCAGAAAAAGTTTCACCATCACTGGTGAACTCCAGAGTACGCTCAAACTCAGTTATCGCCTGTACCGGTCCCGAACCAGGCATAGATATAGTTCCTCCAGGAATGCTATCGGGATAGCCTTCTCCTTCTATGACTGTATGCAATTTCGAATTTGTGTAAACAGTATTTGCCTTTCCATTACAAGTAACTGGATCTAAGGCACGATCTGCCGTATAGAGAACTTTGAAGGCAGTTGTTGTGAAGTGGACCCCGAAAACTGGACAGGTGGCTTAGTTGGATAGATAACCGACA
>CAWVWU010000129.1:0-10525 GCA_963933925.1 uncultured Puniceicoccaceae bacterium
TAAACCAACTAACAACTCGGCTACCCCTGTCTCACTAATGGGGTCCACTTCAAATATTGGCGCTACCGAACCGGCGACTACCGCATTCTATGTCAGATCAACGATGGAGAGCTCGTCGTTCTAGTCGTCAAAGTCGGCCACCGAAGCGACGTCTATGATTGAGGGAAGATAAAGAAGACTACGACCTCGCCGGCAGATACAGCGAAGAACCAATGCCACACCTACTCAAGCGAGCCAACGCATGAGCGCCTTCCTCGAATAAAGGAACAAGGATAGCGGATCATCCATCCGAATAATTAGCCTGTCCCTATTTTATAAAACGAGAAATGAGAGTAGCAATTATTCCGAATAAACAAAGACTCAATCACCATAATTTTGTGAATACATCGAATCAACTTACGACTTCCCTTCTCAAGTCTCGAATACACGTAAGACGTCCCCAACAAGAACCTTTCAACTCCCGTGGACCATCTCGTCTTTTAGAACCAAAATCAGTTCGATTCTCTTCAAAATAACTCTGCACAAACTCCTTCGATCCTAATACAGCACCATCGGTAAAATACCGAACGCGACAGCACAAAACATCCGACAACTCCAAACTTCCTCCATCAGCTAATACCCTTTTCGCCTTATCTCGATCAACAGCCTTACTAGATTGACTTGACCTAGCGACGTACCCTTTTCCGAACACAACCACACGGTATTGTTTAATAGCACGTGCCCAACTCAACCCCTTCCCCGCAAAAGAACACAACCCACGTCTCGCCCCTGCAGATCCACCCATAGCCTCTCCATAACCACAATACCGGTACTCCTCCGGATCTTGAACAATTCCAGCTCTTACCGAATTCAAATCAATATACGCGGCCACAGTCATCAGAGCAAACGGATCATCCTCCACCAAGACACTCTTAAAACGCTCAGCCCACAACGTCCCAACCCGCTTCCTACCACGCGTTCGATTGAACCAAATAGAGAAGCGCTGTTTTAACTCCTTCATAAAAAGCGAAATATCCCCCATCCGATTCTTTAGGTTCGCTCGATAGTTCCTCTGAACAGAGCTGTCATCGCTCGACAACATCTCTGCAAAAAACTCAACCTTATCAGGAGTATACATCAGTGCTGCCCGGCGAAGGAGTTCTTCATCAGACAACGCCTCGACATCTCCCGCCTCCGGAGTACGAACAAGCACATGAAAGTGATTGCTCATCAAACAGTAGGTCAAGACATCGACCCCACAAAACCCAGCAACCTTCCAAAGGAGCTTACGCAGAACTTCCTTCTCACGATCCCCCAGTAAAAACTCACCACCAACGACACGAGTCATGCAGTGATAAACCGCTCCCTCGCCTTCAATTTTAACTCTATTGTGTCTCATACTACAATATAGCGCAAAAATCGACACACGCAAATAATTAGCCTGTCCCTATTTAAGCGAGCGCAGCGAGCCTCGAGGCGGGTCCCTGGGAGGAAGGGGTATCGCAACTAGCATGACAGACGGAACGGCTGGCGGGATAGATGCCGCTGCGACGGGTGGGAAGCTAGATATCCTAGGAAGCCAATAGGTCTAGCACGTTGCTAGACCGTGGCGGACGAAGGAAAGCACATGGCATGACTGAGGGACGAAGGCAGGAGTGCGAAGCACCGAGGCTTGCCGAGCATGTGCATCAAGGCAGGAGAACGCAAACGAGAATGTAGTTCTGGTTGGGATTCTAACACCGTCGGCTATTTGACTTTTGATGAGTGACCCATATCGCCTCTTGTCTACTCCAAAACCGCCAAAGATCTAATCACTCTAGATGAAACTAAACGATCACCATCAAATAAAAAATTAATAAACAAATCCAACTCGTATACGTCGTGATAATAGATTCGAGAAAAACGTACAGACCCGAAATCATCATTCTCGATGATCCTATATGTAAAATTATGCATTCTGTTAAATTCACTCAGGCCAACTAGGAGTTCATCCTTAGTCATTCCAATAGGAAAGCGAGCTCCTATTACATTGTCTGCCATCCCAGCATCAAACACTTGATCTGAAAACTCAAACCGTTCCAAAAAGTCTTTTTTGGAAAGTGAATACAAATCCTCAAGCTCACTCGGTCCAGCTATTGCAAAAGCTGAAATAACAAGCAGACAAAACAAAAAATTATACAATTTCATTCTCACAAATCAGTCGGCTAATTGTCCATAAGTACATAGTACTGCTTCAATCGTCTCTATCGCCTTCGAAGGATCAATTAGGTTTACAATGTATGTTTGAGAAACCAGTTCCCCCAAAGTTCATTTGAACCAAATTTGGAATATAATCCAATTTTACATAAAGAAGATGCTCTGTTTTAATTGTAACTTTCGATTGGTAAACTCCATCACGCCAAACACCATGAGTATCATTAATTATATGCCTTAATTTTGAATACTTACCAGAAAGTTTTTAAAATTCTGCTTCATCTTCATAGTAGTCAAGTTTAACTCTGAAATTGCTACCGGCCGCTTCTAACTCAGAATTTATGCGGATTACTCCAAAACGAACAAGTTCATAATGACTAACTCCAATACCATCCGCAGCGGTACCATCATCTGCTCGAGTTCCCTCAATAAGTACTAGAACTGTTTCTGGTTCCTGACTTTGGCCCTATAAACAAAAAAACCGCAGCTCCTAAAAGCTGCGGCTCGATAAACTGTTTTATCCGTTGTAAGCGGATTCGTCGTGCTCGTTCAAATCGAGACCTGAAATTTCATCTTGGTCGGTAACGCGTAATCCGATTGTAGCCTTAATGACTTTCAAGATGATTATCGTAGCCACTAAAGTATAAACGGCCGTCAATATCGCGGCATAGGACTGAGTCCCCAATTGATCCATAATCGAGAGACCTTCCACACGACCGCCAAACATAGGTGCTGCAAATACAGCGAGGAGAATCGTACCGATAAATCCACCAACTCCGTGCACGCCAAAAACGTCGAGAGAGTCATCGTAGTGGAACTTCTGCTTCAACTTGGTACAGCACAAGTAACAGACAAGCGACGACACCGTACCGATAACAAGTCCGCCCAAAGGCCCCACTGTTCCACTTGCTGGTGTGATTGCAGCCAATCCCGCAATTGATCCCGTAACCGTACCCAAAACACTCGGCTTACCATTACGAACCCACTCGATAAACATCCAGGTCAAGGTAGCTGCCGAGGCAGAAATATGTGTCACCAAAATCGCCGTAGCCGCATCGCCATTAGCACCCAAAGCACTTCCGCCGTTAAAACCAAACCAACCAACCCACAACATCCCCGCACCCGTAATGGTCATCGGCAAGTTGTGCGGCATGATCGCCTTCTTCGGATAATCCCGACGCTTACCCACCATAATACAAACGACCAAAGCCGCGATTCCCGCAGTGATATGAACCACGATCCCCCCTGCAAAATCAATCACACCACGATCAGCAAAATAACCACCGGCTCCACCCCACGTCATATGACAGATTGGGAGATAAACCACGATGGACCAAATTCCAACAAACCACAGCATCGCCGAAAATTTCATACGCTCAACAAACGCACCCACAATCAACGCAGGAGTGATCACGAAAAACGTCATCTGAAACACAAAGAAAAGCGGTTCTGGGATCGTTCCCCAAGGCGTAGTCGCCGTCACGCCCTTCAAGAACACTTTATCAAAGCCGCCAATAAACGCATTTAGGCCAGTCACACCCTCTTCCATTCCCTGCGTCGAGAAGGCCATACTATAACCAAAGAGCAGCCAAATAATGCTCATCAAAGCCGTAATAACGAAACAGTGCATCAAGACCGACAGAACATTCATCCCTCGCACCAAACCGGCGTAAAACAAGGACAAGCCTGGAATCGTCATGAACAGAACCAAGGCACTCGCCGTTAGGATCCATGCGCTATCGCCAGTATCAATTGAAGAACCTGACTCTTGAGCCATTGCTAAGGAGGGAAACGCAAAGAGGCACAAAGCCGCGAATCCACCTAATAAACGTAGTCGTGATTGCATAAGAATAGAATGTGAGGGGGGAATTTTAAATGAAAACCGAATCGAAACTCAGCGAGGACAAGCGGGCGATCCTTCAAATCTTTGTCAAAAACTCAAAGAAAAAAACACAGCCTTCTATAAGAGAAAGACTTAGAGCCCTCCATTTAAGCGAACTTCCCTCACAAATCAGCAGAACTTAATTCCGCTAGTAATCTTTTTCGGGAAGATGCGTTCTGCTTACGATCGACCTTCACCTCAATCAAACGCACTCCTGCACCCTCCTCACGAATCAGCGTCTCAAGCTGCTCGTAACTATCAGGACAGCCATAAGCGATCCCGTAAACTGCCGCCCATTTCTCAAAATCAACATCCTGAGACGTCCCGAAATAGCGTTCGAAAACGGGCTCGAAATTCGAGACAGGCAACATTTCAAAAATCCCACCGCCATTGTTATTGATCAACACAATGGTGAAGTCTCCTTTCAGCTCCTTTAAAATAAGCCCCCCATTGCTATCGTGCAGCAAAGCGAGATCTCCCGTGAGCAGATAGGACTGCCCCCGCCCATGAGCGACTCCCAAGGCCGTAGATAAAATACCATCAATCCCATTAGCCCCCCGCGACGAAAACACATTAGTCCCCAATCCCGTCGGTCCACCGAAAAACTCAAGATCCCGTGGGGGCATACTATTGGAAACGGATAACGCACTCCCCTCGGGCAACATCCGATTCAGCATCCACGCGACCTTCGGCTCCAACAAACCTTCAACTCCAGCAAACGCACGATCCACCGACGCTCTCATCCCCTCGTCAGCCTTAACCCACCCATCAGTACGCTCTCCCGCTTTCAACGAAATGACTTCGGGCGAGGTTTCCACAAAGTCACAAGCAATCATACTCGATTTCGAAAAGGTCGGATCCGCATTTCGACCGCCTCTTCCAAACACAAACATCCGAGGCTCCGCGTCCTCAATCCATTGCCTTAGCAGCTTACTGGTCGGAAGCTCACCGATCACGACCACCCACTTCGGAGCCTCAGGGCGTTCAGTCCCTCTCAAGATCAAATCATAATGAACCACGAGCTTATCAAAGCGATCCGCACGGCTCCGAACCGGGTTCAACACATCCGCCAAGACAGGACACGCCAAGCGATCACAAAACGTCGCCACATTCCCGATCCACTGATCCAAATCCCCATCCGCAATATTATGAGCGCCGATCAACACAATCCCCTCATCCGCCCGACACGAATCAGGAAGAACGAAGTCTAAACCACGCTTCCCTTGAACCGCCTCACCCAAATGATCAAAAAAACCATCAGCCCCCCTCTTAAGAACCCCAGCAAAACCATCCTGCAACATCGGCGGCAAAGGATCTCGAAACGGCAGATTCAAATGCACCGGACCAGAATGACTCCCTACGGAACACTCATAAGCGTGAGACACCTGCTGTCGCAACGAACGCAAAAGCCCCATCTCATTTCCCGGAATACAGAGCTCCTGGTAAAAACGTACGTAACCACCATACAACTTCACCTGATCAATCGTCTGCCCCACAGCACACTGCCTCAACTCAGGCGGCCTATCCGCAGTCAGCACAATCAACCCCGCCCCACTCTCAGAGGCCTCTATAACCGCCGGCAAAAAGTTAGCCGCTGCCGTACCGGAAGTACAAATCAACACCACAGGTCTCCCACTCTTACGCGAAAGCCCCAAAGCAAAAAATGCCGCCGAACGCTCATCGAGTACTGGAATCGCCTCAACTCCGTCCATCTCCGCAAACGCAAAAGTCAAAGGAGAGCTTCGAGCCCCGGGACAAATAATCGCCTGTTTCACTCCCTTCTCACGCAATGTTCGTGCAAGAACATAAGACCACTGAGCATTAACGTTGGGAAATTCAGACGACATAGTAATTTAGGATATGAAAACTCATCGGTACACTGGACATTCACCGGCCCTAGGTACAGCCCGAAAAAGATTAAGACCGCCCTACAGTAGATTCTCTTTCAAAGCCTGAAACTTCAGATCCGTCTCCTGCCGCTCCTTCTCTGGATCGGACCCTTCGACGATTCCCACGCCCGCATAAAGACGAGCATTCGTACCACTGACCAATGCTGATCGGATACTCACCAAAAAATCGCCCTCGCCTTGGCTATTAACCCAGCCGATGGCTCCTGCATACAAACCGCGATCGAAGCCCTCCAACGTTGGAATAATTTCACACGCTTTTTCCCGTGGAGTCCCCCCAACTGCTGGCGTCGGATGCAACTGTTCCAATACATCAAAGATCCCCACCGCATCCGGTAACGCCCCTTCAATGGGCGAATGCAAATGTTGCACATTCTGCAAGCGTTTCAAACTGGGTTCAGACGGTGAATCGATTTCAATACCGAGAGTATTCAAACGCCGTATTATAGATTCAAACACCAAGGACTGTTCGTGCCGGTCCTTCTCACTCTCGAGCAACGCTCGCCCCAGTGCCACATCTTCACCCGCACTAGAACCACGCGGTGCAGACCCAGCAAGAGCCTCAGTCTTCAATCGCCCGGCTTTCACTTGAACAAGCCGCTCGGGACTCGCCCCGATAAAACTTTGATCCGCCCCATTGGCTACCGAAAACGCAAAGCAGTCGGGATAACGTTCCCGAAGCGTATTCAATATTTCTAAAGGATGGAAAACTTGGTTCGCCCGAATATCCAGAGCACGAGCCACGACGAGCTTTTGCAATTCCCCGTCAGAAATCCGGTCTAGAGCCTTTTCAACCGCATCCTTAAAACCTAAACCGGATACAACTTCAGACTCCTCTAAAACTTTCCACGGCTCAGAATTCCCTCTACCTCCGTCAGATCCCGCCGCTGCGTAGTCGATCGATTTAAACTTCTCGTTGGCATTCCAAATACGACGAGCAAGAGCCGCCACATCACTCTGCGGTTCCACCAAGGCGTTAGCGATCGCAACACACCCGCCCTCTATCGTAGAAACCTGCCAATGAGGCACAAAGATCGTCGACGCAGGAAATGCCGCATCCGCCGGTGCCTCAGGAAAAAACCCAAAGGAACAAAAGAAGTGAGGCCCAAACACCGCGAGAGTCTCGTCCCCCACCGCAATCGTATTCTCTAAAGTCTCCTCTATAAATTGCTGCGCCGCTTTAAAGCGATCAGCTCCTTCGGGATTGAACGATAAAGCACACTCAGCCCCTGCAATAGCAACCCCATCCGAACGACGCTCCACATAGAAATGAAGTTCGTTCGTCTCATAGATGGATTCCAATACTGCCAACGGATCCAATAGACCCGATGGCATCGAAATACTAAGCAAAACCGAGTGATCCCTCGTCTCAGCCTCATCGCGTATGCTCTCCAGAAAAAGTTCTAGAGAATCATACGAAGGCTCTTCCGAGAGATCTATCGCGATCGTATCCAAAGGAGGACCCTACTTATTTTTCCTCAGCTTGAGGTTTTGGGAAAAGGATGGTTTTCTCGCCAACTGCTTTACCTTCCAAAACACTGGAACGAGTCAATCGAGTTTTCCAATCTGCCTCTGGTTCGTAACCGAGAAGTGTATACACCTTCTCAGTTGTCCCCGGCATAACGGGTTCAAGAAGGCCAGCTGCAAGACGCAAAGCCTCAGACATCGTAAACAACGACGTCAACAAAGCCTGCTGATCCTCAGGAGCCTCCGACTTAGCCAACTTCCACGGAGCACGACGCTCAACATAACGATTGATCGCACTGATAAACGCAAACGTACGATCCAAGCCTGTGTGAAACTGGAACTCCTCGTACAGCTCAACAACCTTCGGTCCGGTCTCGTCCCAAAGCTTCCACAACTCCTGTTCGTCTTCACCGTGAGGACCATCTGCGGGCACTAAACCTTCGCAGTAGCGAGCAGTCATATTCAAAATACGATTGAGCAAATTACCCAAGTCATTGGCCAAATTGCTGTTATAGCGTGACATGAACAAGTCATGAGAAAAGTCGCTATCTTGCCCGACATTCATTTCGCGAATTACGAAATAACGGAAGGCATCAGAGCCAAACTGTTCAATCAAATCAAGTGGGCTAATAGCTGTCCCCGTACTCTTGGACATTTTTTCACCTGATTTCAACCACCAGCCATGAACGAGTAAACTCTTCGGCAATTCAATGCCACATGCCTTCAACATGATCGGCCAATAAACCGCATGCGGGGGAACCAAAATATCCTTACCAATCACATGGTAATCAACCGGCCAATACTTCTCAAATTCGTCAGTTCCATAACCAACCGCAGAGATGTAGTTCACCAACGCATCAAACCAAACGTAAGTAACAAACTCATCATCAAACGGTAGCGGGATACCCCACTCCAATCGATTCTTCGGACGAGATATACACAGATCGTTAATCGGCTCCTTCAAAAACTCCAAAACCTGCTTCGCACGAAAACGTGGGAAGATGAAGTCATCGTGACTATTAATATGCTCAATCAACCAATCCTGGTACTGACTGAGCTTAAAGAAATAGTTGCTTTCAGTGATTTCATTAACCTCACCAAAAATCTCTGGCCACTCGCCATCTACCTTATCCTTCTCCTGAAGGAACTGCTCGGCACGGGCACTATAATAACCTTTGTACTCAGCCTTGTAGATTTCGCCTTCATCAAAGAGCTTCTGAAGAAGTTGACGTACGACCTTCTTGTGACGCTCTTCGGTAGTACGGATATAGTCGTCATTGGAAATCTCCAATTTCTTGCACAAGCCTTGAAACGCTTCTGCCGCCTCATTACACAATTCAATCGGCTCGATATCTCGTGCCTTAGCTGACTGCTGAACCTTCTGCCCGTGTTCATCCAAACCGGTCAGGAAATACACGTCGTCCCCCATCAAACGTCGAAAACGAGCGACCACGTCGGTCAACACCTTCTCGTAAGCATGCCCCAAATGAGGAGCACCGTTCGCGTAATCAATAGCTGTAGTAATATAAAAGGACTTCATGGCTTAATAATGGCCTAGATTGCTAAGTTTTAGCCCACCGCAACTCAAACGAAATCGACGCCCCAAAAAACTATCTGCACCACAGCAAACAGAATCCGTCCAGATCGTAGCAAATCTCTAGTAAAAAAAATGCAAAAGACCCCCCTAAACGACCTCTAAGCCTCTCTCCAATTTATGAGATCCAAAAGCGATCCGTTAAAAAATAATTAACAGAATCACCGCATTCCAACTCTATGCATTCTACTAAAAGCAAATCCGCAGTTACACTAATCGAACTTATGGTCGCGATGGCCATTCTATCGTTGGTATGCGTCGGTGCCCTTTCTGCAATCCTTCAAACACGCCGGATGACCGAAAATTCGATCTATTTCAATACCGCGACAGCCGTCGCTCACGGGTATCTGGAACAGATCAAAAACATGGAATTCACAAGCCTAGACGTGTCCCCCCTTCCTACGCTCGTCAATCAAGGCACCTCAGATCCACTTATTGTCTCTCCAGGCGTCACTGACACCGAAATCGGAAATTCTGGCTCAGATATCATTAATACCAAAACCATAGACATCAACAACACCCCAGACAATGCCGTGGACGATATGACGATGGAAATCGTCGTTTACATAAGCGACCTAACCAATCTCGCCAGCGGAGTCGATCAAACCCGCGGCATCACATTGAGATACAAATACCTCTATAACAGCAACTTAGGAGACAAATCCTACGAAAACACAATTTTCAGCATACGCTCAGAGGTTCAAACGTTCTAAATGAAAGCCACGAAATTCACCTCTCGGCAGCCCCACAAGAGTACGCCCTCGATGAAACAAGGATTCACCATGGTGGAAATCTTGGTATCCCTCACCGTGTTCAGCATCCTCATGGCGGGGACCATGTCATTTTTCGTCTATGGCATAAATTTTGCCAACTACGGCATTGGAAAGTTAGATATCAATCGCGACATCAGAACCTTCACCAACCAAATGAGTGCCCACGCCATCAGCGCTAACGACTTCGCGATCTATACCTCATTTTCAAGTCGGACCGAGGTTTCCGACGGCTTTTCTGGCGACTTCCTACTACTGATTAATCACGATCCAAGCGACTCGTCCAAAATATCAAAACTAACGGGCTACTACAGAGACGCAACCGATGCCACTTCTGGCCCCGTATACTCCTTCACTGAAGAATTCAGCCCTAGTTCGTCCAGCTCCTTCGTAGATCTCATTCCTGCTTCGGCAACCAATGGAACCCACAGCGAAGTCGTCGAACTCTCCCGCGGACTCAGTGACGGAAAACTCTTCTACAATTTTTATGATCGCAGCATAATGATCAAAGGTGAATTCGAGAATCCTGGCAGCTTAACAGAAGACGCCACCAACACCTATAACTACACCGTATCCCCCAGAGGTTAATACATATATGGATACATCAAACAAAAAACGCGGATCTGCTCTAATCGTCGTCATCGTGCTAACGACCGTAATGCTGGTCGTGGCCGCGTCTACTCACCAGTTTCATAAAAACGTATCCATTCCGTGAGTAAACAGTTGTAAGTGA
>CAWVWU010000130.1:0-10474 GCA_963933925.1 uncultured Puniceicoccaceae bacterium
ATAGGCGAGGCTGACTTGGGTGCGGCTAAGTTCGAGGTCGACTATTAGTTTTTCGGAAAAGACATTTACGCCAATCGTCTGCCCGGGGGTGCTGGCGATCATGCCGATTGCACCAAGCACGGCGATTGCCCAGCCGTAGAAGAAGGGAGACTTATCCGGGCGGAAGGGACGATTAGGATCCCAGAGGCCTGTTTTTGATTTTTCCAAGAGTTTACTCAGGCTCTTAGTTGATATTCACGCAAGGGGGAATTGCAGGGGGAAGTAGGCATTGAAAATGAGAATTGGCCTTTATTGTTCGATCGTTTGGGATTAGGATTATGGGCTAATCGATACGAGGATTCGGTAGAATATGGCACCGTCGTCGTTCGTCCCGATGGGGGCTTCTATGGTTTGACCGGTGCCGGTTTGGGTGGAATGAAGTGTCCAGTTTTCTAGGTCGTTGGAAAATTAAATTCGGTAGTCTCGGCCGATGAGGGAGGGGAATACTATGGATTTTTTGTCGGGTAGGACGGCGAAGGGGATGTTGTGGCGAGATTTGGGGATCGAGTGGGAGCGTTTTTGTGTGGTCCGCATGGGGTACTCTATCTCGGATTTACCGGCGCATATGGTGTGTAGTGATCAAATGCGTGGCGCAGAGTTAATTGTACGTAAGGTAGCGCAATTAGGGCGGAGGCGTTTGGGTTTTGTGTCTTTCAAGGACTTTGATTTGGCGATGCGTGGTAATTTTAGGATGGGGTATCTATTTGGTTTGGAAGTGAACCCTGAGATGGCACAGATCGAGCCTTTTTTGTTTACGAAGCGGATTGACGAAGCGGATTGACGAAGCGGCTTTGGATGTGTGGCTTAAGGAGAATAAGGTGGATTCGATATTGACGACTGAAACTGGGTTGGCTGGGTGGTTGAAGAGGCGTGGGATACGTGTGCCGGAGGATATCGCATTGGTTGCCACGAGTGTGCACGAATCGTCAGATGTTACTGCTGGGCTCGATCAAAATGCATTGGAGATCGGCAAGGTCGCGGTGCAGGTACTTGTCGGGTGTATTAATCGGAATGAAATTGGGCTTCCGGATCATGGCCGTCGTGTCCTGGTAAACGGGAGTTGGGTAGATGGTCATACGCTTCCGGTTAAGGGAGAGTGAGTGGCTTATACGAAATGCTCCAGGAGCGTGATGTTCGTGGAATATTGATCCCGCCACACAGTGCATATCGTTTATCTACATTTCGTTACGAGGTGAATGGAGTGCAGTCAAAGATTTCTAGGTTAGGTTACCCTGTTTGAGGCCGTCGTCGTTGACGCAACGCTTCGGACCTTGAAAAACGGAGCTTTGGGGTTAAAGTTGTTCCTATGTTCCCCCCGCTACGCTGTCTTCTTGTTTTCGTTGTAACTCTAATCGCGAGCTCGAGCGCGTTTTCTAAAACCTGGATTGTTGATAGTAGTCCCGATCACGTGGCTGATTTTAAGACTGTGCAGGATGCTCATGATGGAGCTGCTGAAGGAGATATTCTCTATCTTATGGGGTCGTTTCGCCATTACGGTGATTTAATTGCTACGAAACGGCTGACTTATATCGGCCCGGGCTATTTTTTGGATGAGAACTTCACGGAATTTAGAAATACATTTCCGGCTCGTTTGAAGTCGGTTTCCTTGAGATACGAAATTTCAAACTCTGAATTTGATGACGTTAACCCAGAGGAGATTACCTCGGACTCGTCGGGGAGTGTTTTTCAAGGGGTGACTGTTGAGACGGAACTCCACATTATTGCCAACGATATTGTGGTCAAGGGGTGTAAAATCAATTACCTTCATATTAGCAAAACCGCGGGATCATTTCCAGCAGGGGGGGCAGATAAGAGGGACGTTGTTTCTGCCTGCCTTTTTGTGCAGAGCTACTTTACCGGAAGTACGTATATTCAGATGAATTGTACCGACGTCTTTTTTAGAAATAGTATTTTTAAGGGCACGTCTCTCAGTATCGGAACACGTAATACTAATGCATCAGCTTTTATTTCATCCACGGAGCTGGAAAATAACATTTTCGACGGGAGTTCCTTCGATTTTAGTGACTGTCGCATTCGGAATAATATATTTACTGAGGTGAGTTCTTTCAGATTGGATGATTCGACGGCTACTGGGAATGTCTTTAATTCAAACAAGTGGGCTGTAAACGCACAGGCTAGTTACAAAGATCCTCTCGACGAGGACACGAATACGGGGTTGTTCGAAGATGCTATCCTTGCTCTTTTTGATGGAGAAGGAAGCGATGGCCAGTATCTGCCGGCGGCAGAAAATACGGATCTGCTGAATGGAGTTGATGGAGCTATGGTGGGACCGTTTGGCGGCTCGTATCCTTATGTACTCTCGGGGTTGCCGAACATTCCACGTATTGTCGGGGTTGATGCTCCTCCCACTGGGCCGAGTCAGGGAAGCATACCGATCACTCTAAAAATCCGTCTTCCTCAGTAATTCAATCGTATCGCTATGCGTTTGATATATAATATTTTGACGGAGATTAATATGTCTCTGCGGATCCTCTTTGGGGGGATTGTCTGTGCACTATCTGTTGTGCATTTAAGTGCGGTTACTTTCTCGGATGAGCAATGTTCCGCTGAGGTTTTGCCAGGGTTTGATAGCTTCGAGTTGACGTGGAATGAGGTGCCGTCAGCGGTGTCGTATCGAGTGTACCGGACTATTGATTCTGAAACCGAATTGATGGGGGAGACGAGTGAACTCGTGTATCTCGTTTCTGATTACGCTTTGGCCGATGTTACGGTTCAGGTGAAATGGGTTAGTGGCGATGATCTTGAGACGGATTACTGCTCGATTGTGATTCCGAAGTATGAATTGATCTACGCGGAATACTTTGTGGATGTAGATCCTGGACAGGGCGAAGGGATTGAGGTGCCGGTTGAAGAGGGCCAATCAAGTTCCCTTGAGTTTAGTTTTGATGTGGGAGCTGACGTTGATGAGGGAATGGCCAGTATCCATTTTCGATACCAGGACAATCGCGGGCTTTGGACGAGT
This sequence comes from uncultured Puniceicoccaceae bacterium, assembly GCA_963933925.1. Lineage (GTDB taxonomy): Bacteria > Verrucomicrobiota > Verrucomicrobiia > Opitutales > Opitutaceae > JAKYXN01. The sequence continues at coordinate 3,023 of CAWVWU010000130.1, forward strand.
GAGTTTGTCGCCCGGATCATGGGGACTCAGAAGCTCGTCGGGGAAAACTATTCGCTGGTGTATTACTCTGAGACTGCGGGTGACTGGGTTCCGGTCGAGTCAACCGTAAGCCAAGGTGACGACGTTTCGTTTGAATTCTCTAGTGGGGCTGAGGGAATGCAAAAGCCTGCCTTTATGCTGCAGTCGGACGAAGGACATTTATCGTTTCCAGAAACCGTAATTTACTTGAGTGAGAAGCAGGCCGCTGTGGATGGTAATGCTACCCTTGCTTATCGTGTCGAGGGTAACGGGGAGGAGAGTTCAGGAGTTCAGAATCAAGTGTCGTTATCGGCTGATGTAGAGGTCTTGGTTGCTCCGGAAGTATCGGAGGGAATTGACTATGAGGTTTTGTTGGAGCTTTTAGGAAGCAATGGAGTGAACGCTTGGCCGGCTCGTTTTTCGATAGATGTCGATGAGAATCTCCCGCCTGAGGCAGATCCTGGAAAAGATCTCGTGGTGTATGAGTACGATGGCGATAACCGAAAAACGGTAACCCTCGACGGATCTGCTTCGAGCGATCCAGAGAGCGAGGTAGCGCTGTATTTGTGGGAATGGGATGGCGGCTCTGTAGAAGGGGAAATCGTTCAAATTGATTTGGCGTTAGGGACGACGAGTATTCGCCTTACCGTTTCAGATGAGTTTGGTGTTACGGCATCCGATGATATCTTAGTGGAAGTCGTTGATCTCGATTTTGATGATGATGGCCTGCAGGATTCATTTGAGATGTATATTGCTGATTCTGATCCCGATGATGGGATTGTAGGGATTGCTGATGTAGACGGAGATGGGAATTTTGATGGCGATGAGTATACGAATCTCGAAGAACAAACGAATTTGAGCGATCCGACGGTTGTCACGGTTATTGAACTGAAAAAGACGCCTGTCTTAAGGGTAACAATAGATTCGGATGGGAGCCTTAAATTTGTAACGATTTTTGAGGATAAGGGGCATTATCGCTTGCTCACAGGGCAACTTGGTGTGGACGTTTCCCAGTGGGATTTACTTGCTGAGGGTGACTATGATAGCGAGGTTCTCGATTATTATACGAATGTTCCTAAGGACGATTCGTTTTTCGCCATGGCTGTTGAAGAAACTCCGGATTCTTTTCAAGAAAACATCGACGATGAGGAACTCCCTGTGGAGGTATTTCAAGTTGAAGCGACGGGTCTTCCTCTTTTTCCGGAAGCGAATACGGAATATGATCTAAAGCTTGATCAAGTGGAGGGCTGGCCTGGTCAAAGTCGAATCAATGGCGAGTACGAACTCGTGCTCGTACCCCTTATTGGAGATGATTCAGTGGATTTTGAATATTCGATCGATCCACCCTTTGTTAATCTTGTGGAGGGTGTTTCAGTATCTAAAATCAAGATACAAACAAGTGGCTCTCTCTATAATGTAGGGATTGTTCTTAAACCAGCAATTGCGAGTATTTCGAGTTTTAATCGGACAGCTTCAATTAACGAAGAAACGTTTCTAGTGATTGGGGATATTACCCTACCAGTAGATTCCTCAAAATACATAGCGGATAGTTATGATATTTGGTATTATCCTGCTGAAGAAATCGTTTCTGTTTCTGGAGCGTTTGGAGAGTATCCCTTTCATAATGATCTTCATTGGGGTTTTGATTTGGGTAGTAGAATTGGAGAGGTTTATGCTGCAAATAGAGGAATCGTGGTCGGGACAGTAGATCCAAACGGGAGTGCGAATGGTAGTGTTTTAATTGATCATGGAAATGGATATTTTTCCAAGTATTTGCATGTCATTCCCGGGGAAAGCTACGGGGCCATTGTTAATGAAAATACACAAATTGCCACTTTAAACCCCAAAGGAAGTCCTAAGCATTTGCATTTCGAACTTTGGAAATCTGGCAGGTCTGGACTACTCGTTTCTCGGAGTTCAACTCATCCGAGGGCTGGGGAGAATCCAATCAACTTTCTGGCCAGAGATTTTAATTGGAAGCACCGTATTCACGGGTATGCTAAACACCCATGGAGAGAGAGTTATAGGAAACCCAAAGAAGGTTGGGTCAAGGGAATATATTTCTCAAAATATAAACCGTTATTCGCTGAATCCTTCCCAGTTGATGATTATTCAAATTTCGATAAAGTTGACGCAGGTTCTCCATCATACGTAATTGTAAATGCGATGGAATATCGTGGGGGGAATCGACTTGCTATGCAAAAAGTTGCTTTTTTCTCGACTGATTCAGATGGTGTTGAGTCAAAGCAAGTCTTGGAGTTTTTAGACAAGAATCAGGTAGAGTCAATGGGACTTGAAGGAACCGATGGAACCATGGGGGTTACGAATGTAGATTTTGAATTCTACATAGACAAAAACGGTAAAGAAAAGAAAAAATATATCGATCCCTATAGATATTGGTTTGAGTGGGATCTTCCTCTTCAAGAACCAATGTTAGGACCGAGATCGTTTGAAGTTCTTGCTAAAGCCAATCTTGATGATTCAGGTGTTTCTAAACCAAATAAATTAACTTTGGGCCCTGAGATCGAGGAGGGTTTTCAAAAGCTATATTTGAAACCGATTGATGGACTAAATACAGGGGAAATTGTTTTGAACTTAATCTGTTTCAACGGTCCCTATCCCGAATCTCAGAAAACTGGGTTCCTTGAGGATGAATATGTTTTCGAGGTATTATTTGAAAACGATGTTGTAGGGATTTCTCGCAAAGTATTACTGAAGGATATGAATGGTGGTTCATGGAAGGAGGTAGAGGATTTTAGTTTAAATGCGTCGATTGATTTTCACGAAGAAACCTATGTCATAGGTGTTTTGATCGAAGACCTTCTCGTCACTGCTCCGGCGGAGGATGAACTCATCCTTAAGGTTCGCTCGAAGAGAATCCCAAGTATCGGCCATGAGGTGAGAATTCCGATAGAGTCCAACACTAACGATTTAATTCTAACAGATGCTTCGATCGACTGGCAATTGGTGGCCGATAGCAAAACGGTAAATGGGCAAGGAGACCCCATTGGTCTTTTGAATGATCCGAAAGGCGTTTTGACCTTTGAGGATTTTCAGAATGGCCCGAGTGGCTTGCCCCTTGCGACGTCAATAAATACGCGATTTGGATCATTTATTACGGATGCTCTCTATATCAATTGGGCTTCGAGTGGGAATACCTTTGATTTTAACGTGCGGGGCACTGTGTATATTTCATCCTATTTGAGCGAATATGGACCTACTGACAATTTTGTTAGTGCTGAGGGAGAGTTGGAATTGGTCAATAATTCTGGAGGAGATCGAGATATACTGGTTACGGTGGAATCTTACCTGAATAACCTCTTTTATTCGGTTGGGAATCCATGGCCGATTAATACCGTTAGCTTTTTTGAGAATAACTACAATGAGAAGCGCCCCCATGCGGTCGCGACGGTTTCTACGCCGGGGGGAGCGTTTCACCGATTTGATCTTACCAATAAGGCTCCTCCTACTCCTGAGACGTATCGCGTTTCTAAGTTAAAAAATGGAGAGACACTTCGGATCGATTTGAGCCATGTTGGGATGAATTATTCGACACGTACAGGGACCTTTTTTAATATAAAGGTGGAGATGTTGGACCCTGTCACTGTGGAGGAGTAGAATGGATCGATGAGTTGCTCCTATAACTGACATTGCAATTGGGGAGGGATGGGTTTGTTTATCGGGGATGAGGATTAGAGAGCCGGAATTCCATGATGTCGAAACGCCTAGTGGGCCGATGCGTTGCCATATCTTTAGGCCAGATGCGGAGGGGGCGTTTCCGGGAATCGTGCTCTATTCGGAAATTTACCAGATGACGGGACCGATTGCTCGTATTGCGGCGTATTTCGCGGGGCATGGCTATGTGGTGAACGTGCCGGAAATCTATCATGAGTACGAGGTGGCGGGTACCGTTTTCGAGTATGATAAGGAGGGGACGGACCGTGGGAATGAGTTGAAGACGACGAAGACGATAGCGGCTTATGATGCGGATGCGGTTGCGGCCGTTGAGCATTTGGCTGGTTTTGCGGCGTGTTCGGGGAAGGTCGGAGCTTTGGGCTTTTGTATTGGTGGGCATTTGGCATTTCGCGCGGGGATGATTCCTGGTGTTTTGGCGACGGCTTGTTTTTATGCGACAGATATTCATAAGCGTTCTTTGGGGGCCGGGATGAATGATGACTCGCTGGATCGTTTTGGTGATATCAAGGGAGAATTGTTGATGATATGGGGGCGTCAGGATCCCCATGTCTCATTGGAGGGGCGTCGCTTGATTCGTACGACTTTGGAAGACGCGGATGTGAATTTCCAATGGCATGAATTTAATGGTGCTCACGCGTTTGTTCGCGATGAAGGGGTGCGCTATGATCCGGTGCTTGCGATGCAAGGCTTTGGTCTGAGTTTGGAGATGTTTGGGCGTTGCTTGCGATAGTCGACTTGGTCGTGTTGTAACTTATGGACCCGTTTGTATTTGATCAGAAGTTTGCACGATTTGTCGCTCAGGTGGATAGCGGGGCGATGCGTGAAGGGACGGAACTTTATGAGAATGGAGCGGCGGTGTGCCGTGTGGTGCGTCCTTTGCGTTTCGAGGGAAATGTGACCGAGGGACGTCGAGGGCTGTATAGCGTTAGCTTGGTTGTTAATAAGGAGGGCGGATTTAGTGGAAGCTGTCAGTGTGATCAGTTTTTCAACTGCAAGCATGCGTACGCCCTTGCTCGTGTTGTGCGAGATCGGATTGTGGGAGCTGCGGTGGGGGAAGATCGCTCGGAAATGGTCGTTAAGAAGGATCCTGTGAAAACAGGTTTGGCCGCACGTTTGTCGTCAGATGCGGGACCACGAGAGCGGCGAGTGTGTGATCAGGTGGAGCGGCTTTGGAAAACGGCTCAGAAATCTGGGTACTTGATCTATCCGCGCGATGTTCGTTCGTTCGTGAAGACGCCTCAGGTAACGAGTGAACCCTTTCGGGACTTGAAGGAGGGTTTAGCGGATGGAGTCGTTGATTCGGCTGAGGAGTTTGCAGATGCGTTGGCGGCCTATTTTGAATACAGGCAATTCGAGGTTGATGCAGGATTTTGTGAAGTCGCTCGGAGTGAGGAGTCACGTGTTACATTTTCGGGAAAGGCTTCTGGGGCTCAGAAGAAAGTGAAATTGGAAGATAAGCCCTTGAAATTGGAGTATGCGTTTCGTCTGGAAGAGACCACGGATCGGGATTGGTTTCAGGTATCGGCTCGGCCGGTTGTTGCGGGAGGGTATTCGGATGAGGATATTAGGCTGCTTCAGCTCGGGAAGGGGCAACTTGTTAACTTGCCTGGAAAGGGCTGGCGTCGGCTCGATATGAATTTCGATGGGCCGACGCGCGATGCGTTGCGTGAGATTGGAGTGGACCCTGAACGGGGAAATAGCCAACGGCTTCATGTTTCGCAGGTTGAGGAACTTGTGCCCGAGGGCGCACGTGATGGGGAAGAGTGGAAGGATGCTGGATTGCGGGCTGAACAGCTCAAGGCGACGCCTGCTGCGGACGTGCCTCAGTGTCTGAAGGGTGTGTTGCGTCCTTACCAGGAAGAAGGCTTTCAGTATTTGTGTGGGCTTTCTTATAAGGGCGGCGGAGGGATTCTTGCCGATGATATGGGCCTGGGTAAAACGTTGCAGACCTTGGCGTGGTTGTTGTGGCTTAAGGAGAATCGATCGAAAGGGAGCGGTTTTCGTGTGTTGGTCGTATGTCCAAAGTCGGTTGCGGATAATTGGATACGTGAACCAAGCGATTTTGATACGGGCTTAATTTCAGTTCTTTATCGATCGAAGAAGAGTGTCGGGGTCGAACTTGAGAATGCTGATATCGTTGTGACGAACTATTCTCAATTGAGGATTGGTTCGGAATATTTCCTGTCGTCTGAATGGGACGCGGTGATTTTGGATGAGGGGCAGTATATTAAGTCGCCTCGTTCTCAGACGACGAAGGTTGCCTATCAGGTGAAGACGGGACATCGCCTGATTCTATCTGGTACTCCGATCGAGAACCGATTGACGGATCTGTGGAGTCTGATGCGTTTTGCGATGCCGGGTTTGTTGGGGCCTCAGGTGTCGTTTGCACTGAACTATAATGTTAAGAATGACCCCAAGGCATTGGCTGCTTTGAAGCGTCGTATCCGGCCGTTTCTTTTGAGACGTCTGAAGAGTCAGGTGGCGAAGGATCTTCCTGAGCGAATCGAAAAGGATATTCACTGTGAGTTGGAGGGGCGGCAGCGGAAGATGTACGATGATGCCTTGACTGAGGCCCGTGCGTCGCTTTCGAACGTGGGGTCGAATGGTTCTTCAGGGAAGGAGCGGTTTAACGTATTACAGGCTCTGTTGCGGTTGCGGCAGATCTGCTGTGATGCCCGTCTTGTTCTTGAGGATAAGGAGCAGGAAATTGCGTCAGCGAAGCTCGAGGCGTTGATGGATATTGTGGAACCTTTGGTCGAGGAAGGGCACAAGGTACTTGTTTTCAGTCAGTTCGTATCGGTGCTCTCGATTATCGAGAAAGCGTTTTCTAAGTCGAAGATTCCAAATTTGAGCCTTACGGGGAAGACGCAGAATCGAAAAGAGTTGGTGGATCGTTTTCAAAGTGACGATGGGGAGCCCGTCTTTTTGTTGTCGTTGAAGGCGGCGGGGTCGGGGTTGAACCTGACGGCGGCGTCTTATGTGGTTTTGTTTGATCCGTGGTGGAATCCGGCAGTGGAGGCGCAGGCGATTGACCGTGCTCACCGCATCGGTCAGACGAATACGGTGATCGCGTATCGTCTGCTCGCTAAGAATACGATAGAGGAGAAAATCAGGCTAATACAAACTGAGAAGTCTGATCTCGCTGGAGCTGTTATTGATGATGAACTAGCGGGAGATACGTTGAGCTTGGATCACATGCGTGAGCTGCTTGGTGAATAAGGGGAATAAAGGTGAGCGGTGTTTTTCATCACTCTCTTGCACTTCAAAGCTGAATCCACGGCCTGTTTCCTTTCAAATCTAACTGAGTAGTCGTAGCTGGTTTTTGGGTAGTTGACTGATATCCATAAACAGACCGACTGTATTATTCGAGAGCGAGGGTTATTACAGTTACCGATTGCACGTTGTCATTTAAAAGCATTTATCGAAAAAAGAATGGGGGTGCATAAGAGTCTTGTCAGGAGGTGATTTCATTTTCACAAATAGTTACCCTGCTTGCCTCTCTTTCCGATGACTTATACCCAAAGACTGAACTACTTTACAAAACCGAGGACATGGGAAGCGGGAGAAGACCGGCTCCGATGGAGGGAAGAGGATAGCGAGGGAGAGATTCCTTTTGGTGATATTGTTGCGGTTAGGCTGAAGTATGCTCCGACGCGTACTGAACGATCCCGCGTTCTGCTGAGAATCCAGACGAAAACGGGAGTCAGTGAAATTTCGAATATCGATTGGCAGGGCCCT